>NZ_PNJW01000006.1 GCF_013822155.1 Flavobacterium sp.
CAAAATCTTGCTTTAGGTAAAATACTGATATTTAAAATTTTCTAGCTAAATAAGTTTAAACGCAAAAGATTAGAGTCTATTAGTAATTTATTTTGTTGATTTACAAAACGGATAAATTATGATTAGCAAGATGTTTAAATAAATTAACCTTATATGATATATAGAAATAAAAGATATTCAAAAATTAAAAAATAATTTATTCATTATATAGAATTTATTCATTTGATGTGGTAATGTATAGTTTTTTGAAGACTTAAATTACTCGATTTCGATAATTTGATGAGACACTTATCACTTATTTCGATAAAATTTTTGATTTAGTAACAATTCCTTATTAGTATAATTTAATGATTTCTATTTTACTATAAATTTATTTTTTCAAAAATTTCAGTGATAATTTTAGCTATGATGATGGAAAACAAAAAATATTGGATTGCCATTTTTGTAATTAAAAACAGCCCAACTTAAAACTTAATTGAAGACAAATCTTTGGCATTACTCTAATTATCAATGAGATATTTGAAAAAAATATGGATTTGTTGAAAAGTTTTTATACATTTGAGTTGTTAATATACTAATCAGATGAAAAATTTATTAGTCATATTATTATTTTTAGGTCAATTCTTCCCTCTTTTCGGACAAGAAAATGAGCGACTCTTCTCCGATGCAATCCGTACAAACTTTTCAAAATTTAAGCAACAAAGCAATAAAGCCTATAAATCCGGTGATTTTGAAAGAGGACAATTTTTATTTGACAGCTTAGTTCAAAATCAATTAATAGGTTCCAAATTCAATGATTTTACTTTAAAAAGGGTTTCTGACAGAAAACTTAAAATGAGTAAAGTTAAAAAACCAATTTTTTTAGTTACTTATGCTGCTTGGTGTGTTCCGGGAAAAGGAGAAATTTTAGCGTTAAATAAACTGGCTAAAGAATTTCATAAAGAAATAGAATTTGTGGTCATTGTATGGGGTAAAAAACAAGAAGTTAAAAAATTTTCCAAAAAGATAAGTGGTCAAATTGAAATTTGTTACGCCCACAAAAACTATAAAAATGATAATGAAATAGTTGAAAACATGAAGGAAACACTAGGTTTTCCAACGTGTTATCTAATTGATTCCAATTTACAAATAATTGATATTAAAAGAGGTGCTGCTTCGGTTCCTTTAAAAACACCTAATAAAAAAGCGTATGAAATGAATTATGCTGTATTTAAAGAACGTATTTCTCAATTAACAAGTATCCAAAACAAAAAAGAGTTTCTAGTAAATCAATAAACTTATTTTCCGAAAATTAATTTCCCAGCCACTAATAAGAGTACAAAACCAAATATTTTTTTTAGCACCTTTTCATCTATTTGAAGGGCAAATTTACTGCCAATATAACCTCCAATAACAAAAAAAACAGCTATTAAAGCAGCATATTTCCAATCGACATAGCCTTCTTTATAATAATTAAAAGCCGCTAAGGCAGTCACCGGAACTGCCAAAACTGCTAAACTCGTACCTTGGGCTTGGTGTTGTGATAATCCTAAAAGTAATAACAAAGGGATCATAATAATTCCACCACCAATACCAATTAATCCACTTAGGATTCCTGCTAAAAGCCCAATACAAAGCAACAGAATAAGGGTTGTTGTAGTCATTTTCATTTGTCAAAAAATTAATAACCCTCTGTTGGAATTTCCAATGTGTATACTTTTCGGGATTTATTATCCAATCGTCTGTCTCGCAACCATGGATTATGCAATTTCAAAATTTTATAATTAATCCCTATATTTTTGGCAAATGAAGTTAAATCAGTTATGGTTGTATCTACTTGAATCTTTTTAATTTCTATTGGAAAATACAACTGCTCTTTCGGTATGTCAAATCCATATTTTACAGGATTTTTCATAATTTCTTTTAAAGCCAAAATCCGAAAAACATAACGAGAAGTCTCTTCTGTTAATAACAAATCATAGTAATTACCAACTTGTTGGCTTTCCATTTGTTTATTAATGCCGCCCATCCCTCCATTATAAGCAGCAGCAGCTAATGTCCAACTGCCAAATTTATTTTTCGCATCTAATAGATAGCGACACGCTGCCTCAGTTGATTTTTCTAAATGATATCGTTCATCAACCAAGTCGTTTATTTCCATGCCTTTTTCTTTCGCTGTTTCAGGCATAAACTGCCAAACACCTCTTGCTCCCGCAGGGGAAACCACATTTACTAAGCCACTTTCAATGACAGCTAAATACTTAAAATCATCTGGAACACCATATTTTTTCAGAATTGGTTCAATTACAGGAAATACCCTATTTGCCCTTTTCAATATTAGTGTAGTAGTAGAATGTAAATTAGTATTAATCAACATTTCACGATCCAATCGCTCACGAACGTCTACTAAATTTAAAGGGGTAGATTCACCTGCAAAATCGATTTGATTAGGTAAAGCATACGATTCAACTTTATCCTTAACCATTGTCTTCTTGGAAGTTGAATAAATAAATATTCCACTCAGTCCGAATAAAACGAGCACAATTATAATTTGATTAATCCTTTTCATTTTCTATTTTTTTTATTGGTTATGGTAAAACTACAAAAATCAATCCAACTCATCATTCATTTAAAATAATTTTTGGTAAATTTTCATTCAACCATTTGTATTTACTCAATATCATAATATGTGTTCCTCCTTTGACAACGTGACAATGGGAGATATATTTTATCGGGAAAACATCATCTGCATCACCATGAATATGCACTACATTCTTGTCTTCAATGGTTCTATCCCACAAAATTATTGATTCCAAAGCCCAATCTAAATAGGATTTATCTCTTACACTCAAATATTTTTCATATAATTTAAGCCTTTGATTGATACTATCTCCAAAAGCAAACTTCGCCAATCCTTCAACATTGTTGACTAATCCAGTGGGCAACAATTTATAAGCTTTAGTGGCTTTCGCAATTTTCATTCGCCTTGGAAATTCCTGATTCGATTTGACACTGGAAATAATAATCGTTTTTCGAACGGGAATAATTTTTGCCATTTCCTGAACTAAAACGCCCCCAAAAGATACGCCAATTAATACGGGATTTTCATGAACAATTTCCTTTGCTAATCGGGTGGTGTACATCACCAAAGTTTCATTCTTAGTTGGAATTACCCACTCCAAAAAAAAGATTTCAAAGGTTTCCTCAGGCAAATGTATCCGTTCAAAAATTGTTGTACTGGCCGCTAAACCAGGCATAAAATAAACAGGAATTTTTTCCATTGATGAATTAAATTAATGGGTTTAAAATTAAGGCTAATCTCTAAAAATCAGTATAAATTAGTATTAAATAATAGTCCTTAAATGTTAAATGTTTGAGATTTACGGGCATTGCTAATCCCTAAAAAAATTAAAAACCGTACATTTGTAATGCATTTTTATTCGACATGTATCTTTTCTAAATGCTTTTATCGATTAAAATTGAAATACCATGGAAATTAAAGACAATCTACTCTTAAGACATTTTGAAACACCAACAGAATTTGGATTATTGGTAATGGAATATGCAATTCAGGAACGAAAAATATTTTTGACAAAACTCAATCAACCTGAAAATTTATCGAATGAATACATTGAAGATTTTATTAGAGAAGTACTTTCCATTGCGGTAGAACGAAAGTTTAAAGTGGTTCCAACTCACCCTAAATTGGCTCATTTTTTCAGAAAAAATCCAGCTTATAAGGAATTACTTCCTCCGGGAATTAAGTTATAATAATGAAATGTCCACTTTGTAATCATCCTTCTAACCATTTCTACAGTCAAAAATCGCGTGAATTTTATTTTTGCACCAAATGCTTTTCCGTATTCTTAGATGATAAAAACTACATTTCAGAAATAGAGGAAAGAAAACATTATGAATTACATAATAATGATGTGAACGACATTCGTTACCAATCATTTGTTTCTCCAATTGTAGATAGTATTCTTAACGATTTCAAAAAAACAGATAAGGGTTTGGACTTTGGTTCCGGAACCGGACCTGTTATCACAAAAATGTTGCGTGATAATAACTATGACATACAGGAATATGATCCCTTTTTTGCGGATAACTCGGAAGCTTTAACACAAAAATACGATTACATTGCTTGTTGTGAAGTGATTGAGCATTTTCACCATCCCAAAAAAGAATTTGAATTACTTTTCAATCTTTTGAAACCCGGTGGAAAATTATACTGCAAAACCGATTTGTTTTCCGAATCAAAAAACTTCGATTCCTGGGGGTATAAAAATGATCCGACACACGTTTTCTTTTACCATCCCAAAACGATGACATGGATTCAAGAAAATATTGGTTTTTCGAGTGTGAAAATTGAGGGGAGATTGATTGTTTTTGAGAGGTAAATTCTAAATACTAACCATATCTCTCACAAATTCCATTCTTACCGAACCATCTTCATCAATTTTTGTCAGTTTAACTTCGTGTAAAGTATTCACTAATTCCGGATTCCAGGGGGTTTTTACTTTCACATAGTTTTCGGTAAAACCGTGAATGTAACCTTCTTTGTTTTCTGCTTCAAATAGAACCGTTCTAGTAGTTCCTAGTTGACTTTCATAAAAAGACCTGCGTTTCTTTACAGACAATCCGCGAAGCATTTTGCTGCGTTTCGAACGTACATTTCCATGAACGACTCCTTCCATTTCGGCAGCTTCAGTATTATCTCGTTCAGAATAAGTAAAAACATGCAAATACGAAATGTCCAAATCATTCAAAAAATGATAGGTTTCTAAAAAATGCTCATCAGTTTCACCCGGGAAACCCACAATAACATCCACTCCAATACAAGCATCGGGCATCACTTCACGGATTTTATTCACGCGATCAACATATAATTCACGTAAATAGCGACGTTTCATTTTCTTCAACACCTCATTACTCCCCGATTGCAATGGTATATGAAAATGAGGCACAAACGTTCGGCTTTTCGATACAAATTCAATCGTTTCGTTTTTCAATAAATTCGGTTCGATAGACGAAATTCGCAAACGCTCAATGCCATCCACTTCATCCAACGCCTGAACCAATTCTAAAAAAGTATGTTCGTGTTTTTTATTTCCAAATTCGCCTTTGCCATAATCTCCAATGTTCACTCCGGTCAACACAATTTCTTTGATACCCTGTTGCGAAATTTCTTTGGCGTTTTTCAACACATTTTCCAATTCATCACTACGTGAAATTCCTCGTGCAAGCGGAATCGTGCAATACGTACATTTGTAATCGCACCCATCTTGTACTTTCAAAAACGCACGGGTTCGGTCGCCAATCGAATAACTGCCTACATAAAAATTGGCTTCTTCAATCTCGCAAGAGTGGATTTCACCCATGTCGTTTTTACTCAAATCGTTGATATAATCGGTAATTTTGAACTTTTCAGTCGCTCCCAAAACCAAATCGACACCATCAACAGCCGCTAATTCTTCCGGTTTTAACTGAGCATAACATCCAACAGCAGCTACAAACGCTTTCGCATTGTGCTTCAACGCTTTTTTAACCATTTGTTTAAATTGCTTGTCGGCATTATCGGTGACAGAACATGTGTTTATCACATAAATATCGGCTACTTCTTCAAAATCAACCCGTTCAAAACCTTCTTGTTGAAAGTTTCGGGCAATAGTAGAGGTTTCTGAAAAATTCAGTTTACAACCTAACGTGTAAAAAGCGACTTTTTTTTGGTTTGCTGTCATATTCTGATTTCCTAAAATTGGAAAAAGGGTTTCTTTACTTATATTTACCCTATTAAAAAGAGTGCAAATTTACACACAATATTCGGAAAAATGAAATCATTAATTCGTTATCTATCACTAGTTTACTTCTCGTTACTTTTGATTTCTTGCGGAAAAAATCAAACTAATGTTAATGACAAACTTGTTTTTCGCTATAACGAGTATGCCAATATTGCTACGTTAGACCCTGCTTTTTCTAAATCCCAAAATAGCATTTGGGCTTGCAATCAACTCTTTAACGGGTTGGTTCAGTTAGATGACAGTTTACATATTCAGCCGGATATTGCCAAAAGTTGGACGATTTCAGAAGATGGAAAAACCTATCAATTTGTGTTGCGAAAGGATATTTATTTTCACAAACACATTCTTTTTGGTAAAGATTCTACCCGAACAGTTAAAGCCATTGATTTCGAATACAGTTTAAAACGATTGAAAGACGAAAAAGTGGCTTCACCCGGCGGGTGGATTTTGCAAAATGTAGAAAAGATTCAAGCATTAAATGATACGTTGGTTGAAATAAAATTAACCCAATCTTTTCCGGCATTTTTAGGATTATTATCGATGAAATATGCGTCGGTTGTTCCGAAAGAAATTATTGAAAGTCCGAATTATGATTTCAGAACCAACCCTATCGGAACCGGACCCTTTCTATTTAAATTTTGGGAAGAAAATGTAAAATTAGTGTTGAGAAGAAATCCGATTTATTTTGAAAAAGATGAAAAAGGCATTCAACTCCCCTATTTGGAAGCCGTTGCGATTACTTTTTTACCCGACAAACAAAGTGGCTTTTTAGAATTTATTCAAGGAAAAATTGATTTTATCTCCGGTTTGGATCCATCGTATAAAGATGAAATTCTAACGCAAAAAGGTGAATTACAACCGAAATATGCCAACGATGTCAATTTGATTAGCGGACCCTACCTCAACACGGAATATTTAGGTTTTAGAATGGATGGAACAGATAAAACTATTTTAGACAAACGCATCCGACAAGCCTTAAATTATGGATTTGATAGAGCTAAAATGATTACCTATTTGCGAAACAACATGGGAATTCCGGCCACAAGCGGAGTAATTCCAAGTGGAATGCCGAGTTTTAACAACCAAAAAGGCTATGATTTTGACCCTGAAAAAGCCAAAGCATTAGTGGCAGATTATGTCAAAGAAACCGGTATCAAAAAACCAAAAATCTTTTTGAGCACAAATGCCTCTTACATTGATATTGCCGAATTTTTGCAACGAGAATGGCAGAAAATTGGGTTAGAGGTTGAAATTGATGTGAATCCACCCTCAACATTGCGACAAGCGATTGCCACCGGAAAAGTGACATTTTTCAGAGCAAGTTGGATTGCCGATTATCCCGATGCGGAGAATTATTTATCGCTTTTTTACAGTAAAAACTTTGCTCCGAATGGGCCGAATTATACACATTTCTCCAATGCCAAATTTGATGGTTTGTATGAAAAAGCATTTTTAGAAACCGATGATGCAAAGCGATTTGAATTGTACCAACAAATGGATAAAATCATCATTGAAGAAGCTCCTATTATTCCGTTGTTTTATGATAAAGTAGCTCGGTTTACGAGGAAAAATGTAGATGGTTTGGGGATTAATCCGTTGAATTTGTTATCTTTAAAGAAAGTAAAAAAGAAATAAAATGCCGGGAGAAGGTTCAATGTTGCATGCTTTAATCAGTTCGAGAAACAACAAACGCAATCGAATTGACAAACTAAAACGTTTGGAAAACACGTCCAACGAAACGTCTGAGTTTGTTGATCCTATTCAGGCAACACCAGAATTATTAGAATCCATCCGAGAAAAAATGCTTATTGAACGGAAATTAGAACGAAAAAAACTTATTGTAAAAGTTACGTTGTTTCTGATTGTGCTTTTTATACTTCTTTATGTTTTTAATCACAATTGGAAATGGATTGAGGGATTTTTTATAAAGTAAAGTGATGATTTAACCGCAAAATTACTCCTTCCTCCACTTCTTAGTCTCTTCAAACACATGTTCTAAAATTCTCGCATCTTCTTCCGTGAATTCCACATGACGACGAGACATAACGATTCGAGCGGTTTCAAAGGCTTTTTTAGTGATGTAAGTAGTAAACCCGGCTGCTCCACCCCAACTGAAACTCGGCACAAAATTTCTTGGAAATCCACTACCAAAAATATTGGTGGAAACGCCCACTACGGTTCCGGTGTTAAACATGGTGTTGATTCCACATTTACTGTGGTCGCCCATCATTAAACCGCAAAACTGCAAACCGGTTTTTTCAAAACCTTCCGTTTCATAACTCCATAATTTCACCTCATCATAATTATTTTTTAGGTTGGAATTATTAGAATCGGCTCCTATGTTGCACCATTCACCCAACACCGCATTTCCTAAAAAGCCATCATGTCCTTTGTTGGAATAGCCAAAAAGAACAGAGTTATTCACTTCACCTCCTATTCGGCAATGTGGTCCAACAGTCGTGGCTCCATAAACCTTAGTAGCTAATTTCACTTGGGCTTCTTCACATAGGGCAAACGGACCGCGAATCACAGAACCTTCCATGATTTCGGAATTATACCCAATATAAATGGGCCCGATGGAGGCATTTAACGTGACAAATTCGAGCTTGGCTCCTTTTTCTATAAATATATTTTCAGGATTAATGACGTTCACGCTTTTTGGGATCGGTTGCGAGGTTCTTCCTTCGGTTAACAATTCAAAATCTTCTCGTATGGCGGCATCATTTTTGGCGAAAATATCCCATGTATGTTCTAAACGTAAACCTTCTTCGTTGTAATCGATGATTTCGTAGGTATCAAAATCTACTTCTTCTTGTGTGTCATTCGTGTAAAAAGCCACTACTTCTTCGCCTTTAAAAATGGCTTGATTTTTTTCTAAACTTTTAATCATTTCTACCAATACTTCGTTAGGAAGAAAGGACGAATTGATTAGAATATTTTCTTCCATTTCCACCATGGGATATTTTTCTGATAAATAGTCTTCCGTGATAGTGGTGGTGGTATAGCCTAAATATTTTTCCCATTTTTCACGAATGGTTAAAATTCCAATACGAATGTCTGCTACCGGACGAGTAAATGTAAACGGTAAAAGTGCCTTGCGAACCGGTCCGTCAAAAAGTATATAGTTCATGTTGTTTGTATTATTTTTTGAAATTCAAAGTTATAAAAAAGCCCTCACAAAGGAGGGCTTTTTCAAAATTTAGTTTGGTTGAGTTTTTTTATTGTTTGATAAATTTCTGTGTAGAAAGATTTCCATCACTGTCTTTCGCCAAAAGAAGGTAAGTCCCTACTGATAAAGATTGAACAGAAATTGTTTCTTTTACCACATCAGAAGTTAAAACTTTACGTCCGTTCAAATCAAAAATTTCAACAGAAACTATAGAACTTGTTGTTGAACTTTTCAAGGTTACAAAGTCTTTTGCTGGATTTGGATACAACACAAAATTAGAAATAGTATTTTGATTAACACTCAAAGTAGCTCCTTCAACCACTAATAAAGTTTGGTTAGGAGAAGGGTTTACAATAGTATCAACAAGACCGGATGGCCATCTGATAATCACCTGATCAATTGCTGTTGCTTGACCAATTCCGAAATGTACATTCAAAGAACTCATGTATTTAAAACCATCGCCACTTCGAACATCACGGATTTGTTTTCCCCAAGCTCCATAAATTTCTACTCGGGCTCCAATACCGTTACGGTTACTTTGAATACCTTGTAAATTTAATTTTATCCACTTATTAGAATTTCCATTACTAATTCTTAATGTAGCACCGGTTTGAAAATCAATGAAACCATCATTATTTAAATCCCCAACTGGACTTACACCAAAACCAACACCGGAAGGAGCAAATGTTCCATCTCCTTTATTGTACATGATTTTATTTCCACCACCCATTACGTCAACAAATCCATCATTATCAAAATCATGAGCAATATGTTCGATATTAGTACTCGTGTTAATATCCCATCCTGAACCGGCTGTAATATCTGTAAAAGTTCCATCGCCATTATTTCTCATGTATTTATGAGTTCCATCAGTGGTAGAACTTGCACCAATAAGTGCATCCATGTCACCATCATTATCATAATCAGCCCATGCTGATGACCAGGTTTGAACCGGATCATACATATTAGCGGCAGTAGAAACATCTGTAAAGGTTCCATCCCCATTATTTCTGTGTAATTCATTGAACTTTGCTGTTCCTGAACCACCACGACATTTGGCAATAAACAAATCCTGGTCACCATCATTATCATAATCAATCCAAATAGAACCATAATTTCCTCCATTTGGATGAATTCCTAATAGAATAGCTCCGGGAGTAACCGTTGATTGATAAAAAGTAAAACCTCCCCAACCATCATTAAGGAAATAAACATTAGGCTGAACGTCATGACAAGAAAAAGCATCTAAATGACCATCATTATTTATATCAACGAAATTAGTACGTTGACAAAAAACATATTCTGAAAAAGTATTTTGATCATATCCATTTCCTGCTTCATTTGATTTCATAAAAGTAACACCATTACCACCGCCATACATCAAATCATTTAAACCGTCTTTGTTATAATCTGCTGCTGCTAAACTCCAAGAAGGCATATTTGTTGCTGAAGAAGTTGGATAATCGGTAACGGTAAAAGTTCCTCCGGCATTTTGAGTATGAATTCGAATGTTGTCCTGATTTACACCCACGATGTCGTCTAAATAATCCCCATTCATATCTACCACAGTGATATTATATTGACTATTAACAGAAGCAAGAGCTTGGTTTGTAAAAGTAACCGGATTAGCAATTGGCTCTTGATAAGGAGCTTCAATCAATTGAAAAGTAAACCCATTAGCAGACCAACGGTTATCAAAAGCTATAGTGTAGGTAATATTTGCTAAAACCACAAAAGTACTCACAGAAGAGTAACCACTTCCCATATCATCATCACCGGCATAGCAAGATAATGCTCCACAAGTACCTGTATATACATGAAAGCGTGTATCTACTCTTGGTGTATTAGCCGCTATATCCGTTGTTATTGTAATAGTATAATTTTGAGTTGGAGTATACGTATACCATTTCCCTCTAGGCCCATTTGGAGCTGCATTTGTAGGTACGGCTCCATTTGCCGTACACACAGTTACGGGAACTTGAGAACCATTAACGGCGTCAACAATATAGAGCCCAGCTCCCGGCAAAACTGCTGCAGAAGCACATGTATCTTGTGCATTGGAAAGTTGAATTCCTATGCAAAAAAGAATTAAATAAGTAATTTTCTTCATTTGGTTAATATTAGTATAGTTTAGTTAATTTAGTTTTTTATAAACAAGGTCCTGATAATGAATTTATCCATTCTTGAATCAAGGCTGCTCCTTCTTCATGTATCATTGATCTTCCAATAAGTGGCATCATATAGGCTTCATCCGCAGTATTCAGACGATAATATAACATAGATCGGTTGCTGTTTCCAGGAGTAACAATTTTACTTAAAGCTGAAGGGAAACCAGCCATATCTTGAGTATCAACGCAAACGCCCATGTTTACTAAGTTTGTTGTTTCACCAAAGGCAAATCGCATCGGTCGATAATCACAATGGCTATTGTTACGATGACAATGAGCACAATTCATATCAACATAAGAGCGTACTCTTAATTCTAATGGTTTAGAAGTGTCTCTGTAATCGACGGTAGAAACAATATTTCCCGGTAAATTATTTTCCAAATAACCTTGTTCAATCCATTTTGACAATTGATTCTTAGAACCGGTTGAATAGGTATAGTTGAAATTAATATTTTGTGGTTTGATACCAATTGGAACGGCCACTTCATTCGATTTATGACAGGTCATGCATTGTGGCCCAGAGGGTATTCTGTAAGATGACGTACTTTTAGTAACATTATTTTCATCTATCCAAGTGATACTGGTATTGCTTCCATTCATGTCTAAAAAAGCCTCCGTTTGTTCAGTATTCCACACATATTCTGCAAAAATCCATTCCTCTGCTTTACGAATCATGATTCTCGTTTCAATGATTCGGGTCACATTGCCCGGTTGAACATTATCATAATAGAAGTTTTTGATAATAACAGATCCTACCGGAAGTTCTAATAAATTTCCATCGCCTTCATAGGTTGCTTTTACACCGTTTGGCATCCAAACAAAACGTTTTTTATGGGCATAATCAGTAAAAAGCGGACTAGCCGGTTCATAAGGTAAAACCCCTAAAGAAGGTATTTGATTTTTCATCTCACCGGCAAAAAACTTATAATCAGAAAGTTTTTGATAAGGAACTTGTGTTAAGTCAACATCAGCTGTTTGAACTGCTATGATGGTAATAGTAGCCTGATTTGAAACATTTTCTTCTAAATCTTTAACGGTATATTTTATGGGAGTAGGATTATTTTGAAAGGAAGAATTCGGTGAAAAAGTAACAACTCCTGTCAACGCATGAACAGTCCAAACGCCTTCTCCCGGAATTGTCAATTCATCTAAAGTTGTATTAGAATCCGTGTCAATTCCACCAATCAAACTAACCGTGGTTGGAATAATATCATCACCGCTTGTATCATTTAACAAAACCGAAATTTCAACTGTTTCAGCTAAGGCATAAGTTGCATTATCATCCGTTGCAACAGGTAAAACATCTTCAACAGGAACATAATCATCATCATTTGAACAAGAAACTGTCACAAAAAAACAAGTTACAGCAATAAATAATGATAAAAGATAAGCGTAATTTTTTTTCATTTTTTGTTTTGGAATATGCATCAAAAATAACAAAAAAACGATACGATTCACATTTTTAATGAATTAGTTTTGACTTTTTGACACCAAAAATGGGGATTAATAAAGCAAAAATGAAATAGCATAAATTTATTTTATTAATTTTCTTACTTATAAAAAAACTTACTTAAAATAGATTTTCAAGATTATATAATTTTCACTCTTCCTCTAATTCTTCTCCGGCTCTTTTAAGAATATTTTCAGGCAGTACTTTTTTAGCCTTAGCACCCATTTTTCGTAATCGTTCGACACTTCCTACCAAATTTCCTTTTCCTTCTACTAATTTACCCATGGCATTACCATATTCCACTTTTGCTTCGTCCATTTTTTTACCAATCTTAACCAAATCAGTAACAAATCCTTCAAATTTATCATACAATGCTCCGGCTTGACGAGCAATCTCTAAGGCATTTTCCTGTTGTTTTTGGTTGGTCCACATACTGTCAATTGTTCGCAATGTAGCTAGTAATGTTGTAGGTGTAACGATAATAATATTACGTTCAAAAGCTTTGTTGTACAACGAATTATCTTCATTCAACGCTATTGCAAAAGCAGATTCGATTGGAATGAACAGTAACACAAAATCAGGACTTTCCATTTGGTACAAATCATGGTAATTCTTATCACTCAATTGCTCCACATGGCGTTTAATGGAGTTGATATGTTCCTTTAAAAAGGTGCTTTTTCGCAAATCATCTTCCTCATTGGCATAACGTTCATAGGCCGTAAGTGAAACTTTCGAATCGACAATCATTTTCTTTCCGTCAGGCAAATTAATCACCACATCGGGAAAAACACGATTGCCTTCCTCCGTTGTAAAACTTTGTTGTACTTCATATTCCCTTCCTTTTTCTAAACCGGATTTTTCCAAAACGCGTTCTAAAATCAATTCGCCCCAATTTCCTTGCATTTTACTGTCTCCTTTTAAGGCTTTAGTCAAGTTTAAGGTTTCCTTACTCATTTGCTCATTCATTTCTTTCAACCCAACAATCTGTTGACGCAAAGCCGCGTGATAATCAATACTTTCCTTGTGGGTATCTTCAACTTTCTTTTCAAAATGCTGAATTTTTTCCTGTAAAGGCGACAATATATTTTTAAGATTTTCTTTGTTTTGCTCGGTAAATTTTACTGTCTTTTCTTCGAGTATTTTGTTAGCTAAGTTTTCAAATTCTTTGGTGAATTTTTCCTGTAATTCTTCTACTTCTTGCTTTTGCTCTTTATTGCGTTGCCACAAATTTTCAAAATCAGCTTCTTTTTTGGTGAGCTGTAAGGAGAAAGAATCCTTCTCACGTCTAATTTCTTCTTTTTCCTTCTTTTCGTTTTCTATTTGTTTTAGAAATTGATTTTGCTCTTCCTGAAAACGATTTTTTGATTGATCTAATTGAATTAAAAGTCCATTTATTCGTTCATCCAAAGCTGATTTTTCAGATTTCGATTGTGCTGTAGAAAGCATTTTACCAATAAATATTCCAATAGATAAAGCAAGCACGAAGGTTAGTAGAAGAAGAAAAGAAGTTGTCATATATTCTATTTTTGAAGAAAGTAAAAATAGAAAATAGAAATGGATTTTTAAACTTAAAAGATAAGTTTATCGAATAATAAATTTTCCTTTTTCTGAATCAAAAAGAATATTTTCACTAGAAAATAAATTGGAAAATGTACCGTCTAAAATTAAATTGCAAGGCTGATTTTGTAACACTTTTTCTTTAGTCATTACAATCATTTCATCACTTAATTGTATTGCTAAATCAATGTCATGCGTAGAAAACAGAATGCATTTTTGCGTTTCAACCGTTAGTTTTTTTAACAATTTAAACAATGAAACTTTGTGTAATAAATCCAAATGGGTAGCCGGTTCATCTAAAACAATCAACGGTGTGTCCTGAGCAAGAGCTCGTGCAATTAAAACTTTTTGCAATTGTCCGTCACTGATCTCATAATATTTTTGATGAATTAAATGACCGATTTCGGTCAGACTAATTGCATTTTCAATTTGAATTTTATCTTCTTCTGTTAATTTTCCTAGCCAATTCGTATAGGGTTGTCTTCCCAAAGCAATCAATTCATATACCGTTAAATTACTAGGCGGCAATTTTTCGGTTAACACGACACTAATTTGTTGAGCTAAAGCCAAAGGTTCAAACGATTCAATTGGTTTTTCGTTCAATAAAACTGTGCCGGAAAGTGATTTTTGAATACCGGTTAATGTTCGCAACAACGTTGATTTTCCAATACCGTTTGCACCTACCAAGCCAATTAATTTTCCTTGTTCCAACTGAATAGAAACATCCGAGGCAATCACTTTTGTTTGAGCTTTTGAAGAGTAGCCGATGGAGAGATGTTGGGTTTGGAGAATCATTTTTTTAAGGTGCTAAGTTTCTGAGGCACTAAGGTACTAAGGTTTTTTTAAATCATTATTTTTCGTTTCCGAACTAATAGCCAAACCACAACCGGAGCTCCAACCATCGAAGTGATAGCGTTGATGGGTAACGTATAATCACTTCCGGGAAGTTGGGCGATACTATCGCAGACCAACATTAATATAGCTCCCAATAAAAGCGTACTCCAAAATAAAATAAAATGATTACTGGTTTGAAATAACAACTTTGCCAAATGAGGAACTGCCAAACCTACAAATGCAATAGGTCCGGCAAAAGCGGTGATGCTTCCCGCCAAAATACTGGTAGCAAAAATGATGATGAATCGCGTTCGTTTAAAATTCAAACCTAAACTTTTAGCGTAGTTTTCACCTAATAATAATGCATTCAAGGGTTTGATGCTCAAAACACTCAACAACAATCCGAAAGTACAGCAAATGACTAAAATTAGTACGGAATTCCAAGACAAATTAGCCAAACTTCCCATGGACCAAAAAGTGAATTTTTGCAATTCCTGTGCAGTGCTGAAATAACTCAACACACTTACGATGGCACTTGTGAAACTGCCAAACATGAGTCCAACAATCAGAATAGCCATGGTATCCCTTAATTTCTGTGACACCACCAAAACAGCCATTAAAACTAAAAAACTACCTAAGGAAGATGCGATGACAATCCCGTAATCAGAAACTAAAAAAGTAGGTAAAAAACCGGCTCCCATAATTACAAAAGCAACTCCTAAACTGGAACCCGAACTTAATCCCAACACATACGGACCAGCCAATGGATTTCTGAATAGCGTTTGCATCAACAAACCGGAAATAGACAATCCCATTCCAACAAAAATGGCAGTTATGGCTTTTGGCAAACGAAAATTCCAAAGAATAATTTCCCAAGAGCTTTTGATTTCATTGCCAACTACTGAATCCAAAATCGCATCGGTTGGAATGGAAACCGAACCCAAACTAAGGTTCAGGAGAAACATTCCGATTAAAGCGAAACTTAAAAACAAGAAGAGTATTTTATTTTTTTGAGAAAACACTGATTTAAACCATTAAGAAATTAAGGGACATTAAGTGAGGTGTAAATATACTAAGACTATCATTAAAAATATGATAAATAAACTATTTCAACTTTTCGAAAAAGTACAATTCATACTCCGGCAGTAATTCCGGATGGAGAATTTTAATTAAATCTTTCAACACTAAGTCCGGTCGACTGGAAGCTAATTCATAATAAATGACACCGCCAGTTTTACCTTTTTTGGAACTGAAAGAATAGACATTTCTATTTTGAACCGCTTTGAAATATTGATAGTTTGGATTTGCTTTTTCAATTTGTTCAAAGGATGTAAACTGTCCGGGACCAATCCAAAAATCAGCTTTTTCAGCTTTTTCTAAAACCGTTTCAAAAGACAAAGACAAACTTCCGGTTCCTTCGGAAGCTGCCCAAAGATAATTCCCATGAGCATTTTCTAGAAATTGAGCCGCCCAACTTTTCCCTTGAGGCAAATACCATTGATCCTGATAAATCGCACCACTGAAAATGGTTGGTTTTGAATGGGCTTTTTGAGCTAATTCAACAGCTTCCAAATAGTCTTTTTCAATGGTTTTGAAAACCAAATTTGCTTTTTCTTCCATACCGAATAAAACACCAAAAAGTTGAATCCATTCGGCTCGACCCAACGGATGTTGCTCGGTCCAATCGCCATTGTATAAAATTTTCAAGCCGTTTTGTTGTAATTGATCATAGGTTTTCTTTTCACCATCAACACCAAAACCAATGATAACATCGGGTTGCATATCCAATAAAACTTCATTATTTAGACTTTGATTCGTTCCAATTTCACGTACTTTTTTCGCATCAATCAAAGCTCTGGTTTTTTGGGAAGAAACATAATCGGTATTTGGAAAACCAACCAACGATTTTTCAACACCTAATAATTCCAATGCCGGAATATGAGTAGTGGACGTAACTACAATTGATTGTATAGGAACTTGAATTTTTGTGAACTTTTGCAAACTATCCGGAAGTACAACTCCTTTTTGATGTAAAATATAGGTATAATTTTTTTTCGCCGTTGGCCACGGATTGGAAACCGTTACAACCGAATACTGATTAAACTTTTGAATGGAAAGTCCGCTAGCATATCGAATACTGTTTTTAGAAGAAATAATAACAGTTTTCTTTACTTTCGTGTTTTGACAAGCAAATAAACAGAACATAAAAAGAAGTGCAAGCAAACGAATTTTCATTAGATATTTTTTTTTACAAATGTAGTTGTTTCTAACAAATGTTATAGTGAATATATAATTGCATTCTAAATTTGGCGAAAATAAACCATGAGAGATTCTAATACATTCATGTACATCGTTGGCGGAATCATTCTACTTCACTTTATAGTAGGATTCGTTTGGCTGGTGATAAAAATGTCAAATAAGAAAGAGAAATAAGTCCATTTTTAAATTTCGAAACCAAAAATCCACTACTTTTGCACACGTATTTAGGTTGCACTGTTGATTTTTTCAGCAGGACATTAAAAGGGAATCAGGTGAAAGAACGTGTTCAGCAGATAGTTTTCAGAATTCAGAAAACTAACTCCAATAACTTCTAAAATCCTGAGCTGTACCCGCAACTGTGAGCTATCAAGCTTGTTGTTACACTTTTTATACCACTGTTCGCCGCGGCGAACGGGAAGGTTCAACAACAAGACGCAAGCCAGGAGACCTGCCAAGTACATAACAACTATCAAACCTTCGGGAAGAAAGGTTTTGAAAATTATGACTTGGAAAAATCTATATTGCTGGCTGGCTTTTTTACTGTACTCATTTAGTTGGGGACAGAATGATTCAATTATTCGATTAAACGAAGTAATTGTCTCAGATTCTCAATTAAAAAACTTTTCGAAATCGCAAACTGTTACTATTTTAAACGACAGTATTTTAAACAAAAATCAAGGTTCGCTAACATCCCTTTTATCGACAAACTCCACTATCTATTTTAAAGAAAATGGAGCCGGAATGGTTTCTTCTGCCTCATTTAGAGGAACCACAGCTCAACAAACGGCTGTGATTTGGAATGGCATCAATATCAATTCACAATTAAACGGGCAAACCGATTTCAATACTATTAATCCAACCGATTTCACAAATATTAGCATCAGAACCGGCGGAGGAAGTGTGATTTACGGCAGTGGTGCCATTGGCGGTAGCATTCATTTGAATTCTGAATTAAAGTTTAATACGGCAACCTCTCACCTTTTCCGACTGAATTATGGGAGTTTCGAAACTTATGGTGGTAATTATCAATTAGAAATTGGAACAGAAAAATGGGCTGTTCAAGCCAGTATTTCGTCGAATAGTTCCGAAAATGACTATGAATACATTGTTTACGATAAAAAGAATGAAAATGGAGAATTTGCCAACCAGAGCTATAATTTTAGTATTGGGCACAAAATAAACGATGCAAATTTCATTAAATTTTACAGTTATTTATTTAATGGAGAACGGCATTTTTCGGGTACGATAACGGTAAATTCGGATGACAAATATGTAGATTTCAATACCCGAAATATGTTAGAATGGATACTTTTCAAGAATAAGTATTCCTCAAAAGTAAAAGCAGCCTATATAACCGAAGAATATAAATACTATGAAAATAGAAATTCGGACTCGTATACTTTTGGTCAAGTAAATAGCCTGTTTTTAAAGCATGATTTTTTGTATTCAATATCGGAATCCATTACAATCAATACACTTTTAGATGTTACACAAAGTGATGCAAAAGGAAGTGATTTGCTCACCGAAACCCGAACAATTGGAACCGGCAGCATCCTTTGGAAACACAAACTTTCGAGCAAATTAGATTATGAATTGGGCATTCGACAAGAGGTGACCGACACGTATGAGAGTCCACTTTTATTCTCAGCAGGAACTTCATTTGCTTTAACCGATTTTTATACAATCAAAGCCAATCTTTCCAAAAACTTCCGAATTCCAACATTCAATGATTTGTATTGGCAAGGCAGCGGAAACCCCGAATTAAATCCCGAACATTCACTTCAAGGTGAAATAGGAAATGAATTCAATTACAAAAGTTCCAAGTTTGTGCTCACCGGTTTCCTAATCCAATTAAAAGACATGATTCGTTGGATTCCCAATTCAGGCGGACTATGGCAACCTGAAAACACGCAAAATGTGACGAATTATGGACTAGAAGCACAGTTTGAAACCAAAAAATCAATTGATAAGCATTTGTTTTCATTCTCAACTAGCTATGGATACACGGTTTCGGAAAACAATGAAACCGAGAAACAACTCACCTATGTCCCCAATCATAAAGCAAATGCGAATCTGGCCTATAATTATAAAAGTTTTACAACTTATTACCAATGGATGTATACCGGAGAAGTGTTTACCTCGTCTGACAACTTTTACAAGCTTGACGATTTTACACTTTCAAACATTGGAATCGACTACAATTTTGGTAAAAAAAAGACCTGTTTACTGGGGTTTCAAGTATTGAATCTAACGAACGAAAACTATCAAAATGTACTTTCCCGACCTATGCCGGGACGAAATTTTAAACTGTACCTAACCTTAAATTTATAATGATGAAATTAAAGAAAATTGGAATTCTATTTATTTTTAGCGGATTGTTCTTAGCCTCCTGTACAAACGATGATGATGTATCAGCACCATTGGGAGCTTATGATAATGGCGTACTCATCCTAAATCAAGGTAATTTTGGTGGTGGGAACAGTTCGATATCCTTTTGGTCGAATGATTTTTCAACTTTTGAATTCAATGCTTTTGGTTCAGTTAATCCTTCCGTTCCATTGGGTGATACCGCACAAGATTTGGGTTTTTATGGCGACAAGGCTTATATCGTTGTAAATCTTTCAAATACCATTCAAGTAGTGAATCGATACACTTTAGAACATTTGACAACTATTATCACAGGATTATCAAATCCGAGGTACATTGCTTTTTCAAATGGCAATGCCTATGTGACCAATTGGGGTGATGCCGAAAACGATGAGGACGATTATATTGCTGTGGTAAATCTAACTACAAATACTGTTACTACAACAATTCCAGTAGCTGAAGGACCGGAACGTATTTTGGAATACAACAACAAATTGTATGTTGCCCATATGGGTGGTTACAATTTTGGAAATACTATTTCAGTCATTCAAACCGGTTCAAATGCTGTAACTTCAATAGAAGTTGGTGATGTTCCAAATTCAATGGTTTTGGTAAACAATGACTTATATGTGCTTTGTGGCGGAAAACCTTCTTGGGCTGAACCTGAAACCTCCGGTTCGCTTGTTAAAATAAACCTTTCCACAAATACTGTTACTGCTGCTTTACCTTTTTTACTTGGAAATCATCCTTCAAATTTAATTTTTCATGATAATAAATTTTATTATACGGTAGATTCAAATGTGTTTTCCAAAACAATTGAAGTAAATACAATTCCTTCTACTCCAATTTTTAGCACAACTCAACAAGGCGTTTATGGGGTTTACAGTTTTGCAATTGCCAACAATAAAATATATGTAGGCGATGCTGCCGATTATAACTCAAATGGAAAAGTATATATTTATTCTTTAACCGGAACGTTGGAAAACCAAGAAACAGTCGGTGTCATTCCGGGAGGATTTTACTTTAATTAGTATAAAAAAAAGAGGATGTTCGTTTTAATATCCTCTTTTTTTATTTGAGTAAAAAGGGATTAAATCCTTCTGGTAATTCTTCCAGATACATATCATTGCCAAATTTTCTAATCGATTTGCTATCCTTAAAATACACTTGTTTGTCTTCAGTAAATGGTTGTCCCATTCGTCCGTTATCTAAAATGTAATTGATGGCTGTATTGAAAAGTGGCTCATTTTGATCACCTATCACACCTAAATTAGCTAAATTCTCTGCTTGTTCAATGGTAGGTTCTAACCCATTGACATAATCACCAAAACCGTTTTTATCGGTTATTCTCAACACTATTGGTTGCATAGCATATTTATGATTGGGATTTTTATCTTCTTTCCCAAAGGTTGGCGAGTCATACAATGAAACAGAACCAACGTTTTTTCCAACTGTTGTTGTTCCGATTTGAACTACATTGATATAAGGTTTTAAACCATTAATAACTAATTCACTAGCAGAAGCAGTACTCCCTGAACTGATAATGTAAACTTTGGTTAAATTTAAACTATTGATTAAATTACCGTTATTAATAACATCTGTAAAACGATTCACCAAAGCACTGGGATTGGTGTCATTATAATAGGCTTCCACTTTTGCATTCCATTGTTGTTTGGCAAAAATTTCAGCGTTAAACTGTCCGGTTATCATACTCGCTAATCGAGTTGCTGTATCGACTGAGCCTCCGGAATTATAGCGTAAATCAAGCACTAAATGGGTGATACCTTGCGATTTCAACTGACCAAAAGCCTGATTCAATTGATTTTCAAAACCGGAATAAAAACCGTTATACATTAAATAGCCGATTTTTTTATCCTCTATTTCCACCACATTGATTTGAAAAACAGGATTCTCTGTATAAGCAGATTTTGATAATTCAACGGATTCTCCATTAGGCGTAATATTTCCCGCATTATAATCGGCTAAATTTAAAGTATAAGCCTCTAAATTCAGTAAATCACGATAATTATTACTCGTTAATGGCGTTCCGTTAACAGCATAAAAAATATCACCGCGTTGTATATTTTTAGCAGAAGCATCGGAATTGGGTAAAATATACCGTACCCATCCGTAAATTTCTGTCGTACTCCCAGTTTTGTATCGCAAACCATAATCAACCCCATTACTTTTTGCAGTTCCTTGCAAAAGTCCTTCTAAAACTGAATAATCATTAAAAATCACACTAAACCGATCGGTAGTTCTGGCTACTAATAAATCTTCAAACAGCAATTCAGGAGTTTCGTATCCTTCCAAAAAAACATTCAAATCACTCTGCATAGCAAAACGATTATCGGCTAAATTTGGCTCATCGGCTTGCCATAAATAATATAAATTGAGTCCTTTCCAAATAAAATCGTTAACTTCCAATGAAGAAGGCACAAGGTTATCATCATAATCTTCGCAGGATTGAAAAACCAAAAAGGCAATGAAAATGCCCAAAGAAAATTTAAAAATAAATTTCATAGCGTTTATTTATTTTAAGAACGTAAATTTAATAACTTTAGTTTTATAATTAATTTATTTGTAACAAATAAGACCTTCATTCGTCTTGCTTATATAACCAACCTTTAAAACCTGATAGATGAATCAAAATGAGTTTATACACCTCATTGAACCATTCAAAGACAAAGTCTTTCGGTTAGCCAAGCGATTGCTGGTAAGTAGTGAGGAAGCTCAAGATGCTACTCAGGATATTTTGGTAAAGTTATGGGATAAGAAAAATGGATTAGGGCAATATAACAATGTAGAAGCATTGGCGATGACAATGACTAAAAATTATTGTTTAGACCAATTGAAGTCGAAAAGAGCTTCAAACCTGAAAATTGTACACACCAATTTTACAGACAGAGAAGCAGGCTTAGACCAAAAAATGGAAGACCAAGACAGCTGGAGTTGGGTTGAAAAAATAATTAATGATCTTCCGGAACAACAAAAGTTAATCATACAAATGCGAGATATCGAACAATATGATTTCGAAGAAATTGCAAAAATGCTGGACATGAATGAAACAGCTATTCGAGTTGCTTTATCAAGAGCACGAAAAACAATTAGAGAAAAAATGACTAAAACCCATCAATATGGAATTAGCTAGAATAGAAGAATTAATAGAAAAATACTTTCAAGGAGAAACAACACTTGCAGAAGAAAAACAGTTGAAACAGTACTTTTCAACTGAAACAGTAGCCGCTCATTTAGAGCATTACAAACCGTTGTTTAATTATCTTACTGTCAATGAGAAGGAACAATTCAATATAGAAGTTTCCTTACCTACAAAAAAAAGGTTTTCGGCAGCCTGGATAGCAATTGCGGCAAGTTTAGTTTTCTTTGGCGGGCTTTTTGCTTATCTGAATTACAAACCCTCTCCCGCACCTGCTCAAGTGGCTTCTAATTTAGGAAGTTTTGACAGTCCGGAAGAAGCCTTTGAAGAGACACAAAAGGCTTTGGCTTTGCTTTCAGAAAATGTAAACGAGGGCGTTGAAAGTATTGCCTATTTAAATGAATATGAAAAATCAAAACAACTAATATTTAAAAAATAAAAAAAATGATAAAATTTGTAACAACCTTAGTCGTATTTTTAGTTTCAACCATCATGTTTGGTCAATCTGTTTTTGACAAATTTGACGGTCAGGAAGAAGTTAGTACCATCATTGTAAACAAAAAAATGTTTGAAATGATGAGCAAAGTAAAAATGGATCCTGCTGATAAAGAAGCTCAACAATATTTGAATCTGATTAAAAAATTAGACAATTTAAAAGTATTTGTCACGTCCAATTCAAAAATAACTGCTGAAATGCGTACGACTGCTGATAAATATTTAAAAACAGCCGGATTAGAGGAATTAATGCGGGTTTCGGATGGCGGCAAAAATGTTAGGATATATATGAAATCCGGTGCAAAAGACACTGAAGTACGTGAATTATTTATGTTTATGGAAGGTGGCCCGAAAGATAAAGAAACCGTTTTATTATCGCTGACCGGAAATTTTGATTTAAATGAAATATCCGCTTTAACCGAAAAAATGAATCTTCCCGGTGGTGATGATTTGAAAAAAGCTTCAACCAAAGGAAAAAAATAATTAATTCAAGACTTTGTCAAATCAATTTTTGACAAAGTCTTTTTATTTATAATTCTGGATTGTCTCCAACCGTGTTGTTCCCACCTTACCTATCATTTAAATGAGAAAAGTATTTTTGTTCTTTTTTGGTTTGTCTCTTTTTACAGTAAATGCTCAATCAACTGTTTTTGAAGGCAAAATAATGGATAATGCCACCAAAGAATCCATTCCGTTTGCAAATATTATTGCCTTACAAACTGCCCAAGGAGTCATTTCAAATGAAGACGGTGTCTTTAAATTTTACATTCCAAAAAATGTAACGACGATTGAAATTAGTTCGTTAGGCTATCAATCTAAGAAATTTGAAGTGGCAAAAATTGATTCCACTTTTACTACCGTATTTCTAGAAATAGACGAAATTGCTTTGGAAGAAGTAATTGTGACCAACAAACCGGTTGCTACAATTTTATCCGGCATCATTAGTCATTCTAAAACAGTATTAGACAAAAGTGTAAAATTGGAAACCTATTATCGTGAATTTGTAAAAATCAACAATAAGTATTCAAAATTTGCCGACGGATTAATTGATTTTTATTTACAACCTAAAAAGAAAGATAAACTGGAAGCAAAACTTATTGTGAATCAAAGTAGGGCTTATCAACTAATTGGTGCTGATGAAATCGATAAAAAAGGAAAAGCAGATTTAGAAGAAATGGATTCCTTTTTTGATATTCAAAAAGCAGCAAATGGATTTTTTAGTTATGATTATATTGAAAAAAGTATCTTAAGTGAAAAAAACGAACCAAATTATGACTTTGAACTCCGTTCAAAAAAAGACCAATACGGAAATGCTATTGAAGTAATTTATATAATTCCTAAACCTAATGTAGAAGAAGTTTTATTAGAAGGCAAAATCACGTACGACCCTGTTAACCGTATTGTGCTGGATATAGATATAAAAATGTCGGAAAAACACAAAAAAAATGTTGAAATAACCAATATGTTATTGTTTAAATATGCTTTTTATGACATCCAGATTAAACAGTCCTATAAATATGTAAACGGAAAATATATTCCAAGTTATAAAAAAACACTATTGGATGTTTATATAAAATTTGGTGGTCAAATGAATGACCGACTGATGTCTATCAGTGATTTAATGGTGACAAATTTTGATGATACCATTACCGTTATTCCGGACAAAAATACTGCTTTTAAAGAGCGAAGTTTATATCCGAATGGGATGAATTACAAGGAAAATTTTTGGGAAACAAACAATGCGATGCCTCTTTCTGAAAATGAAGAACGAATTTTAAAAACATTAAAAAATAATTAAATGAAAAAAATAATAGCTTCACTTATGCTAGTCAGTTTGATAGCTTGTGACCAGAATCCATCTTTACAAAAGTATTTCGTAGAGAACACCGAATCCAGTGATTTTATTTCCGTGGATGTTTCTCCCAGTATTTTAAATATAAAACCGGATGCATTGACTGCTGAACAACAAGAAGCCTTAAAAACGTTCAAAAAAATGAATGTTTTAGCATTTAAAGCAAATGAACAAAACAAAGTAAAATTTGATACGGAACGAACTAAAGTAACCGAAATTTTAAAAGATGAAAAGTACCAACAATTAATGAAATTTGGCTCCGGAAAAGAAGGTGCTGCTGTTTATTTTGTTGGAAAAGATGATGCCATCGAAGAATTTGTTTTATACGGTAATAAAAATGAAAACGGATTTGCCGTTGTTAGGATATTAGGAGATAAAATGAATCCGGAAGATTTTATGACTTTATTTTCTGCTCTTCAAAAATCAGATATTGGGATGGAACAATTAAAACCCTTAGAAGATTTATTCAAAAATAATTAAAAATTTAAACTTTTAGAAAAACAAAAAATCCCGATTGCTCGGGATTTTTCTTATAAAATTTGAGGCAAAAATTACTTTGCTCTGTTGGCATATTTGTTTTTGAATTTATCAATACGACCTGCAGTATCAATAAGTTTAGATTTACCGGTATAAAATGGGTGAGATGTTCTAGAAATCTCCATTTTAAACACAGGATATTCAACTCCTTCGTGTGTGATTGTTTCTTTCGTTTCTACAGTTGACTTAGTAATAAATACATCTTCATTCGACATGTCTTTGAAGGCAACTAATCTGTAATTTTCTGGGTGAATTCCTTTTTTCATTTTGTGTAAATCTTTTTCTATTAATGGCTGTATGCCGTTCCGAAGCTTTTCTTCAACGAAAAGGTGTAAATAACACACAACTTTTTGTTTATAATCTTTTACTTTTTTTAAGTGTGCAAATTTACAACTATTTTTTAATAATCAAATGTTTAATTACTTTTTTTTGAAGTCTTTTAAATCTTGATTTTCTGAACCATAATTGGAATATTGTTATATTTGTACTTTAAAATAAACAATATGGAAAATAGTATCAAAAAGAACGGTTTTACTTTAGGCATTATAATGGGTGTAATTTTAGTATTAATTACCACAACCATGTATGTTGTCGATTTATCATTATTCACAAATTGGTGGGTTGGAATAGTAAATTTCGTCATCATAATTGGTATTGCCATTTATTGCTCTATTTCCAACAAAAAAGCATTAAAAGGCCAAATGAGCTATAAAGAAGCTTTTTTAAGTTTCATCTTACCGATTATTGTTGGAATTGCCATTTATGTTTTGTACAACATCATTCTGTTTAATGTAATAGATCCAGATGCTAAAAATGTGTTGACCGAAAATGTCATTACCATGACAAAAGAGATGATGGGAAAATTTAATGTACCGGCTGCTGAAATTAATAAGGCTATTGCCGATATTGAAAGTAAAGATAATTTTGGTCCTTTATCACAATTCCAATCATACTTTTTCCAAATTGCTTTCTATGCCGTTTTGGGATTACTGGTAGCTCTGATTTTTAAAACGCCAACTTCTGCTAAAGAATAATGAATTTATCCATAGTTATTCCTCTTTTAAATGAAGAAGATTCACTTCGTGAGCTTCATGATTGGGTCGTTTCCGTAATGAATAAAAGTAATTTTACTTACGAAATTATTTTTATTGATGACGGAAGTACGGATAATTCATGGCAAGTTATCGAATCTTTATCCAACGAAAATTCAAATGTAAAAGCAATTCGGTTTCTCAAAAATTTTGGAAAATCACAAGCTCTTCATGCAGGGTTTGACAGAGCCCAAGGGGATGTAGTAATAACGATGGATGCTGACTTGCAAGATAATCCGGAAGAGATTCCCGAATTATATGAACTCATTACTTCCCAAAATTTTGATTTAGTTTCAGGCTGGAAAAAAAAGCGATATGATTCAGTTATGTCTAAAAATTTACCTTCAAAATTATTCAATTGGGCAGCCCGAAAAACATCCGGAGTTCAACTGAATGATTTTAATTGTGGATTAAAAGCTTACAAAAATAAGGTCATCAAAAACATAGAAGTCTCCGGTGAAATGCACCGCTATATTCCCGTTTTAGCCAAAAATGCCGGTTTTTCAAAAATTGGTGAAAAAGTAGTGAAACATCAAGCACGAAAATATGGCGAAACAAAATTTGGCATGGAGCGATTCATCAACGGCTTTTTAGACTTAATTACCATTTGGTTTTTGTCGCGTTTTGGAAAAAGACCCATGCATCTTTTCGGAGCTTGGGGTGTTTTGATGTTTTTGATAGGTTTCACTGCGACAGGTTATATTGGAATCTCAAAACTGTATAGGCTTTATAATGATTTACCATACGATTTAGTCACCAATAGTCCCTACTTTTACATTGCCTTAACGACGATGATAATTGGTTCTCAATTATTTTTAGCCGGTTTTTTAGGAGAAATAATCCTAAGAAATAAAGAATCAAATGAAAATTATAAAATTTCAAACGAATTAAATATGAACTAAAAACTAAAAGCCATTTAAAATTTATAAACGCCAAAATCATGAAATTAGAAATCATCCAACAACAAATCATTGAATTAAGAGGTCAAAAAGTTATGCTCGATTTTCATTTAGCCGAATTATATGAAATCGAAACAAGAACTTTAAAACAAGCCGTCAGAAGAAATATCAATAGATTTCCTGTCGATTTTATGTTTGAACTCAATGAAAGTGAAATAGAACATTTGGTGTCACAATTTGTGATACCATCAAAAAGTAAATTAGGTGGTGCAAAACCTTTTGCCTTTACAGAACAAGGAGTTGCCATGCTTTCCAGTGTGTTAAATTCGGAAAAAGCAATCGCCATAAACATTGCCATTATGAGAACATTTGTTTCACTAAGGCAATTTGCAATGAATTACAAAGAGCTTAAGGATAAAGTCACTGATATTGAAAAGCAATTTCCTGACATCTATAAAATTTTAAATTATTTAATGGATAAAGAAAAGACAACTACTCCAAAAATCGAAAGAAATAAAATAGGATTTAAAAAATAAGAAAATGCATATTCCACAAAACATCCTCGACAAAGTAAACGTTTGGTTAACCCCAACATTTGACTTTCAAACACGAGAAGAAATCGAAAAAATGATGACCTCTTCTCCGAAAGAATTAGAAGAAAGTTTTTATAAAAATCTTGAATTTGGTACCGGCGGAATGCGAGGAATCATGGGCGTTGGAACCAATCGCATCAATAAATATACATTGGGGAAAAATACGCAGGGTATTTCAAATTATTTAAAAAAATCATTCCCAAAAGAAGAATTAAAAGTTGTTATTGCCTACGACTGTCGACACAATAGTGATACATTAGCGAAAGTTGTTGCCGATGTGTTTTCTGCAAACGGGATTAAAGTGTTCCTTTTTTCTGATATGCGACCAACTCCGGAACTTTCCTTTGCCTTAAAACACTTAAATTGTCATGCCGGTATTGTATTAACGGCTTCACACAATCCTCCTGAATATAACGGATATAAAGTGTATTGGCAAGATGGCGGACAATTAGTACCACCTCAAGATGAAGAAATAATTGAGGTAATTGAAGCATTAGCCTATGATGAAATTAAATTTACTGCAAATGAAAATTTAATTGAATACATCGACATTAATGTGGATGAAGCATTCTTCAATTCAACCATCGAAAATGCTAGTTTTAACACCCCAAAAGCAGCAAAAGATAACTTAAAAATTGTCTACACTTCACTTCACGGTACATCCATTAAAGCAATTCCTGCTGTTTTAGCTCAAGCCGGTTATACGGATGTTAATATTGTAAAAGAACAAGCCCAACCGGATGGAAATTTTCCAACAGTAAAGTCTCCAAATCCGGAAGAGCCGGAAGCACTGACCATGGCGTTAGCTTTAGCAGATAATATTAATGCCGACATTGTTATTGGTACTGACCCGGATTCTGACCGTTTAGGTGTTGCCGTTCGTGATACAGAGGGTAAAATGAAATTGTTAAATGGAAATCAAACGATGGTCATCATGACGGCCTTTTTGTTAGAACAATGGAAAAGAGAAGACCGCTTCAAAGGAAATGAATTTATCGGTTCAACCATAGTTTCTACCCCAATGATGTTAGAACTGGCCTCAGCTTATGGGGTAGAATGTAAAGTGGGCTTAACAGGTTTTAAATGGATTGCCAAATTCATCAAAGATTTTCCTGATCAAAAATTTGTAGGCGGTGGCGAAGAGAGTTTTGGCTACATGGTAGGCGATGCTGTTCGCGATAAAGATGCTGTGGCTGCTACCCTGCTTGTGTGTGAAATTGCTGCACAAGCAAAATCTGCCGGAAGCACTTTGTACAAAGAATTACTGAATTTATATGTTGATTTTGGTTTTTATAAAGAATACTTAATTTCCATTACCAAAAAAGGAATTGAAGGAGCGAATGAAATTAAACAAATGATGGTTAATTTACGTGAAAATCCTTTAAAAGAAATAAACGGACAACGCGTTGTTTGCATTGAAGATTATGACAATTCCACTGCTCGTAATTTAATGACTGAGGAAATAGAACTGTTGGAAATTCCAAAATCTAATGTGCTGATTTATTATTTAGAAGATGGAACAAAAATTTGTGCAAGACCAAGTGGAACCGAACCAAAAATCAAATTTTATTTCAGTGTAAATAATAGTCTAGATACAATTGAGCTGTTTAAAAATGTAGAAGCAATTTTAGACCAAAAAATTAAAAACATCATCGCGGAAATGCATTTGAACTAATGGATGAAAATTTAAAAAAAATAATTCCTTTTCTAAAACCATATCAATCTAATGTGGTTTGGAATATTATTTTCAATATTTTATATGCTCTTTTTAGTACGCTTTCATTCATTACATTAATACCAATGCTTCAGGTTTTGTTTGAAAATGCAGAAAAAGTAGCTTCAAAACCAACCTATAAATCGATTTGGGAAATAACCAGCTACGGAAAAGATTACTTATATTATTACATCACAAAATTATCTGATGAGAATGGTCCGCAATATGCCTTGTTATTAGTAGTCAGTTTAGTTATTTCTACTTTTCTATTAAAAAATTTCTTTAACTATCTAGCTTTAAACCATTTGATGCTAATCAAAAATGGCGTTCTAAGAGATTTAAGGAATAAAATGTTTGACAAAATCATCGATTTACCCATTTCCTATTATTCTGAAAAAAGAAAGGGTGATGTGATGGCCAGAATGCTAAACGACGTTAATGAAGTTAAAAATTCTTTCTTTTCCATCTTGGAATTAGTGGTTAAAGAACCTATGACCATTCTTTTTACTATTGGTGCCATGGTAGCTATCAGTTTCAAACTCACTCTTTTTGTTTTTATTTTTATTCCGGTTTCCGGTTTTATTATTACTAAAATTGGTAAAAGTTTGAAATCAAAATCAAAACGAGCACAAGATGAAAACGGTTATTTAATTTCCATCGTAGAAGAAACATTGGCCGGATTAAAAGTTGTTAAAAGCTATAATTCAGAAGTAAATTTTAGAAGTAAATTCAACAATTCCATTCAACGTTTATTTAAACTTTCGAATAGTATAGGCAGAAAAAACAATTTATCTTCCCCTTTAAGCGAATTCATGGGAATCGTAGTCATAGCCATCCTATTATGGTATGGTGGAAATATGGTTTTGGTAGGTAAGTTAGCTGATGGTAGTCCAATTTTAGAAGGGGCTCATTTTTTAGCATACATGGGCTTAGCCTATAATATTTTAACTCCTGCAAAAGCCATTTCAAAAGCATCATACCAAGTAAAAACAGGACTAGCGGCTGCAGAACGGGTTTTTGACGTATTGGAAGTTGAAAATACAATTGTTGATAAGCCTGAAGCTATTCAAAAAAACGCCTTTGAGGAAAGTATTACCCTAGAAAAAATCAATTTTAAATATGAAGAGGAAAATGTGTTGAAAAATTTCTCTTTAAAAGTTCCTAAAGGAAAAACGGTTGCTTTAGTTGGACAATCAGGAAGTGGCAAAAGCACCATAGCCAACTTATTAACCCGTTTTTATGATGTACAACAAGGAAGTGTGAAAATTGATAATATTGATATTAAAGACATCAAGTTAGAATCACTTCGTAATTTAATGGGGTTGGTTACCCAAGACAGTATTTTGTTTAATGATACCATTAAAAATAACATATTAATAGGAAAGCAAAATGCAACTGATGCCGAAATAATTGAAGCATTGAAAATTGCAAATGCCTTTGAATTTGTAAATGATTTACCGCTCGGAATTGAAACGAACATTGGAGACGCAGGCGGAAAATTATCCGGGGGACAAAAACAACGCTTGTCAATAGCACGAGCCGTTTTGAAAAATCCACCAATTATGATTTTGGATGAAGCCACCTCTGCCCTAGATACAGAAAGCGAAAAGTTTGTGCAAGTTGCACTGGAAAATATGATGCAAAACAGAACCTCCATCGTAATAGCACACCGTCTTTCTACTATACAAAAAGCAGATTTGATTGTGGTGATGCAAAAAGGGGAAATTGTTGAACAAGGAACGCATGATGAATTGTTATCTCAAAATGGAATGTATTCGAAGTTAGTGATGATGCAGAGTTTTGAATAGGAAATGGATCAAGGGTAATAGATTATAAAATAATAAAAATGACAAGAAAAACTTTTACAATACTATTTATGATTCTGGCTTTTGTGTTTCTTTATGCAATGGCTCATTTTGAAAAATTAGACTTAGTCGGAAAATTCAGTTTTATGCTGGTTTTAACAGCATTTTACATAGGTCAATATTCAACAAAATTTCCAAAAGAAAAAGAATAATCTAAATAATCCAATAACCCAAAATGTTCATCCATAATCCAACAATCAACCTTCCTAAAGATCCGGACACTATTGTTTGGAAATACCTGGATTTGTCTAAATTTTTGGATTTGTTGCTTTCAAAAAAGCTCTTTATGTCTAGGTCGGATAAATTTGAAGACCAATACGAAGGAACCTTTAGCGAGCCAACCTACGAAGAAATCAGAAAAATTGCTGAAAACAATCCGGAGTTTTTAGATTATTATAAATCCCATCGCGAAAAAATTGTGATTAGTAGTTGGCACATCAATGAATATGAATCGTTTGCCATGTGGCAAATTTTCACCAAAAACAACGAAGGATTAGCTATACAATCTACCGTTAAAAGATTACAGGAAGCCTTGAAACCGGAGACTAAAACAACTCAATTTATTGGGGAAGTAAATTATATTGATTATAAAAAAGAATATATTCCGTTTGATGACACTTTTTTCCCCTTTTTATTTAAACGAAAAAGTTTTCAATACGAACGCGAAGTTCGCATTATTTCTGATGTGACTCAAAATAATATTGTCATAAATGAAGGATTAAAAATTGATGTCGATATTCACCAACTCATTGAAAAGATTTATATCCATCCGAAATCAGAAAACTGGTATAAAAATTTAGTGATTCAGTTAATGGAACAACTGGGTTTTAATTTTTCAATCGAAAAATCTGATTTAGAAAGTGATATTCTGATTTAATGAAACGGTTTATATTCGTTTAACTTCCATTCTTTATCCATTAAATCGACAAAATAATAAAATACGGTATCATCTTTATCAAAATCGCCGTTTTTGTTGGTATCTTCAGTTGTTCTAAAATAAAGTCTGTTTTTTGCTTCAATCAAATTCCAATCAATTAATTCCTGAAAATCAGGGGATAATTTCATAAAATGATTTCCTGAAATTTCACTGATATAAAGCGATTTGATATCATTAGCATCCAGCTTTCCATCTTTGTTAGTATCCATATCAGAAATGGAATAAACTAAAATCTGTTTTTTTGTTTTTTCCGCAATTGTATTTAAAAAAGTAGCGGTTTGTATAATAACAATTTTATCGGTTAATGGCCTTGTTGCTGTTGAATCTAGATGTTGAAAACGGATATTATTCAAGTATCCGGTAATTTCGAATCGATTATAATTTGATATAGAATAACTAACCCGACTTGTACTGGACGAACCGTAACTGGATTTAGAACTACCATCATAAACGCGAACATCTCCAATAGGATGCAGCAAAAAGCTGGTTCCTTCCATGTGAATGGGTAAATCAGCAATTTTGATTTGAGTGGTATCTTTTTTCACTTCCACTTGTGCAGGCGATTCTTTATAAGTTACTTTTGGCTTCTCCTTTTCATCTTCTTTGCAACCAAAAGTTACTACTAAAATCAACAATAAAACAGCATTAATAAAAGTCTTCATACGATTGTGAGTTATTATCCAAAGATATAAAATTTAATCTTTGGTTAGAGTCTTGCGGTCAATTTCACATTAAAAACTCTGGTCGTCATATAATTCGGAATACCATATTGGGTTTTGGTATACACATCGCGTACCCACGTATTTGTTATGGCATTTTGATTATTAAACAAATTAAATATTTCCAATCCAACAGACAGGTCTTTAAAACGTTTTAACCAATGTCCTTCAGGTCTGCTTTCATTTTTTTCCGTTAAAACATAGGAGAAACCTACGTCAGCTCTGCGATAATCTTTCAATCGCAATTGATAATCATACGGATCAGCATAAGATGGAGAACCACCCGGAAGACCTGTATTATAAACCAAATTTAAATACATTTTTAAACTTGGAATAGACGGAACATAATCCTGAAAAAGTACGCCAAATTTCAATCGTTGATCCGATGGTCTGGCGATGTATCCTTTATCCTGAATGTTTTCCTCTGTTTTTAAATAGCCTAAACTAAACCAAGATTCCGTTCCGGGAACAAATTCACCGTTAATTCTAAAATCTGCACCATAAACATAGGCTTCCGTTTCATTATCAGCTCGGTAACGAATTCGAACATTATCAACGGTATAAGCATTTACATCTGCAAGCGTTTTATAATATAATTCGCTGACCAATTTAAATGGTCTGTTCCACATTTTGAAACTGTAGTCATTACCCATAATAAAATGAATGGATTGTTGAGCTTTTACATCCGGTTGAATCACTCCGTCATAATCCCGCAGTTCGCGATAAAATGGAGGTTGGTAATAAAATCCTCCGGAAACTCTAAAAACCATATCACTATTCCATTCGGGTTTAATAGCAAATTGTGCTCTCGGACTAAATACTGTTTGTGCTTGAGATTGAACGCCGTCACCTGAAACTTGCCAATGTTGCATCCGTACACCGGCATTATACCAAACTTCACTGGTTCCTAAAGTAGCTTTTTTACTCCATTGCCCATATCCTGAAAAGCGATCGATAGTTACAAAATTAGTTGCTCTAACATCTTGATAGGGAACTAAGGGACCTGTATAAGGGTTGTAAGGCTGATCATTTACGGGAAAATCGCGAGGCGGATTAATTGAAAATCCGGCAGAATCGATTACTTCCCATTCCACTAATCTATCCCTGATGTCTTCACGGGTATATTTAACGCCCCATTCAATGGCATGCGTTTCTATTTTGTGAAAACCTTTCACTTCAGCATTAATAATCAAGGCATCTAAATTGTTACGACCATGATTAAGTTGAGTACCAATCCCACGATTAAAGGTTACATCTCCAAACGTTTCTGAACCAATATTACTGTCTACTTCACCTAAATAATAAGCAGCCAATATATCAAAATATTCTTGCTCTTGTGTATGATAAACTGACCCAATAAACTTTAAGGTAGTATTGTCATTTACAGTAAAGGATGTTTTTATTGCCCCAAATAAAGTTTGGTATTTGTCTTTTTCCTGACCTTCATAAAAAACCTGTAAAGCAATCGGTTCATCGATTGTTCCAAAATTAGTCTGACGTGTCAAAGGCTCATAATTATAGGTGTTCTGAGAAATATTTCCTAAAAATCCCCATTGCCATCTTGCATTGGGCGTATAAGTCAAATACGTTTGAATGTCTGCAAAAGTAGGTTTGTAATTTGACTCTGTTTCCTGACTGTTAACCAATAAACTATTATCTCTGTAGCGAACCCCGGTGATATTAGCCCACTTTTGATTCTTACTCACTCCTTCTACAGTTAAACTTCCACCCAATAAACTGGCTTCTAAAGCCGCTGCAAAATGAGTTGGAATTCGATAAGTAATATCTAATACTGAAGATAATTTATCGCCATATTTAGCTTGAAAACCACCGGCAGAAAAATCAACATTCTGCACCATATCTGTATTTGTAAAACTCAATCCTTCTTGTTGACCGGAACGAATCAAAAATGGACGATAGACTTCTATTTCATTGACATAAACTAAGTTTTCATCATAATTTCCTCCCCGAACAGAATATTGCGTACTTAATTCATTATTTGAATTTACACCAGGCAAAGTCTTTAAAATATTTTCAACACCGGCATTTGCACCTGGAATTGTTCTGATGACGGCTGGTTCAATTGAAGTTATTCCTTCTACTCGTTTCTGTTTTCCGGAAGTAATGATGACCTCTCCCAAAAGCTCATCCGAATCACTCATTTGAAAATTATATTCATAATCTTCGTTTGTTTTTAATTCTATTCTTAAAGTAGCTCTTTTTAAAGAAACATGAGTAAAAACCAAAGTGATTTTTTGATTCGCCGGAATTGTTAAGATATAAAACCCATTTTCGTTGGTAACGGTGCCTTTATCCTGAAAATTAATACTGACTCCCTCAACCGGATTGTTATTTTTATCTAAAATAATTCCTTTAATTCTGGCGGTTTGAGCATTTGAGGCAAATCCAACACAAAAAAGCAGGAAAGCCAATAAAATTTGTTTTGTTTTCAAAAGATAGGTTTAAGGTTGCTGACTTCTAAAAAAATGTGATTCAAATATAGTAGAATTTCCGACATTATCGGTTACTACAATTTTTAATTCATTTCGTCCTTCTATAACGACATTATCTGAAAAATCGTGTGTGATTTTATTGGTCTTATAATCATAATCAAATAATATCCATTTTCCGTTCAAGTAACCCGTATAAGTTTTAATACCGGAAAGGTCATCTGTAATTTCAAATTGCAAATCATTTTGTTTACTTAACCATTTACCTTCCTGAAAGTTAACAGATGTGATTTTAGGCGAAATAGAATCTTTTATTAAACGAAATTCCCCTAAATTACGCGTCCATGTTGTAAATTTTTTTTCTTTCATTTTCGTTGAATTATAATATGTTTTTTTACCGTTTATGGTGGCAATGAAAAACTTATCACGGTCAGCGTCAGGAATCGAATCCTCTTCAAAGGTGACAGAAAAATTGGAATGAACGGGCGTTGAATCATCGTGCAAATACAAAACCTTGTCTTTTACATCAAATTTTAAATGAAAATCATCGTAAAAAGTTTGCTCAGGTATAAATACTGAAATCTTATCTTTTTCAAAAATATATTCGTTATCGGATTTAATAAAATAATTCGTTTTTTTTATTGCTTTTGGAATTTTAACCTCCTGATCAGCAGACTCTATAGGAATAGTTACTGCTGTTTTATTGCCATTAAAATCCGCAATTTCAATTTTATAAATAGACGTAATATTAGGCGGAATTGTAATAATCCCATCCGTTAAACTAGAAGAAATTAAACTGAGGGGATATTTTTTGGTATAATACATTTTCTGAACCCGTTGATTCATCTTTTTATACCGATAATAATCAATATACGCATTAATATAACGGGTTTCATCATAGCTAAATGTATTAAAAGCAATGTCAAAAGCAGGTTTTCCATCTAAATATGTTTGCATTTTATAAATTCCGTTTTTACCATAATTATTATCCGATCCGTCATAGGTATTAACCCCAATACCTATTTTACCTTTAGCTAAAACTTTTGAGGCTAAATAAGTTCCGTCTTTTTGTAATGATAGGGGAATAGAAATAGGCTGTTGAGATTGATTCACAACAGCATCGTCACTGATGGGATAAACCACTATTTCGTTCACAACCGGAACTTTAGTGTCTTTTATTTTAGCATCTAATCCAAAAAACAATGGATTGATTATTTTTTCAGTTTGTGAATCTCGGTATTCAAAATGCAAATGCGGACCGCCGGAACCTCCTGAATTTCCGGACAAAGCAATTATCTCTCCCTGTTTTACAGGTAGAACACCTTCGCCCAAAAAAAGGTCAACTTCGAAACTTTGTTCTTTATAATGTTGCTCTTTTAAATAGGCGTCAATCTTAGGGGCAGTCTTCAACAAATGTCCATAAACGGAAGTATACCCGTTTGGATGGGTAATATAAAGTGCTTTCCCATAACCAAAAGTGGAAATTTTAATTCTGGATATATACCCATCTCCGGTTGCATAAACATTAAAACCGGTTTTTGATTGTGTTCTAAAATCTAAACCGGAATGAAAATGATTAGAACGCAATTCACCGAAAGTACCGGAAAGAAGCAAAGGAATATCTAAAGGAGAAATAAAATCATTTTGTGGATAGTTCACCTGTGAAAAGGCATTGATTGAGGCAAAAAGTAATAATAAAGTGTATTTCATGGCTTCGAATTTTTGCTAATTTAAAAAAAGTATAGCAAATTTCAAACCAAAGCTAAAAAATACTATTTCAATGATTTACCATCAGTTAGTGAGAAATAAAAATTGAATATAAAATTTATTTTTTTTATTTGCGTTAATCGTTTAGGAATACTAACTTTGTAAATCGTGTAATGAATATATGCTCCAATGAGTGAAATGGTAGAAATTGTTGATTCTCTTGAAAATAGACTCTCCAAACTGATAAGCAAAATGCAAGGTTTAGAGACAACTATACAAGATTTAAAACAGGAATTAAACAAAGCAAACCGAAACATACAAATTCAAGCCAGTGAGATGGAAAGCTTGAAAAAACAATATGAAACACTCAAAATAGCCAATTCATTATTAGGCAGTGACGAAAACAAAAGAGATACGAAGCTTAAAATAAATTCATTAATTCGTGAAATTGATTACTGTATTGCACAGTTATCTGATTAATACAGCATGAACGAAAAGCTTAAAATTAAATTATCAATTGCTGACCGCGTTTATCCGTTAACGGTGGACCCAAGTCAGGAAGAAGGATTGCGAAGTGCTTCAAAAAAAATTGATGTGATGATTAAGCAATTCGAACAAAATTATGCCGTGAGAGATAAACAAGATGTTTTGGCCATGTGTGCCTTGCAGTTTGCCTCGCAATTAGAGCAAAAACAAATCGAAAAAACGGAAGATAATCAGGAATCGTTAGAGAGACTGAAAAAAATAAATGATTTATTAGCCAATTATCTGGAAAAATAAATACGTTCTTACACACTAATTAAGATACTGCCTACATTAGTTTCTATTTGATAAACTCAACACTAACAATTTAGAATGAGCAAATCTTCATTACTAAAGCATGCCCTCCTTGTAGTGGGATCCTTGAACAATGAGTTAGCTCAAAACTTGTCTTATCGAGTTTATACAATCACCTAATGTAGGCTTTTTTTATATATAAACCTTAAAACAAATGGACAGTACATTACTACTTATTATCGCCGGAATTGTTGGAATTGCAGCGGGTTTTGCTATAGCAAAAGTCATTGAAAAAAGCAACGTTTCCAACCTTATAAAAAACGCAAAAAAGGAAGCCACTTCCATCTTAAAAGATGCAAAAGTTGAAGCTGAAAATATCAAAAAAGACAAACTCCTTCAAGCGAAAGAAAAATTTTTAGAGTTAAAATCAGAACATGAAAAAGAGATTTTATCCAAAGACAAAAAAATAGCGGAAGTTGAAAAAAGAACAAGAGATAAAGAATCTCAAGTTTCAAGTGAACTAGCTAAAGCAAAGAAATCAGCAGATGATTTTGATATCAAAATTGCAGATTACAATAACCGAATTGAAATTTTAGACAAAAAACAAATTGAACTGGAAAAACTGCACAAAAGTCAAGTGCAACAATTAGAAGTTATTTCCGGTTTATCAGCTGAAGAAGCAAAAGAACAATTAGTTGAAAGCTTAAAAGCTGAGGCTAAAACAAAAGCAATGGCTCATATTCAAGACACTTTGGAAGAAGCCAAACTAACAGCTCAACAAGAAGCTAAAAAAGTTATCATCAATACGATTCAACGCGTAGGAACGGAAGAAGCAGTTGAAAATTGTGTGTCTGTTTTCAACATTGAATCAGATGACGTAAAAGGAAGAATCATTGGTCGTGAAGGACGAAATATTCGTGCGTTAGAAGCCGCTACCGGAGTTGAAATTATTGTTGATGATACCCCGGAAGCAATTATACTTTCTTGCTTTGATCCTGTTCGAAGAGAAATTGCCCGTTTAGCATTACATAAATTGGTTACCGACGGACGTATTCACCCTGCTCGAATTGAAGAAGTAGTTGCTAAAACTACTAAACAAATTGACGATGAAATTATTGAAGTAGGTAAACGTACGGTTATCGATTTAGGAATACATGGTTTACACCCGGAATTGATTAAAGTGGTGGGTAGAATGAAATACCGTTCTTCCTACGGACAAAACTTATTACAACACTCGCGTGAAGTTTCTAAACTTTGTGGTATCATGGCGGCTGAATTAGGCTTAAACGTGAAACTTGCAAAACGGGCCGGTTTACTGCACGACATCGGAAAAGTACCTGATACAGAAAGTGAATTACCTCATGCTATTTTAGGTATGCAATGGGCTGAAAAATATGGCGAGAAAGAAGAAGTGTGTAACGCCATTGGAGCTCACCACGATGAAATTGAAATGAAGTATTTAATTTCTCCTATTATTCAGGTTTGTGATGCTATTTCAGGTGCAAGACCGGGAGCAAGACGTCAGGTTTTAGATTCTTATATTCAACGTTTAAAAGACTTAGAAGCAATCGCGTTTGGATTTAATGGGGTGAAAAGTGCGTATGCCATTCAGGCGGGTCGTGAATTGCGTGTAATTGTGGAAAGTGAAAAAGTTTCTGATGAACAAGCAGCCAAACTTTCCTTTGAAGTATCTCAAAAAATTCAAACAGAAATGACTTATCCCGGACAGGTAAAAATTACGGTGATTCGTGAAACCAGAGCAGTGAATATTGCGAAGTAGACACTGTTGTCAGTTAAAAAAATAAATTCTATATAAAATGACTTGCAGAAATGTAAGTCATTTTTTTATACCTAAACTAGACTGAAAACTATTTCCTCGGATGAAATTTATTTACAATTTGTGATAAATGTTTACGATCCAAATGAACATAAACTTCGGTCGTAGTAATCGATTCATGACCCAACATCAACTGAATGGAACGCAAATCGGCTCCGTTTTCTAAAAGATGCGTGGCAAATGAATGCCTGAATGTATGCGGACTGATTGATTTATTCAAATTGATTTTAACCGCTAAATCCTTAATAATAGTAAAAATCATCGCTCTTGTCAACTGCTTACCTCTTCGATTAAGAAACAAAGTATCTTCATGACCTTTTTGAATCGTCAAATGTGTTCTGACATGATTTTTATATAGATTAATGTACTTTTCGGTAGATTTCCCAATGGGAACAAAACGTTGCTTGTTTCCTTTTCCGGTTATTTTGATAAACCCTTCCTCAAAAAACAAGTCAGAAATTTTTAAGGTTGTCAATTCTGAAACGCGTAAACCACAACCATATAAAGTTTCCAATATTGCTTTGTTCCGTTCTCCCTCTTCTTTTGATAAATCGATGGCAGCTATCAACGCATCAATGTCCTGAATGGAAAGTGTATCCGGTAATTTTCTGCCAATTTTTGGTGTTTCAATCAATTCCATCGGATTATCCGTTCGGTAATCTTCAAAAATTAAATAGGTAAAAAAACTTTTTAATCCGGAAATAATTCGGGCCTGGGATCGTGGATTCACTTCTTTGGAAACTGCATAAATAAAAAGTTGAATTTCTTCTTCACTGATATTTATGGGATTTTTAGAAATTCCGTTAGCTTCTAAAAATTGTGTCAGACGTAATAAATCAAAAGTATAATTAGCTAAAGTATTTTTCGACAATCCTCTTTCTATTTTTAAATAGGATTGAAAACTTTTTATATACGTTTGCCAGTTCATGTTTCAAATGTAATCTGATTCAAGGAAATAAAAAAACCTTTCAGAGTTTGAAAGGTTTTAAATTGTAAATTATTTAAAATTAATTTTTTTTCCATTTTCCTCCACCTATATAAAAACCAAGGTTTACAGCAAAATAAGAGTTAGAAATATCTCCTGTGGTTACTTGTCCTTCTCTATAAAGTGGTGTTTTAGGCACAAAGTTGTATTCTAGATTCATTCTGAATTTTCCCCATTCAAAACCACCACGAATTAAACCACCAAATCCACTATCAGGATCTAAGCCCTCCACATCAGTATCTTCACTTGCTCTCACACTTAATGCTGTAGAATATCCCATACCACCACCTACAAACGGTACAAAAGATTTACCCGATGGAAAATAGTAATCAAAAGTTGCAATATAAGAACCAATTGCTGTGGCTGTTACAAATGTTGTATTACCAATCTCTTCAACATCTCTGGCAATAGCGGCAATACCAATTCGCAGACCCACATTCATGTTTTCCTTGATGTTATATTTAGGTTCGATGTCGAAAGAAACCCCTGCACCACCACTGGCCGGAATATAACCTACATCTAAGCCAACCCGAAATCCTCCTTCCCGTTGTGCTTGAACAAATCCGAAAAACAATAAGGCTACGACCGATAAGATTACTTTTTTCATATTTTATATTATTTTTGTTTAGACAAAATTAGGAATAAAATTCTGTACTTAAAACAAAAAACCACGCAAGTTGCGTGGTTTTTAATATCAAAAAAATCAAATTACCATTTGTATAATAATCCGAATTGTGGTTGAGCAAAAATGTTGTTGAATAAATTAACTTCTATGTTTAAGTCACTTGAATTATCTCCATTTTCTGGATTAGTGTTGTTGTAACTTAAAATATTAGCTAATTCAAAGGTAGCTGCCCAATGAGAAGTAAAGAAATAATTGATTCCTAAATCGATATTTGCATTCATCGCACTATTAGTTGAGCTTTCTACTCCATCAGGTTCTGTTTTTATACTTGTATAACCTAATCCTAATTCACCATAAGCTTGGAAAGCTTTATCAGCACCAAGTGATAAGAAATAATAACGGGCAAAAGCACCTAAACCAAATCTGCCAACTTTATTGTTAGCATTATCCTCTGAGCCAGAAAAAGCTAAAAATCCACCCAAAGCAATTTTATCATTAATCATATAACCTACTTTTGGAGTAAATGACCAACTGTCTTCTACGTCTCCTGAACGAATACTGAAACTACCTTCAGCAAACATATCACCTTTAGCAAAACCTTTTGCTGTTACATCTCCGTCTTGTGCATTTGCAGTTCCAAATGCGGCTACGGCTAAAATCGATAAAATAATTTTTTTCATGTTTAAATGTTTTAGAATTTATAATACAAAATTAAAATATTAAAAACCCTTGTATATAAAGACATTTTGTAGTTATTAACAAAGTTGTTAACATCAAGTAAATATAATGTTAATAACATTGTCAATTAAAAGCGTTTGATTCAACTTATTAAAATCTATTCTAAAGAAATTAAATTATCCTATTCTTTACACAATTTTATTGAATTACTTCGTTTTAAAACAATATAAACAGTTAAAATAGAATCTATGAAAAAATCAATGTTAGTTTATGCTTTATTTTTAATCGGTTTTACGAATGCTAATGCCCAACTACTCCAATTTGGATTAAAAGGCGGGGTTAACTTTTCTAACTACAGTGGAGGAGATTTAGAAGGAGTTGATTTTAACAATGTTACTAATTTTCATTTTGGTGTTGTGACCGAATTAAAATTGTTAGAAAATTTTGCCCTTCAACCTGAGTTACTCTATTCCACGCAAGGTTCAGAATTAGAGAGTTTAGACGAACAAATAAAAAATGAATTGGGCTATCTTTCAATTCCTGTTTTAGTAAAATTCTATTTAACAAGCAATAAGTTGAGTTTAGAAGCCGGACCTCAGTTTTCCTTTTTGGTTAAAGAGAGTGGTGATTTTGACTTATATGATTCTAATACGTTTGACTTTGGTGTCGCAGCAGGACTAAGTTATAAAATCACAAAAGGACTGTTTCTATCCGGAAGATATGTAGCCGGTTTAACCGATGTGAAAAAAGAAGCCAATGTAAAAAATTCATTAGTTCAATTTTCGCTGGGTTATATGTTTTAACAATTTAAATGGCTGACATAAATTGGTCAGCCATTTTTTTAAAAAGTTCATTTTCTTGAAAATCTTCACAATAGCCCAAATGTTAATATTAAATTAATGTTTTTCGACACCCGCTACCTATCACTTTTTTTGGTATTTTTACCTAAAATCTTACAGGATGAGAATCATTATTATCAACGGCCCAAATTTAAATCTTTTAGGCAAACGTGAACCGGATGTTTATGGCAATCAAACTTTTGAAGACTACTTTATTCATTTACAACAAAACTATCCTGACATCAAATTAACCTTTTATCAAAGCAATATTGAAGGCGAAATTATTGATAAAATACAAGAAGTTGGTTTTTTATTTGATGGAATTATTTTAAATGCCGCGGCTTACACACATACTTCCATAGGAATTGGAGATGCTGTAAAGGCTATCAATTCTCCGGTAGTTGAAGTGCATATTTCCAATACTTTTTCAAGGGAAACGTTTAGACATCAATCTTATATTTCACCAAATGCAAAAGGCGTAATCGTTGGTTTTGGATTAAAAAGTTATGAATTAGCACTTTTGTCTTTCCTTTAATAATAATCCTTTCCATACAAATTAATCTATTTTCTAACTTTTGATTATGACTAAGCTGAAAACCTTCTTATTTTTTCTGATTGTTAATTTTTCCACTCTTTCTTTTGCTCAAATAAAAGGAACTATTTCAGACGAGGCAGGTGTTCCGCTTCCGTTTGTAAATATTTATATAGAAAATACCTATGTTGGAACTACCTCAAATGAAAAAGGACAATATGAACTCAATGTTCAAAAAAAAGAACAAATGACAATTATTTTCCAATATTTAGGGTACAAAACTCAAAAACACACTTTAGATATTGAAAAATTGCCTTATACTTTTAATGTTACTTTAAAAGAGGAAAATTATAAATTAAATGAAGTCGTCCTGAGTTCAAAAGACAATCCGGCAAATGCAATCATCCGAAGTGCAATTACTAACAGAAAAAAGAACTCTGATAAAACAGCCCGATTTACGGCAGATTTCTATTCCCGAGGCATATTTAGAATGAAAAATGCTCCAAAGAAAATATTAGGTCAGGAAATTGGCGATTTTGACGGAGCTTTAGATTCAACCGGAAGTGGAATTTTATATTTATCGGAAACGGTTTCTAAAATAACTTTTGAAAAACCGGACAAGTTAAAAGAACACATTATTGCCTCTAAAATAAGTGGGAAAAATAATGGTTTCAGCTACAATACTGCTCAAGCTACTTCTTATGATTTTTATGACAATACGGTTGAATTAGGCGTAAACCTTATTTCTCCAATTGCTGATAATGCCTTTGCCTACTATAAGTATACCTTGGAAGGAACTTTTTACGACGATAATAATAACCTCATTAATAAAATAAAAGTAACGCCAAAAAGAGATGCTGAACCTGTTTTTGAAGGACATATTTTTATTGTAGAAGACAGTTGGGCTATTTATGGTGTCGATTTAGACATTAAAGGATACCGAATGAAAGAAGAATTTTTAGATGTAATGACCTTAAAACAAAATTTCAGTTACAATAAAACCAATCAACTTTGGGCAAAAAATTCCCAAAGTCTAGAATTTGAAGCGGGTGCTTTTGGCATTAAATTCAATGGAAAATTTACATACGTTTACAGTAATTACGACTTCAAAGAACAATTTGAAAAGAAAACGTTTACCAGAGAAATTTTGAGTTTTGAAGACAATGCCAATAAAAAAGACTCCATCTATTGGAATATGATGCGACCGGTTCCACTAACGGAAGAAGAAAATAATGACTACCTGCGGAAAGACAGTATTCAAACCTTGCGGAAATCGAAACCCTATTTAGATTCTATTGATGCAAAAAACAATAAATTTAAAATCTTAAAAATCTTAACGGGTTACAGTTATAGAAATTCCTATGAAAACTGGAACTTTAATTACGAAGGTATCATCAAACTAATTCAATTTAATACGGTTCAGGGCTGGCACCTTTCAACCGGAATCTCTTATATTAAACGGGATGAAGAAACCAGAAAATATTTAACCTATGGAGCCGACTTTAATTATGGCTTTTCAGAAGAAAAATTCAGAACAACCGGATTTTTCAGTACCCGATTAGATACTAAAACCAATAGTTTATTAACCCTAAATGGTGGAAGCAAAGTTGAACAGTTCAATGCAAATAATCCTATTAGTAATTTAATTAATACGGCTAGTTCTATTTTCTTTGAAGACAATTATATGAAATTGTATGAAAAGAATTTCGTCAAAGCATCCTATCAGCAAGAAGCAATCAATGGGCTTTACCTCGTTGGTTCACTTGAATACAGTGAACGAAAACCGTTATTTAACAACTCGGATTATGTGATGTTCAACCAAGACAAAAAATACACCTCCAATAATCCTTTAAATCCGGAGGATTACACAACAGCAGCAATAGAAAAACACAATTTATTTAAAGCAAACGTAAATGCCAGAATAAATTTTGGACAAAAATATTTATCGCGTCCCGATGGAAAATTCAACATTAGAAATGAAAAATACCCAACAGTTTTTGTAGGCTATGAAAAAGGATTTGCAGGCAGTGAGGAAAACTATAATTATGATTTTTTGGCTGCTCGGGTATACTATGAAAAAACGATAGGGAATAAAGGTAGTTTTGCTATTAATTTGAAAGGCGGTAAATTTTTCGATGCAGATGGAATTTCCTTTGTCGATTATAAACATTTCAACGGAAACCAAACGCACGTGAGTACCGCGGACCGCTATTTAAATGAATTTAATTTACTCCCTTATTATTCCTATAGCACCAATAATAGTTACATGGAAACGCATATTGAACACAATTTTGAAGGATTTATCATGAACAAAATTCCATTGTTGAACAAGCTGAAATCAACCATGGTTTTAGGCTATCATCAGTTAGCCACTCCGGATGTAAAACCATATCAGGAATTTAGCATAGGGTTAGATAAATTAGGTTTTGGGAAATTTAAATTGCTACGGGTAGATTATGTGCGGGCCTATAATGGCAGTACTTATTTAGGAGATGGCGTAATGTTTGGAATGAAATTTCTAGGCGTACTAGAATAGAAAAAGCAAAAAAAAAGAGAAGTCAAAACACTTCTCTTTTTTTATAAAATAATTAAAAACTATACCCTCACAATATGAGCTCCTATCGCTCGTAATCGTTCGTCTATTCGTTCGTAACCTCTGTCTATTTGTTCTATATTTTGAATAGTGCTGGTTCCTTTGGCAGATAATGCTGCAATCAATAACGAAATTCCGGCACGAATATCAGGGGAAGACATGGTTGTTGCTTTCAATTGAGATTGGAAATTATGTCCGATAACAACAGCACGGTGCGGATCACACAAAATAATCTTAGCTCCCATATCAATCAATTTGTCCACAAAAAACAATCGGCTTTCAAACATCTTTTGATGAATTAACACATCTCCTTTTGCTTGGGTCGCTACTACTAAAACAATACTCAATAAATCGGGTGTAAATCCCGGCCAAGGAGCATCGGATACATTTAGAATTGAACCATCAATATCTTTTTTTATTTCATAACCGTCTTTGTGTTCCGGAATAAATATATCGTCTCCTCGTCTTTCTATGGTGATCCCTAATTTTCTGAAAACACTTGGAATCACACCTAAATTATCCCAACTTACATCCTTAATGGTAATTTCACTTCGAGTCATCGCTGCCAACCCAATCCAACTACCGATTTCAACCATATCCGGTAGAATTCTGTGTGTGCAACCGCTTAATTTTTCAACACCTTCAATGGTTAATAAATTAGAACCTACTCCGGTAATGTTTGCTCCCATCGAATTGAGCATTTTACACAATTGTTGCAAATAGGGTTCGCAAGCTGCATTATAAATTGTGGTTGTTCCTTCTGCTAAAACAGAGGCCATCACAATATTGGCAGTTCCGGTAACTGAGGCTTCATCTAAAAGCATATAAGCTCCTTTTAATCGGCCTTGACATTCCACACCATAAAAATGATCTTCTCTATTATACCTGAATTTAGCCCCTAAATTGATGAATCCTTCAAAATGAGTATCTAATCTTCTTCTTCCTATTTTATCGCCTCCCGGCTTAGGAATATATCCTTTTCCGAAACGGGCTAACAATGGACCAACAATCATTATCGAACCACGCAAAGACCCTCCTTCTTTTTTAAAAGCTTCTGTTTCAAGATAGCCAACATTGACATCGTCTGCTTGAAAAGTGATAGAGCCCGGGCCATTTTTTTGCATTTTCACACCTAAATTACCCAACAGCGTAATCAGTTTGTTCACATCAATAATATCAGGAATATTGTTTATGGTAACTTTCTCCGAAGTAAGCAATACTGTACATAAAATTTGTAAAGCCTCATTTTTGGCTCCTTGAGGATGAATCTCCCCTTTAAGACGGTGTCCGCCTTCTATCTTGAATGTTCCCATATCCGTATTCCGTGATTACTTTTGATTGTTGTTTTTAAATGGTTTTGATTTGATATTTTTATTTTTCTTAATCAATAAATTTTTCTGAATGGGTGGCATATTTTTGTTTGACACCTTTTTATTGGTTCGCATTAAATCAGAAGTATTCAACAATTCTTCCGTGCTTTGATGTAAATCTATTCTACCTCCGGAAAGTTCATACAAATGATTAAAAATTGCCTTATCATCAACCGTGTCTTTATTCCAACTTAAATAGGACTTTTTCATGTGATTTGCAATCACTTTCACTAAGGCACTTTTTAATTCACCATCTTCCCAACTATTGGCAACATCAATCATATACTTGATATTGTTACCATAAAAACGATATTTTGGATTTTTTTGAGGATACTCTAATCGTTCTGGTTTTAAATTTATAACATCTCTTGTGGGTATAGGATAAGGACTATCGACCACCAATTTAAAATCAGACATAATAAAAAGTTGATCCCAAAGTTTATGCTGAAAATCTAGCACATCTCGCAAATGCGGATTCAAACTTCCCATTACTTTAATAATATAGCGAGCGGCCTTATTCCGTTCTTCGCTATCTTCAATTAGAGTTGCCTGGTTGATTAATTTTTGCAAATGACGTCCGTATTCCGGAATCATTAAATGTGGTCTTTCGGCATTGTATTCTAATTCATGCACTATTTCATGTGCTTTTTCGTTGTGCGTCATTTGATTTTTTTTAAAGCGAAATTATTCCTTCGACAGAAGAAACATCTATATATTTTTCCACAACATGTTCAGGACTTAACATGCTGACATTTATAGAAATACTGGTAAATTTTCCTGTTTTAGATTGTTGCGTATTAATTACCGCACCCATGTTATCAAAAGCATTTTCTATAGCTGAAATTTTAATAGTATCGGTAGGAACAATGAATTTATAAAGGTAAATTGAAGGCCAGTCCGAAGTAGTTCGCAATTCTTCTTTTAATCGTTCATAAAATTCTTCCGTCTTCTTATCCATATTCTAATTTATTATAGGCAAATATACAGTTTTGAATTTAGATTTGAGAAATTTGAAATTGAATTTTGAGGTTCATGAACTAATTAAAAAGCGACTATTATTTCAAAATAGGGCAACAAAATTTACTTTTAAAAGTTCAAATCTATGATAATCGCCTTAATCAAGCTTAAAAGTGAATGAAAGTTTGTATTTAAACTAACTATTTATCTAAATTTACCCCTTTATTTAGCGTTGTGAGCAAAGAAATAATTGTGATAACCGGCGGTCCCGGAACAGGAAAAACAACAATCATCGATGGTTTAATCGAGAAAGGATATATGTGTTTTCCTGAAATATCAAGAGAAATTATTACGGAAGCCAGAAAACAAGGCATTGAACAATTATTTTTGGAAAAGCCATTACTGTTTAGTGAATTACTATTAGAAGGCAGAAAAAAACAGTTTCAAAAAGCAGAACAACATTCGGAATCTATACTTTTTTTAGACCGGGGCATACCTGACATTCTTGCATACATGCATTATATAGGCGACAGTTATCCTGCCTTTTTTGATGAAAATTGCCGCCAAAACAAGTACACAAAAGTATTCCTTTTGCCCCCTTGGCAAGAAATTTATCAATCCGACGAAGAACGGTATGAAAACTTTGAACAAGCAAAACTCATCTATAATCACCTGAAAGAAACCTACGAAAATTATGGCTATGAACTCATAGAAGTTCCACAAGGTCATTTAGAGAACAGAATTCTTTTTATCTTAGAGGCAATTTCAAGATAAAGCATGCAAAAAGCAGAAAGTATTTTAAAAAAATATTGGGGTCACGATGAATTTCGTTCCCCCCAAAAAGAAATCATAGCTTCCATATTATCCTCTAAAGACACCTTAGGCTTAATGCCTACCGGTGGAGGAAAATCAATCTGTTTTCAAATTCCGGCTTTAATGACAGATGGCATTTGTTTGGTTATTTCTCCGCTTATTGCTTTAATGAAAGACCAGGTAGACAATTTGATGAAACGCGACATCAAAGCATTGGCATTAACCGGCGGAATTTCATCAGATGAAGTCATAACCCTGTTAGACAATTGCTTATATGGAAATTATAAGTTTTTATATCTCTCTCCCGAACGCTTACAACAGGATTGGGTTTTAGAAAAAATCAAAAACCTTCCACTAAATTTAATAGCCATTGACGAAGCTCATTGTGTTTCGCAATGGGGTCACGATTTTCGCCCCTCCTATTTAAAAATCAGTGTTTTAAAAACTTTTTTTCCGGATGTTCCTTTTTTGGCTTTAACTGCTTCTGCAACAGAAAGAGTTAAAATAGATATTATTGAACAGTTAAAATTTGAAAATCCTGCCATTTTTCAAAAATCTTTTGCTCGGGAAAATATTGCCTATTTAGTGGTTGAAACGGAAGATAAACTATTTAAAATAGAACAAATCCTAAAAAAAAATCCGGAACCTTCCATTATCTATGTACGCAATCGAAAATCATGTTATGAAATTTCGAATCAATTACAACAACTGGGAATCAAAGCTGCTTTTTATCACGGGGGCTTGGCCAGGAGAGATAAAACGAAAAATATGGATTGGTGGATGCAGGAAAAAGTGCAGGTAATGGTGGCCACTAATGCATTTGGAATGGGAATTGATAAATCCAATGTTAAAAGCGTTATTCATTATCAACTTCCTGAAAATATTGAAAATTATTATCAGGAAGCCGGAAGAGCCGGACGTAATGGAGAGAAATCTTTTGCGGTTTTACTTGTTGCCCCCTCTGATTTGGCTATTGCTCAAGCTCAATTTATTGCTAATTTACCGGACAATGATTTTTTGAAACTTTCCTTTATCAAATTATGCAATTATTTTCAAATTGCCTACGGCGAAGGTATTGATGAACAATTTGCCTTCAATTTAAATCACTTTTGTTCAGTTTATCAATTTCCCGTGCTCAAAACATTCGCCGCTTTACAATTTTTAGACCGTCAGGGAATTATAACCTTCACCCAAGAATTTTCAGAAAAAATTACTTTACTATTCATTATTGAAAGCAAAGAAGTGATTCGTTACATAAGTTTAAATCCACAGGAGGAAGAAATTATTCTCGTGTTTTTACGAACATATCCGGGCATCTATGAAATCCCGACTGCCGTAAACCTTTCTTTAGTGGCAAGAAAAAGTAATACGGAAGAAAGTAAAATTGAAGAAATTTTAGAAAAACTAAAAGAAAAAGGAATTGTAGACTTTATTGCCAAAAATAACGATGCCACAATTACTTTTAATGAAGTCAGAGAAGACGAAAGAACCATCAATAGAGTAGTAAAATACTTGGAGGCTCAAAATAACTTGAAGAAAGAACAACTCAAACAGGTAGTTAATTATGTCACCAATACAGAAACCTGCAAGAGTCGTTTGATTTTAGCGTATTTTGGAGAAAAAAACACGACTGAGTGTGGAATTTGTTCCTATTGTATTGCTAAAAAAACCAAATCTTCAGACACGAAACCACTTGTAATTTCAATAATTGAATTACTTTCTGAAAAAGCACAAACATCAAGAGAACTTTTAAAAACATTACATTGTAATGAAGAGCTGCTTATCTTTGCCTTAAAAGAACTTTTAGACGATAAAAAAATAAAAATAGCAGCCAATAATAAATATACTATAGTATAAAATGGAAAAATTACGCATTGTTTTCATGGGAACACCCGATTTTGCTGTCGGCATTTTGGATACCATTTTAAAGAATAATTATAATGTAGTCGGTGTAATTACTGCGGCCGATAAACCGGCAGGAAGAGGTCAGAAGATGAATTATTCCGCGGTTAAAGAATATGCCATGGAAAAAGGCTTAAACCTATTACAGCCCACCAACCTTAAAGACGAAACTTTTTTAGTGGAATTAAAGAGTCTCAAAGCCAATTGCCAAGTTGTGGTTGCTTTTAGAATGCTACCGGAAGTGGTTTGGCGAATGCCTGAATTTGGTACTTTTAATTTACACGCTTCTTTATTACCAAACTATCGAGGTGCAGCACCTATAAATTGGGCTATTATTAATGGCGAAACAAAAACCGGAGTGACTACTTTTTTTATTGATGATAAAATTGATACCGGGGCAATTATATTGGCCAAAGAAACACCTATTAATGAAAATGAAAATGCCGGTCAACTTCATGACCGATTAATGATATTAGGCAGTTCAATTGTAATTGAAACATTAGCTCTTATAGAAAAAGGAGCCGTTTCAACAACTATTCAAAAAGATAATCCGAATATCAAAACAGCGTATAAACTTAATCGGGAAAATTGTAAAATTGATTGGACTAAACCGGGGAAGGAAATTTACAACCTAATTAGAGGGCTAAGCCCATACCCTTCCGCTTGGTGCATCATAAAACAAGATAATCAGGAATGGAATGTCAAAATTCACGAAACAAAACTACACATTGAAACTCACCACTTCCCTATCGGCTCTATACATACAACCAAAAAAGAAATGAAAATAGCAGTGAAAGATGGATTTATTGAAATTTGTAGCATTCAATTTCCGGGAAAGAAAAAAATGACTGCCTCAGAATTACGCAATGGTATGCAATTTTCAGCTACTTGCATCGCCCTGTAAGGGTTGAAAACACTCAAAATAAGTAAATATCCGATGAACTGCTCGTCGTTATCAACAAAAATACCTAAGTTATTAACAAATGTAACGAAAACTCACGAAAACACTTGTGCAGTAAGGAAATCCTATTAAATTTGTTACAATTAACTTTATGTTTAACCAACAATTAATAACTATTATTATGAACAAATCAGAATTAATCGATGCTATCGCTGCAGATGCAGGAATTACTAAAGCAGCTGCTAAATTAGCTTTAGAATCATTTTTAGGAAACGTAGGTAAAACTTTGAAAAAAGGTGGAAGAGTTTCTTTAGTAGGTTTCGGATCTTGGTCAGTTTCTAAAAGAGCTGCTAGAGATGGAAGAAATCCTCAAACTGGAAAAACAATTAAAATTGCTGCTAAGAATGTAGTTAAATTCAAAGCAGGTGCTGAATTAGAAGGTACTGTAAACTAGTCTAATTAAGTCGATATAAAGAAAAGTCTTCCACTTCGGAAGACTTTTTTTTTATATTTTTAATAAAATAATTGGATTATTGAAAATAATTTTACTAAATTTAACTAAAAATTGTAGGTAAATGATATCAGAAATAATCAAAAAAGGTCATTTGCTCATTGCAGAGCCTTCCATATTAGGCGATTTATCTTTTAATCGCTCTGTTATTTTATTAGCCGATCACAACGCTGAAGGTTCTGTAGGCTTCATTCTTAATAAACCCCTTGATTACTCCGTAAATGATTTGGTTCCGGAGGTAGATGCTACTTTTACCATCTATAATGGTGGTCCGGTAGAACAGGATAATCTTTATTTTATCCATAACATCCCCGAATTGATTCCGAATAGTGTGGAGATTTCCAATGGTATTTTTTGGGGCGGAGATTTCGAAAAAACACGCGACTTAATTAATAATGGCAGTATCAACAAAGACAACATCCGTTTCTTTTTAGGCTACACAGGTTGGGATGCCAATCAATTAGAAACAGAGATGAGTGCTAATTCTTGGATTGTAATTGAAAATAGTTACAAAAATAATATACTGAAAAAATCTTCGTCTGATTTTTGGAAAGAACAAATCATGGAATTAGGTGGCGAATACCTTATTTGGTCAAATGCTCCTGAAAATCCAATGCTGAATTAAAGTAAATTCACTGCTTCATTAAGTTTTTCAAGCAATACTTTGGCTAGGACCGACTCAAATTCCTTTTTACGATATTGGGTGATTGGTTGAATTCCGGAAATCACATTCGTTATAAATAATTCATCCGCTTTTTGAAGATCAAAAGGAGAAATAGGCTCTTCAATCACTTCGATTTCTGCTATTTTTTTGGCAATAGTAAGGATTTGTTTACGCATCACGCCATTTAAACATCCTTCTGATAGTGGAGGAGTGGTTAATCGATTCCCGATAAGCATAAATAAATTTCCATTTAAAGCTTCCACTACATTTTTTTCTTCATTAAGTAAAAGGCAGTTTTGATAGCCATTTTCTTCGGCAAAAATACTGCCTACTGTATTGATTAGTCGATTTGTAGATTTGATGGTAGAAAGCAATTGCTTGGTTACATAAAAATCTTTGAATAAATCGACTTCATAGGGCTCACTTGCAAAAGCATAAACTTGGTTACCCAAGGGTTTAACCGAAATTAAAAACGAAACACTTCGGGTTAAAGGCAAATAATAGCCCCCATCATTTCGGTAAACCGTAAGTCGAACCCGACAAGAAGCTGAGCAGGAATTAAGTTCTGCCAACTGTATTATTTGCTCTTCCAAATATTCTAAGGTAAAATTCATTGGAATTTGCATCCGAATGATTCGCATGGAAGCCATCAATCGAAAATAATGGTCTTCCATAAAAAGAACCTTACCGTTAACAAGTTTGAGGGTTTCAAAAACAGCATCGCCATATAAAAATGCCCGATTATGTGTCAAAACCGAATCCGCTTCGACTAAATTTCCATTTAGATTAATCATAAAAAAAGCCCTAAATTAAAGGGCAAATATACTGTTTATTATAGAAATTAAACGGATCCGATTACGTGTTTTAAATCAGAAATTTGATTTTCCCAAAGCTGTTTAGATTCTATTAACTCATCCTCAAAAGCAAAATCTACTACAACTAAAGAAACATCTTTCGTGATTTCATCTTCGGAAATTCTCAACTCAAAAAAATAGTCGGTGTCTTTATCTTGATCATCAATCCACCTGAATTTTACTCTTTCGTTTGATTTTTTGGAAGCTAATCTAGCTCGTTCTTTAGAATCATCCCAAATAAAAGTAAATAATTCACCTCTGGAATTCACATTGTCAGCAAACCATTCAGACAAACCGGAAGGAGTAGAAATATATTGATATAGCAATTGCGGAGAAGAATTTACCGCAAACTCTATTTCATATCGTATTTTTGTATCCATAAACTTAATTTTTGAGCAATATATTGAATATTAATTCAAAAAAAAAGGGAAATTATAAATAAAAATAATTTCTTATTTTATGTTTGTAAGGTTTGTGATTATTTCTATATTTGCACCCGCGTTACAGTACATGTACCAAATGATTTTGGCGAGGTAGCTCAGTCGGTTAGAGCGTTGGATTCATAACCCAAAGGTCGGGAGTTCAAATCTCCCTCTCGCTACAAGGTTACAACTTTGAAAGTAAACGGATTAAGGCTCTTAATCCGTTTTTTTTATGCTTTTACAAACAGTTCATTTTTATAAAAGTAATATCAGTAATAAAACAATGATAATAATGGCACCAACCGAAAGATATACGCCATTATTTGTTGAACGCAAATTGGCATTGATTGACTTTACTTCTTTGCGGAGTTCTTTCTTTTCAACTCTAGTCATATCGGATTTATCCATGTTTTTTATTTCCTCTAATCGATTAATCATGGTATTGACTGCTATTTTTTCGGTTTCCGCTTTATTGCTAGTAAGACTATCTGAAACTATTGCATTAGACTGAAAAGGAAGCAAAAGCGTGATAACAATCAGAATTGCTGTTTTGTGAAATGGAGTAACTGTTTTCATAATTGATTATTTTTTTCTAAAAACGTTATTATTTTTATTTGATAAATTTCGTGTTTTAGTTCTGAAAATCAATTATATAAAACTTTTCAAAATTTACAATATTCACATGTTTTGGTTAAAATAAAATTATTCAGTAGAAGTTTATCAACTCTACATTTTTTGCACGAACTGAAGTTGTCTTATATACAAGTAAATACAAGATTGGAAATAGTTAATTAAAATTACCACCACTGCTTAGATATGTTCCTTTTCTGTGAATTACACGACGCTAATACATTAGATGATTAGACTATAACAAAATGTTAATCCCTATTTCTAATGATTTATAATAAAAAAATTCTATCTATCTTTATTATAAATAATTACAAGAAAAAAAGGCCAATTGGCTGTATTCCGCTGAAATTTCCAAGTTAACCTATTTATCACCACTTCATTTTATTTTAAATTTACAAATATCAATATTTTTGTAAGTATTTTATTTATGTTATGTATATTTATGTGCATTTCATCGATTTTTTTAGTCACTTTATCGATTATTTAAATTTGATTCCTACTTTTGGAGTGTCAAAAATTAATTACATAAAAAATTCATTATCTAATCCCTAGAAGATATGAAAACAAAATTAGCATATAAGAAAATTCATTTACAGGTAACTGTGATGATTCTACTATTTATCCAATCGGGTAATGCTCAAACTGTTACTCAAACCTTTAATTCTTCATCAACATTTACGGTACCAACTGGTGTGACACAAATTAATGTGGAAGCATGGGGTGGCGGTGGAAAAGGCGGTAGTCGAGTTTCTAGTAATGGAAGTGCCGGCGGTGCTGGTGGTGGAGCTTATGCTAGCAGCACTTTTACTGTTATTCCTGGTGCAACTTATACTGTTACAGTAGGAACCGGAAGTACCTCAAACGTAATGCCGGGTGGTGACACTTGGTTCAACAACAATACAACCATACTAGCCAAAGGTGGAAATAGTGTTCCTTCTAATTCTGTAACCGGTGCAACTGGTGGTGATTTGAATGATTGCATTGGTACGATCAGAAGATCGGGTGGTAATGGGGCTAATGGTGGTTTAACATTTGGCGGCGGCGGCGGTTCATCCGCAGTAAATAGCTCTAACGGTAATACCGCAACAACAAGACTGGGTGCTACAATCACCGGTGGTGGTGGTGGTGGAAATGGAAGAAATACTTCAAGCGGAAATGGAAGCCCGGCCGGAATACCCGGTGGTGGTGGTGGTGGTTGTTTAAGATTAACTTCCGGTAGCTCTACTGGCGGAAATGGTGGAAATGGCCGAATTGTAATTACATATGCATCACCTTCTGAAATAAACGTAAAAGGGAACGGAAATACAATTGTTGACGGTGACACAACACCTGCTTTAACCGATTGGACTGATTTTGGAACAACTTCGTTAGGCTTGGGGGTAACTAGAGTTTATACAATTGAAAATACAGGTTTTGCTACACTATACCTTTATAACTTAACCATCACAGGTACAGGAGCATCAAATTTTTATTTAACCAGTGGCTTTCCAACAAGTATTGCAGCCGGTTCATCAGCCACTTTTTCGATAACTTTTGTACCAACAACAACCGGATTAAAATCGGCAACATTGACTTTTACGAATAGTGATGCCGATGAAAGCACTTATAATTATAACATTCAAGGAACAGGAGCTGCCTCAGCTTCTCAAATAATAAGTGTAAGTGGAAATAACTATACTATTCCGCAAGGAAGTACCACTACCCTGACAACCAATAACACAAATTTTGGGGCAACCAATTTAAATACTTCAATTTCAAGAACATTTACCATTAAAAATACCGGTGGTAGTAATTTAACGTTAACAGGTGCTCCATTAGTGAGTATTACCGGAGCAAATGCGGCTGATTTTTCATTAACAGCATTACCAACAACAACAATAACTCCGAGTAATTCTACCACTTTTCAAATTACTTTTACTCCAACTACAACAGGGGTAAAAAATGCAACCTTAAACATAAGCAGTAATCACGCCGCTTTGAGTCCATATAACTTTAGAATTAGTGGAACTTCCATTCAGGCATTTTTTGATACGGATGGTGATGGTGTATTCAATAATGCCGACGCTGATGATGATAACGATGGAATTCCGGATGTTGTGGAACAATCAAATGCCAGTCTATCATCCTATTCTGCAAATGCTCAAGTGACCTTGTTAAACGAAACATTTGGTTCTGGAACTACCCGAGAAAGAATAAATATTAATATTCCAACTGCTACAACAACCTACTGCTATGAAGATGGCTATAATGTCATGAATGAATATGAATGTGATACGAGTGGTGATTTAAATGATGGGCAATATACGCTATCAAACACTGCTCAAATTGCATCGTGGGCTTCTGCCTACTGGTACACAGGACCGGATCATACTTCTGATTCAAATGGAAGAATGGCTTTGTTTAATGCGGAAACTGACATAACTGATGAGTTTTATAGAACTATTATTCATGGCGTAACAGCTAATGCACCTTTAACCTATAGCTTTTGGGCTATCAATTTAGATAGAACGGATGCCCCGGGAATAGGTTCAAGAAACAGACCAAATATTACAGTTGAATTCAGAGATTTAGACAATAATTTATTGACCTCTTTGAACACGGGTGACATTGCTCCAACAAATCATTTAAATTCAACAGGTGATTGGTATAATTTTAATGCTTCGTTTGTTCCTACTTCAACCAGTATCTCGGTTATTTTTAGAAATAATCAACCGGGTGGTTTAGGTAATGACTTAGGATTAGATGATATTATTATCCGTCAAATATTAAAAGATAGAGATAACGATGGAGTCGCTGACGTTTTCGATTTAGATTCAGACAATGACGGAATTGGAGGAATTGTAGAAGATGGGTGGGCTCACCTAAGTAACGGAACTGACAAAATGAACCTAACCGGAACTTGGATCGATGCAAATGGAAACGGATGGCATGATGAAACTGAAGCAGCATACATTGCTTCTAATAATGTAGCCACAGATTTTGATGGGGATGGAATTCCAAACTACATTGATTTAGATGCTGATAATGATGCTCGTTTTGATGTAGAGGAAGCCGGTTTATTTAACGGTGATGGAGACATCAATGGCGACGGTGTCGGCGATGGAGCAGATGGAGATGGCGATGGTATTTTAAATGCTTTCGATAATTTCGTTGGATTTGGTAATACCGCAAAACCTTTACCACAAAATACCCTTGGCAGTGGCAACCAAGATTATCTAAAGGTGATTTCGTTAACTCCGGGTGTTTTTGATATTTCTTCAACATTATACGCCAGCTTAGATGCTAATAATGATGGAATTATTGACGGTGGTGCTGATGTTGACAAAGACGGTATCCGTGATGCGTTTGATACAAATTCAGCAAAAATAGGTTCTCCTAGAGATTTAAATAGAAAATTATTGTTAGATTTCGACGGACGAAATGATTATGCCGAAGCAACCGCTGTTTTAGGCGGATTAACAAATGCTACATTAATGGCATGGGTAAATTTAGCCCCGGGTTTTAGCTCAACCGGAGTAGTAGTGGGACAAAATAATTTTCAATTGAGAATAACCGATACCCGAGTAATTACTGCTTCTTGCAACGGAACATCTGTTGACTATTCAGCCATTGATCCTATCAGTTCTTCGCAATGGTTTCATATTGCGACAACGTATGATGGAGCTCATTTAAAACTTTTCATTAATGGAAAAGAGATGAATAGCATTAGCAAAACAGGAACTATAAATGCTGATGCAACACCACTTACCATTGGTAGACGTCCCGGAAACAATTCGTTTTATTTTAACGGAAAAATTGATGAAGTGCGTGTGTTTAATGTCGCTTTAACCAATCAACAATTGCAACGAATGGTTTACCAGGAAATTCAAAATAACAGTGGTCAGGTGAGAGGAACTGTTGTCCCTAGAGATATTGAATCTTTACCTTTTACTAATCTGTTACGCTATTACAGAATGGATACATACAAAGATGATATTATTGATGACTTATCTACCCCAACTGTTGATACAGGGACAGGGATGAAAATGTATAATCATAAAAACATTTATGCTCAACAAGCTCCGATGCCATTTGTTACGGAAAGAACAGGCGATTTTGCTACCGCAGTGAACAGTCCAACAAACGAAGTAAGAGGAATGGATATTGCAGATTTTAATTATGCTATTGTTCAGGTGAAACATAACATTACTGAAACATCTAATCAAACTAATTTAGGGATGTTTGTTGATGCTGGAGTAACAATTACGATGAATAACGATACCAAAATACAAAACGATTGGTATGTGAAATTAAACGGAAAAATTGATTTAGTAGATCGTTCACAATTCGTTCAAACAGCTACTAGTGTATTAGACCCAACTAGTTCAGGTTCGCTTGAAAGAGACCAACAAGGACAAAGCAATAAATTTAATTATAACTATTGGTCTTCACCGGTGAGTGCTATCAACAGCACAACAATTAACCATGGCTATACCGTTGCAGGTGTTATGAAAGACGGAACAAACCCATCTAGTCCAATGAATTTAGCTTGGGTAAGTGGCATAAACAATCCCTTAACCAGCAACCCAATCACATTGAGCAGCTATTGGATATTCAAATTTCAAAACCTGACGCCTATTTATGCAAATTGGGCAAGTGTAGGTCAAAACGGCCTTTTGCTAGCCGGTCAAGGTTACACACTTAAAGGAAGTGGAGCAGCGAGTGCCTCTCAAAACTTTACCTTTATTGGAAAACCAAATAATGGGCAAATTGTCAGCACTGTTTCAGCCAACAACTTAAACTTATCCGGTAACCCATATCCTTCTGCTTTAGATGCTGATAAATTTATACAAGATAACTTAGCGACCATCAACGGAACATTATACTTCTGGGAACATTTCAACACAAACAATACCCACACTTTAGCAGGTTACCAAGGTGGATATGCTGCCCGTACCTTAGTAGGCGGAACAGCTCCTGTATCTCCATCAGGCATCAGTGGATTAGGTTCAAGCACACGAACTCCCGGCAGATTCATACCGGTAGGACAAGGATTCTTTGTGACTGGAAATGCAACTGGTGGAGATATTGTTTTTGACAACAGTCAACGTCTTTTTATCAAAGAAAGTAATGTTGATTCTAACATCCTATTCCGAACTAATCAAAATGCTTCTTCTCCAAATTTTGGAACAGGAAATAACGAGGAAGACCCTTATACAGAAAATGCTTTCATGAAATTTCGTATCGGATTCAATTCTTACAACAATTTCCACAGACAACTATTAATTGGTTTTATGGATGATTTAGCAACAGAATCTGTTGATCCGGGTTATGATGCAATTCATATTGATAACCAACAAAATGACATGTATTTTTTAAATAACGGAACAAAATTAATCATTCAAGGTGCTTCACATTTTGAAACGAATAAAGTTTATCCGTTAGGAATTAAAACCTATGCAGCCGGTGATATTCAATTTACTTTAGATGGTTTAGAAAATGTAGAGCCAACACAACCTATTTACATTCATGATATAGTAACCGGTTTATACCATGATATCAGAAATGAACATTTTACAATCAATTTGCCGCAAGGTGAAATCCACAATCGTTTTGAACTGACTTTTCAAAATCATGCTTTATCAGCATCGGATTTTGAACTTGAAAATCAAATCGCTGTGGCTTATACTAATGCCAACAATTTACTTACTATAAAAAATACCATGAACGACAATACTGTGGAAACAGTTAGTCTTTTTACGATCTTAGGTCAGACCCTTGCTTCTTGGAATGTTGAAAACCAAACCCAAAACAACATTACTATCCCAATGAGCAACGTAAGTACTGGCACCTACATCGTTCGAGTGCAAACCACTCAAGGAACGATTAGCAAAAAAATCATTATTAAATAGGGTTTTGATAATTGATTTTTGACACCGAAAAGCCCCTCGACGTGAGGGGCTTTTCATTTTTAATAAATAGTAACTTATAACAAAACAGAGGAAACGGAAAAAATGTTTCTTTTGTTTAAAAACCTAAAAGACTGATTCACTATTTTCAAACCATTCATAGTTTGAATCAAAAAATAATCCCTTATAAACCAATGTATATCCTACATTAATTTTTATAAATACTATTACTTTGTTTAATCTTTTGTTAAACAAGTTAAACAATAATATACTAATGCATACATTTGTTTGAAATAATAATCACTTAAAAAAACAAAAATGAAACTAATTAAATCATTAACCATTTTATCAATTGTAGGTATTATGGTCGCTTCATGTGGTGAAGCAAAAAAAGAAGAAGTTGTTGAAGAAGTTGTTATGGAAGAAGCTGCTGAAGTAGTTGAAACACCTAATATCGTGGGTGTGGCCTCTGCAAATACTGATTTCAGCACATTAGTAACAGCCGTTGGTACTGCAGGCTTGGTGGAAACATTAAGTGGTGTGGGTCCGTTTACAGTATTTGCTCCAACTAATGCTGCCTTTGATAAATTACCGGCCGGAACGGTTGATTCTCTTTTAAAACCTGAAAGCAAAGATAAACTTTCAGCGATATTGACATACCATGTTGTGGCAGGGAAATTTGAAGCTGCAGCAGTAATTGAAGCAATCAATGCAAACAAAGGAAAATTTGAGGTTACGACTGTTCAAGGCGGAAAAATTACTTTAAGTTTAGTAGATGGAAAAGTAGTATTAACTGACGCAAACGGTGGAACTGCAACAGTAGTAATTGCAGATGTTGCTGCATCAAATGGAGTAATACATGCAATTGATACGGTAGTAATGCCTAAATAATAATAATAATAGTGTTTTTGTTAATTCTTTAAAGAGCCGTTGTTGAAAAATAACGGCTCTTTTCATAGTATAAATGTTCAATTTTAATTTTCACCAACCAACAACCCATAAGCCTGCTCCGCCATTTCAAACTCCTCATTGGTAGGAATAACCAATATAGGCACTTTAGAGCCTTCTAATGAAATAGAACGAATAGCTTTGGAACGCATCATATTCTTATCTTCATCCAGTTGAATGCCAAAGTAATCCATGTGCTGACAAATTAACGAACGCATCACATCGCTATTTTCACCTATTCCCGCTGTAAATACCAACGCATCCAAACCATTCAATGCCGCAATATAAGACCCTATAAATTTTTGTACACGATAAGCCATCATCTGAAGGGCAAGCAAACACTCTTTATTCCCTTTTTGGGCCTCGTTTTGTATATCTCGTAAATCGGAAAAACCGGTCAAGCCTTTTAAACCACTCTCTTTTTGCAATAAATCTTGTACTTGACTCGAAGAATAGTTCAAAGTATCCATTAAGTAAAAAATAATCGCTTGATCAACATCACCACTGCGGGTTCCCATAATCAAACCGTTGGTAGGACCATATCCCATCGAATGTTCAATGCTTTCTCCATCTTTCACAGCTGTAATACTGCAACCGTTTCCTAAATGAACAGTGATAATTTTAGAATGTTTGAGTCCTAAAAACGCAATCGCTTTTTTAGAAACATATTTGTGGCTGGTTCCATGAAAACCATATTGACGAATTTGATGTTGGGTATAAAATTCATTCGGAATCGAATAGCGATAGGCCTTTTCAGGTATTGTCTGATGAAAAGCCGTGTCAAATACTGCAACTTGTGTCGCTTTTGGAAAAACATCCTCAGCCACTTCAATACAAGCCAAATTGGCCGGATTGTGTAAAGGTGCCAACGTACATAATTCGCGAATCTTATCCTTAACTTCTGTGGTAATAATCGTGGTTTTTGAAAACTGTTCGCCTCCGTGAACCACTCGATGAGCGATGGTATCAATTGTCCTTCCGGCACTTTTGCTTAATATCTTTTGAGCAATTGCTTCTAAAGCTTCTTTGTGATTGGCGAATTCCACCGTTTCTGTAAATTCTTCCGATTGAATCGTATAGTGAAACTTAGTATGGTCTAACCCTATTCGCTCTACCAAACCAGAAGAAATAACGGTTCCCAAAGGCATTTCAATAAGCTGAAATTTTAATGACGAACTTCCGGCATTAATGACTAATATGTTCATAGGCAGTTTTTAAATATCCTGTGCCTGAATGGCAGTTATAATTATCGTGTTGTAAACATCTTCAACGGTGCAACCTCTACTCAAATCGTTTACGGGCTTATTCAAACCTTGCAACATAGGTCCGATAGCAACCGCACCGGTTTCTCTCTGAACGGCTTTATAGGTATTGTTACCCGTATTTAAATCAGGGAAAATCAAAACACTGGCCTGACCGGCTACTAGAGAATCGGGCATTTTACTTTTACCGACGGTCATATCTACGGCCGCATCGTATTGAATTGGTCCTTCAATTTGTAAATCGGGACGCAAAGTTTTAACTAATTCAGTTGCTTTACGCACTCGTTCTACATCTTCACCCATACCTGAACTTCCCGAGGAGTAAGACAACATGGCTATTTTAGGCTCAATTCCAAATGCTTGGCTGCTTTCTGCAGAGGAGATGGCAATTTGAGCTAATTCTTCTGCCGTTGGATTGGGATTGATGGCACAGTCGCCAAAAACCGAAATACGATCTTCCAAACACATGAAAAATACCGAAGAAACTACTGAGATTCCTTTTTTAGTTTTAATAATTTGTAAAGCCGGACGAATCGTATGTTGTGTGGTATGAATAGCTCCGGAAACCATTCCGTCTGCCAATCCTTTGAAAACCATCATGGTGCCAAAATAAGAGACATCCGACATCAAATCTTTGGCAATATCGTGATTCACATTTTTATGTTTTCTCAATTCATAGAATGTCTCTACAAAATCAGCATAATAGGTAGAATTTACCGGATCAATAATACTAACTTTATCCAAGGGTAGAAGAATGCCGGACTTAATCAAACTCTTTTCGATAGTCTCTTTTTTACCCAACAAGGTGATGTCTACCACATCGGCAGCAATTAAACGGGCAGTTGCCTCTAAAATTCGTAAATCCTCCGATTCCGGCAGAACGATATGTTTACGCACTTTTCTGGCCTTTTTTAATAAATTGTATTGAAACATTTTTGGCGTAATTCCTTTTGAGGTAAAATTGGTTACATTCTCAATCAGTAAATCGGAATCAACATATTTATAAAATGTTTCAAGAGATAATTGAATTTTCGTGGTATCACCGGGTCTTATTTTACAATTTATCCGACCTATTTTATTAGCCGCTTTAAAAGTGTTTTCTTCCACACTAATGATAGGAATAATATCATCTAAGCCTTCAATCAATCTTAGAATAGACTCTTCCGGAAAAAGTCCTCCTGTTAAAATAATTCCAACCATTCTGGGATAACTGGCCGATTTGTGGGCTTGCAAAACCCCTATTATAATGTCTGCCCGATCCCCGGGAGTAATCACCAAATTATTTTGCCCAATATGAGTGAGATAATTGTGTAATTGCATGGCACCAACACTAAAACTGCCTACTATACCCTCTAACAAATGCTCGCCAAATAAAACCTTTCCATTCAACGCTTCTACTACTTCCCGAACACTGGGATTGCTCAATAATTCATTGACCGGTATGGCTAAAATTTGAACCTCATCAGCACAAAATTTTTGAATTCCTTCAATAAATTTTGACCGGTTTTTCTCTTGAATTTTATTAATGACAATAGCCATTACGCCAACTTCCTTTCCTAAAAATGACTTGTAAGCTAATTCTAAATTTTGAATGGTATCATCTATAGAATTGTCTCCCGAGGCATTAATCAGCACCGGTAATCCTAAATTTTTAGCAATTTGGAGGTTAATTTCAAATTCAAAAACGGAAACTTCATCTTCAAAATCGCTTCCTTCCACTAAAACAAAATCAAATTCTTCTTCCAATTTTTTGTAATCATTCATAATCGTATCAATCACCTCCCCTTTCTTTCCCAAATTAACCAACTGAATCATTTGTTGTTTGGTATAAGAATACGCATTATCATAGTCGACTTTTAGATTAAAAGTTTGAAGAATTAATTGCAAATGGTTATCAACTTTAGATTTTTTACCTTCGTTAATGATGGGTCGGTAATAAGCTACTTTTGCCATACGGCTTAGCAACGCATCCATTAATCCTAAACTTAAAAGTGACTTCCCGCTTCTGGGTTCAATAGTGGCAATATATAATCCTTTGTTCATAGGTTGTTATTTTGATTGTGTGGTTTTGATTGATTATTTATATTCCGGAATATACATTTTGCTTTCAATAAATGCTCTAATGTTTTCAGGTTTTGAAACCCCGGCTAAACCGGAATCAAATATATGTTCGGCAACCCTGACAGCAACGTTTATAGAAACTTTTAAAATATTATTCACTTGCGGATAAATTAAACCGTTTTCAAAATCTGCAGCAGTCACTTGTTCTGCTACTGCTTCAGACGCTGTTAACAACATATCATCCGTTACTCTTCTGGCTTCCGTGGCAAAAATAGCCATTCCCAAGGCAGGAAAAATAAATACATTGTTTCCTTGTCCGGGTGTATAGATTTTCCCTTCATAGTTTACAGGGGCAAACGGACTTCCACTAGCGAAAATAGCTTTTCCTTTACTCCAGGTATAGGCTTGCTCGGCCGTACATTCTGAATGCGAAGTGGGATTCGAATAAGGAAAAATAATCGGACGTTCATTCACCAAACTCATGTTTTCAATAACCTGCTGATTGAATGCTCCTCCAACGGTACTTACGCCAACAATAGCGGTGGGTTTAATTTTCAATACCGCTTCAGCAAAATCGGTACAAGCATCAAAATCATGGGCAAAAGCTAATTGATGGGGAGCCAAATCTGTTCTGCTTTTCACCAATAAACCATTCACGTCAAACATCCAAATTTGTTTATAGGCCTCCTCAGTTGTCAACCCGTCACGTTGAAATTTTTTGGCCAACATATCGGCAATTCCAAAAGCGGCAGCACCGGCTCCTAAAAATAAAAAACATTGGTCTTTAAACGATTTGTTCATTAATCGACTGATGGATATAAAACCGGCCGTTGCAATGGCTGCTGTACCTTGAATATCATCGTTGAAGGTACACGTTTTTTCGCGATAGGTTTCCAAAATACGAATAGCATCAACCCCGGTAAAATCTTCCCATTGGATACACGCTTTTGGAAAAACCTCATTCATGGCTTCAACAAAAGCAGCTACAAATGCATCAAATTCAGGACCTCTAATCCGTTTTCTACGTAAACCGGGATACAACGAATCATTTAAAAATTCTTCATTATTAGTGCCCACATCCAAAACAATCGGAAGGGTATATTCCGGAGGAACACCACCACAACTCGTATATAAAATCAATTTCCCGATAGGAATTCCCATGCCGTTTATACCTAAATCTCCTAATCCTAAAATCCTTCCTCCATCAGTTACAACAGTAAAACGAACATCTTCAACAGGCCAATTTCTAAGAATTTCTTTAATATGGTCTTTTTGATCAATTGAAATAAACAATCCTCTCGGACGTCTGATAATATGACCTAACCGCTGACATGCTTCGCCAACGGTTGGCGTATAAACAATGGGTAAAAATTTTGCCGGATCACTGGAAACTGCCTTAAAAAAAAGAGTTTCGTTTGTGTCTAACAATTGCATCAGGTAAACATATTGGTTGATGGGCTTTTCAAAATTGTCCAATTGCTCTTCCACACGTAAAATTTGAGTAGCAAGGGTTTCTATGGTATCCGGTAAAATTCCTTTCAATTTGAATTTTTCACGTTCTTCCAATGTAAAAGCAGTTCCTTTGTTAAAACGTGGATTTCGCAAAAGTGAATAACCAGTAATAGCTTCCATGAGGTTTTATTTTTTACTTTTTGAAATAGATTTACTCAATACAAAATCATTTTGAAAAATAATTTAATATTATCGTATAAAGTTAAGAATTCCATGTTAACCGAACAACTAATACTACCCTTTATAAAAGGAGTTTTTCTTTTTAATTCACTCTTTAACTACTTTCTTAAAAAAATAACTACAGTACATTTAATATTAAAATATAATTAAAAGAACTCATATAAAAAAAGCCCCAAAGAATTGGGGCTAGAATTAATATAAAATTGAAATAGCTAAGACAATGCTTTCTTTAAGGATTCAAAATTTAACTTTACTTGCTCTCCGGTTTGCAGGTTTTTGAGTCCAAATTCCATTCGCTCCAATTCCGATAGACCGGCAATAACGGCAAAAGGAATGCCGCGTTTATCTGCATATTGAAATTGTTTGGCAATTTTGGCGGCATCTGGATATAATTCCACCTTAATGCCGGCACGACGCAATTTGAAAATAGCTTCCATCGCATACAAACTTTCGTGGTTTCCGTAATTGATAAACAACGCTTTTGTAGTTGCCGAAACCGTGTCAGGAAATAAACCTAATTCCTCTAAAACCAAATAAATTCGGTCTAACCCAAAGGATATTCCTACCCCACTCATGTTTTTCAATCCAAAAATACCGGTCAAATCATCATACCGTCCACCTCCACCAATGGAACCCATCACAACTTGTGGAGCTACAACTTCAAAAATGGCTCCGGTGTAATAATTTAATCCTCTTGCCAAAGTAACATCCAAATCAATAAGGGCCGTTTGTAAACCTAATTTTTCTAGGGTCTCACAAATGAATCGCAATTCTTCCACTCCTTTCAATCCTTCGACTGAGGTGGCTAATAGCTGATTTAGTTTTTCTATTTTTTCGGCAACTGTTCCTGTAAACTGAAACAAAGGCTGTACTTTTTCAAGGGCAGTGGCAGAGATTCCTTTTTCAAGCATTTCTTTTTTCACGCCGTCCTCGCCTATCTTGTCTAATTTGTCTAAAGCAACAGTAAAATCAATTAATTTATCTTTCGCTCCAATTACTTCCGCAATTCCGGATAAAATTTTTCGGTTATTGATTTTAATCGTGGTTCCTCCCAATCCTAAATCAGTAAAAACGGCATCATACAATTGTACTAATTCCACTTCTTGCCACAACGAGGTAGAACCTACTACATCGGCATCGCATTGGTAAAACTCTCTGAATCGCCCTTTTTGAGGACGATCAGCACGCCATACGGGTTGAATTTGATACCGCTTAAACGGAAACTCAATTTCATTTTGGTGCTGCACGACATAACGGGCAAAAGGAACAGTTAGGTCGTAACGAAGGGCTTTTTCGGAGATATATGCTACCATATGCTTTCCTTTTAAAGAAATAAAAAAATCCGAAAAAATTGTTATCACAAGTTGTTCTATTTCTTCTTTTGTTTTATTAATAAAAACATTTACTTTATCATGTGTATCATAACAGTGTCGCTTAACTAAAAATAAGATGTCTTTAAAAGAAACAATTGTTAATTCATCTTCATTATTAAATAACTCTTTATTCAATCTAGCAACATATGTGTCATAATCATTTTCTATAGCTTGAATATGTTCAATAAACGACGGTCGATTCTTATCATTGCTAAGGTCAATATAAATTTTTTGATAATCATTAACCAGTTTATGAATAATCTGTAATAAAATTCTATTGAATTTTTCCAAATAATCCCCCGAATTCAAAATCTTAAAAATCAATCGATCACCTTCTTCCCCATATTTTCCCATCAACGTTTCTGAATTTTCAAAAGAAGGTGTTTCAATCGGTTGAAAACCAAACACCTCAAAATGATGCTTCATTTTCGAACTGATGTAGTTTCGTTTTGCGACCTCCGCCGGTGAAAAATCTCTGGTTCCTTTAGGAATACTTGGTTTTTGTGCCATTATTGCTTTTTAATTTAATTTTGAAAATGGTTTTGCAATTGATTTTTGATAGTGTCATTGACTTTTGTCATTGCAATTGATTTTTGCCATTGTCATTTCCTTGTGCAAATATCTTACTTTTTAAAGAAAATAAAGAAACCTTGTAACAATTATTGTAATTTCGTGTCAAATTAGACATATGGCTCGATTAGTTAAAGAAAACATCAAAATTGCACTGGGTTCTATTAAAACGCAGTTGCTTCGTACTATCCTGACAATTGTAATTATCGCAATAGGAATTACGGCGTTGGTAAGTATTTTAACTGTCGTATCGGCTCTTGAAAACACCTTGTCATCCAATTTTGCATCGATGGGAGCCAATACTTTTACCATACGACAATATGAACTGGAAGTGCGTGTGGGAAATGGTCGCAGACAAGAACGCGAAATTATCAACCCGATTATTTCCTATCCGGAAGCTAAAGCATTTCAAGAAAAATATAATTATCCTTTCACCCATGCTTCTTTGTCATTTACCGCTACTGCTGCTGCCGAAGTAAAATTTGAAAATAAAAAAACCGACCCTGAAATTACAGTAGTTGGTGTTGATGATTACTTTTTAACCAATTCAGGATTGGAATTAGCCGATGGTAGAAATTTTACCGGTTTCGATATTGAAAATAACAATTTTGTTTGTGTAGTGGGCTCCGATTTTGAAAATGGTCTTTTAAAAGATGTGAATCCTATTGATAAAATCATCTCTATTCGCGGAGCCAAATTTAAAGTCATTGGAATACTGAAAGAAAAAGGTTCAACCTTTGGTAATAGTCAGGATTTAAGGGTAATGATTCCAATTCAGGTAGCTCGTTCACTTTTTACACAACCCAATATTAATTATAACCTCAGTGTCTTAGTTGACAAAAAAGAACTACTTGAAGCTGCTATTGACAATGCTATCATCACGATGCGAAAAGTTCGAAAACAAAATCCGGTACAGGACAATAATTTTGGAATTGTTCGAAGTGACGAATTAATCAATCAAATTCTATCGCTAACTTCTGTTTTGGGAATTTCCGCATGGATAATTGGGGTAATCACCATATTTGGTTCTTCTATTGCTTTAATGAATATTATGCTGGTTTCCGTGACAGAACGAACCAGAGAAATTGGTGTACGAAAAGCGTTGGGAGCTAAAAAAAGTACGATTGCTTTTCAGTTTTTTACCGAAACAATTGTTATTGGCCAATTAGGTGGAATTCTTGGTATTATTTTAGGCATTTCAATTGGCTCCGCTTTTGCAGCCTTACTCGAATTTGATTTTATTATTCCATGGATGGCAATCATTGCCGCGGTGATTACGAGCTTTTTAGTAGCTGTGGTTTCCGGTTTATATCCGGCTATAAAAGCGGCAAAACTAGACCCGATTGAAGCATTACGGTACGAATAATAATTTTTCCTTTTTCTAAAAACTTTTTACCGCTCTGAGCATTCGGTCATTTCCGTAAATATCCTGTCGAAGTTCTATTTCTGTAAAACCATAAGAAGCTACCAATGCAACCATTTCAGTACCTAAATACTGATTGATTTCAAAAAACAATTGTCCGTTAGGTTGTAAATATACTTGAGCCAATTCAGCGATTTTTCGATAAAACAACAAAGCATCATTATCTGCAACAAATAATGCCAAATGGGGTTCAAATTGTAAAACGTTGGTATTTATTTCATTTTTTTCTAGCTCCCGAACATAAGGCGGATTAGAAACAATTATATCAAATTGCTGCTCCAACCTTGAGGTTGCTAAAATATCATTTTGTAGAAAAGTTATCTCAACTTGATTCATTGAAGCGTTTTTAGTGGCAACTTCTAAAGCTTTCTCCGAAACGTCCAAGGCAAAAACAGTTGCTTTTGGTAAATTTTTTTTCAATGTAATCGGAATACAACCGGTTCCTGTTCCAATATCCAATAGTGCAATTTCTGAACTAGTTGGGTTGGTTTCAAGAATCCATTGCACCAATTCTTCTGTTTCCGATCGCGGAATCAAAGTATGTTCATTTACCAGAAAAGTTAACCCATAAAAAGAGGTTTCTCCTAAAATGTATTGAATGGGTTTTTGCGTTTTCAGTTGGGTTAAAACAGAATCCCAATACTGTTCTTCTTCAACAGTGATTTCAAAATTTGGATTCAAAGCCAAGTCAACACGTTTCAATTGATGCCTCTTTTCTAGGGTTAAATAGAAAAACTGATCAATCTCCATCGTATCAAAAAAGGGCGATAGTTCGTTTTGAAAAAGGGATCTGTATTTTTTTACTTCCATTGAATATAATTACAAGTCTTTTAACATCCAAACCGGACACGATGTATGGCCGGTGCAACCCATAGGAGTATCGATATACTGAAAACCAAATTTTTTATACAATTTCTGAGCATCTTCCATATAGGGCATGGTTTCCAAATAACATTTTTCATACTTAAAAGAGATGGCGGCTTGCAAACACTTCTCCATCATTTGTGAACCTAATCCTAGCCCACGGGCTTCCGGTAAAAAATACATTTTTTGTAACTCACAAATAGTTTCTGCTTCATTTGCTAACTGACTCACACCGGCTCCTCCTATAATTTTTCCATTATGTTCTACAACAAAATAAGAACTTCGGGGGACATTGTACGTTTCAAACATGGAGTCTAAAGAAACATCTGCATAAGCCGTTCCTACTTTTGGAACATTATGTTCAAGTAAAACGGATCGGATAACTGCTGCTATAGCTTGGTTATCAGTGTAAAGTATTGGTCGAATGATTGTCATACAAATGGATAGCTATTTTAAAACTGTAAAAGTAAAACTATTTCAACTTTATTAGTCAAAAAGCGTAATTTTGTCTTACCATGAATCACGAAATTTACATCCAACGTTGCCTCGAATTAGCTCAAAATGGGTTGGGTTCTACCTATCCTAATCCAATGGTTGGAAGTGTAATTGTGCATCGGGGAAAGATAATTGGGGAAGGTTGGCATCAAAAAGCAGGAGAACCACATGCTGAAGTCAACGCTATAAATTCCGTAAAAAATAAATCACTGCTAACCAAATCAACTATCTATGTTAGCTTGGAACCATGCAGTCATTTTGGAAAAACCCCGCCTTGCAGTGACTTAATTATCCAACATAAAATACCAACAGTAATTGTCGGAACGCTTGACCCTAATGATAAAGTAGGCGGTAAAGGCATTGAAAAACTTCAAAAAGCAGGCATTAAAGTTAAAGTTGGTGTTTTAGAAAAAGAATGTCGGGAATTGAATAAACGTTTTTTTACTTTTCATACCAAAAAACGTCCGTATATCATTTTAAAATGGGCCGAAAGTACTGATGGTTTTCTTTCGCCAATACATAAGAATGAACAAAAACCGGTTTGGATTACCAATGTATATTCCCGACAATTGGTTCACAAATGGAGAACGGAAGAACAAGCTATACTGGTTGGAACCAAAACTGTTTTAGACGATAATCCCGAATTAAATGCCCGAGATTGGTTTGGAAAAAATCCAATTCGAATTATTTTAGACCGCTCCGGAAAAATTTCGGAGGAGTATGCCGTAAAAAAAGGAAGTCAAAAAACAATCATCTTAACAGAACAGGAAATTTTAACAAAAGATGAAAATTGTATTTATGAAAATCTTATCTTTGGAGAGCAACTTCCTGAAAAAATCAGTAATTTGCTTTATCAACACCAAATTGAATCAGTCATTATAGAAGGAGGACGTCAGACCTTACAATCTTTTATCGACGCTGATTTATGGGATGAAGCTCGCATTTTTAAAGGAAACAGCAAAGTACACCAAGGAACGAAAGCCCCAATCCTAAAAGGTGAAATTGTAGTAAAACAAAAAAGCATAAATGACGAACTTATAATCATTAAAAGCCATGATTAACACTATCATTTTTGATTTCGGAAACATATTCATTGATTTGGATAAAGCTGCTGTAGATAAAGCCTTTCGTGATTTAGGTTTAACCGAATGGCACGCTGATTTAGATGAATTAAATAAACGTTTTGAAGTGGGCAAAGCAACGGAATTGGAATTTATTCAAGGCTTTCAAAAACATTTACCAAACGCTTCTATTGAAGACATACGAAAGGCATGGAATGCAGTTTTGGGCGATTTTCCATTGAAAAGATTAGAATTCCTGCAAAGCTTAAAAGGTAAATACCGTATGTTTTTATTGACCAATACGGATATGATTCACATTGACCGTTTCGAACATAAAGAAGGCATGTCAATCACTCGGGATTTCTACAACTGTTTCGAAAAAGTATATTATTCCTATGAAATGGGAATTCGTAAACCGAATGTAGAAGTCTTTAAATTCCTATTGCATAAACATGAATTATCACCCAAACGAACTTTGTTTATTGACGATAGAAAAGAAAACACTGATGCAGCAGCTTCCTTAGGTATTCAAGTTTGGAATTTACAAGTTGGAGAAGAAGAGGTGACTGATTTATTCGCCAAAAAAATAATTAGCTTGTGATTTATATAGTTTTAAGTGTTCTTTTCAACGCCGTTCTTTTTGTAATTCTAAAACTGTTTTCTCGTTATAACATCAATACGCTCCAAGCTTTAGTAGTCAATTATTTTACTGCCTTTGTGATAGGATTAGTAGTTTCTGACCAATCGTTCAACTTATCCGAAATAGTTCACAAACCATGGTATCCGGGCAGTTTCATGTTGGGATTTTTGTTTATTTCCGTATTTTATGTCACAGCGGTTACTTCGCAACGAAACGGACTTTCAGTAGCCTCGGTGGCCTCAAAAATGTCTGTCATTATTCCAATTTCTTTTGGCGTTTGGCTTTTTGGCGAAGAATTGGGAATAGCCAAAATTTTAGGGATTATTTTAGCCTTAATTGCCGTTTATTTCACCGCTAAAAAGGAAGAAGGAGCTGTAGCAGATTCCAAAAATTTGATTTTCCCTATATTGGTTTTTTTTGGTGCCGGAGCAATTGATACTAGTCTGAAAGTATTACAGAATGACTATCTTCCGACTGAGGAAATTTCATTATTTTCTTCTCATACCTTTTTAATGGCTTTTACGATAGGTGTTTTTTTAATTGGAATCGCTATCATAAAAAACAACATGAAAATAACCGGTAAAAGTATTTTGGGAGGTATCGTGTTAGGTATACCCAATTATTTTTCACTCTACTACTTAATCAAAATGTTAGACAGTGAAGTATTTGAAAGTTCTACCATTTTCACCATTCACAATGTGGCAATCGTAATGGTTTCAACATTGGTTGGTATCGTATTTTTCAAAGAAAAAATATCGATTCGAAACGGAATTGGAATAGCATTGGCACTCACAGCTATCTTTTTAGTAACCAGTTAAAAAATAATGGCTGATTCAAAAGATACATATAAAACAATACTCACCCCTTCAGAAGAAGTCTTGTTCAAAGAAAAAAACAGTAAATTTTTTGGGTATGCATTTCCGGTTACTAATGAAGAAGAAGTGAAAATACAGTTAGAGCATCTAAAAAAACTACATTTTTCAGCAAGACATTGGTGCTATGCTTATCAATTGGGTACCGAAAAAATCAGCTTTAGGTCCAATGATGATGGAGAACCAAACAATAGTGCCGGAATGCCTATTTACGGTCAAATCCAGTCTTTTGAGGTAACTAATATATTGATAGTGGTTGTTCGTTATTTCGGGGGTGTAAAATTAGGAGTGGGCGGACTCATATCAGCTTACAAAACAACCGCTCAAATGGCTTTGGAAAATGCAGAAATCATCGAAAAAACCATTGACCTTTATTATACTATTGTTTTTGATTATAAAAACATGAACAAAATTATGCGAATCATCAAAGAAAAAAACTTGGAAATTGTCTCTCAAAAAATGGAATTGAATTGCGAAATCAAAATAGCCACTCGAAAAAAAAATGCCGAAACAATTTTCGACATTTTTTCTTCTCTTTTTGAAGTTTCCATAAAAAAGGAAAATTAATTTTCCAATAATTCCATGCTGTCAATAATCGTTTTTATATTCGACGGGGGCAACATGGGTTTGCCGGTTTTTAAGTCAACAAAGACCAAAATAAAATCGGCGGTTGTTAATAACTCCCCATTTTCACTTTGAATTTTACATTCAAATTCTATCTTCACGGAACTCTGTTTTTTGTATTTGGTAATGACTGTAAGTAAGTCATCATAACGTGCTGGTTTTTTGTAACTTATATTGATGTTAACAATAGGTAGAGCAACCCCGCTCTCTTCCATGCTTTTATAAGAAATCCCATGATTCCTTAGCCATTCCACCCTACCTATCTCAAAATAAGGCAAATAGTTACCATGATACACTACGCCCATTTGGTCAGTTTCCGAATAGCGAACACGGACTTGTAATTGATGTTCTTTCATACTTTTCTGTAATTTTTTTCTTAGTATATTTTTGAAGCCTTAAAACGTCTTTACAACAATTTTTCTATAAAATCAATAGCATTTTATTTTTTTTTAAGTTTTTTTGTTCACATATTTGTTATCCCAAAAGTTAATAAAGAAATGGCCTAATTTCTTTGTAAGATAACCTTTAGTAAACAATATTATTTTTAGAATTTATGAGCAAAACTGCGGAATCGGTATGGGAAAACTGTCTATCATTTATAAAAGACAATATTCAGGAGCAAGCTTACAAAACTTGGTTCGAACCTATTCGATCAGTGGAACTCACAGACAATGCTTTATACATTCAAGTACCCAGCAAATTTTTCTATGAATGGCTTGAAGAACACTATGTGAAATTACTCAAAGTGGCCTTAACCAAAGAACTTGGAAAAAATGCAAAGTTACTCTATAAAATCAAAATGGAAAACACTTATGGCAATAAACAACCGTTTACGGAACAACTGCCTAGTGCTCACCGTAGTCCGGTTAAACCACAAGATGTTGACGCTCCATTAAAAAACATTAGTCCTGAACTAAAAAATCCATTTGTGATTCCCGGTATCAGAAACCTGAAAATAGAATCACAGTTAAATGCAAATTACAGTTTTGATAATTTTCTGGAAGGAGATTCAAACCGTTTAGCTCGTTCTGCAGGGATGGCTGTGGCCAACAAACCCGGAGGAACTTCTTTTAATCCGCTTTTAATTTTTGGTGGTGTTGGTCTGGGAAAAACCCACTTGGCTCATGCTATCGGTGTTGAAATTAAAGACAAATACCCGGACAAAACAGTATTATATATTTCAGCAGAAGTTTTTACGCAACAATACATTGACTCTGTTAAGAAAAATACACGAAACGATTTTATACATTTTTATCAATTAATTGATGTATTAATTATTGATGATGTACAATTTCTTTCCGGAAAATCAGGAACTCAAGATGTGTTTTTCCATATTTTTAATTTCCTGCACCAAAATGGCAAACAGGTTATTTTAACCTCGGATAAAGCTCCTGTCGATATGCAGGACATTGAACAACGTTTATTGTCTCGTTTTAAATGGGGATTGTCTGCCGAATTACACCAACCGGATTATGAAACCCGTATTTCCATTCTGAAAAACATTTTATACCGTGACGGAGTAGAAATTCCGGAAGAAATCATTGAATATGTTGCACGAAATATCAAATCGAATGTAAGGGAATTAGAAGGAGCCATTATTTCATTGATTGCTCAATCTTCTTTCAATAAAAAAGAAGTAACATTAGATTTAGCAAAAAATGTCGTAGAGAAGTTTGTAAAAAATGTCAAACGCGAAATTTCTATCGATTACATTCAAAAAGTAGTGTCCGATTATTTCCAGTTAGATTTAGACACATTACAATCTAAAACCCGTAAACGACATGTCGTGCAAGCAAGACAGTTAGCCATGTTCTTTGCCAAGAAATTCACCAAAGCTTCCTTAGCAAACATAGGCTCGCAAATTGGCGACCGTGACCACGCTACCGTTTTACATGCTTGCAAAACAGTGGACAATTTAGTTACAACAGATAAGCAATTCAGAAAATTTGTGGATGATATTCATAAAAAACTTTCTTTATAAAAAATAGTTTCAGTATTCTTAGTACTTTTGAATGCTGAAATTTTTTAGTTTACTATTTTATGCCTGTAAAAATATTGATGGTTTGTTTGGGAAACATTTGTCGTTCGCCTTTAGCGGAAGGTATTTTAGCCTCCAAACTTCCAAAAGAAAAATTTTTTGTCGACTCTGCCGGAACTGGTCATTGGCACGTTGGAAATCCTCCTGACAAACGCTCTATCCTGACTGCCGAAAGAAATGGCATCAATATTTCCAACCAAAGGGGAAAACTGTTTAAACCTTCTTTCTTCAAAGAATACGACCACATTTATGTAATGGACACCTCTAACTATGCTGATGTTATCAGTATGGCTCCCAATGATGAAGCAAAACAAAAAGTGATGTTAATCCTTGATGAACTTTTTCCGGGTGAAAATGTGGATGTGCCGGATCCTTACCACGGAATCCAAAGTAATTTTGACCAGGTTTTCGAAATGTTGGATGAAGCGTGTGATACCATTGCAACCAAAATGTTGGAAAAATATTCCGAAGAATGAAACCTATCTCCTTCATAGGAAAATTATATTTGATACCCACTACCTTAGGTGACGTGTCACCCGATGATGTGTTGCCACAAACGGTAAAAAGAGCCATTGATTTCATCAACGATTATGTCGTTGAAAACGAAAAAACAGCTCGGAAATTTATAAAATCAATCAATGCTGAAAAAGTTCAAGCTAATTTAAGACTTCATGTCCTGAATAAATTTACGGAAGCAACCGAATACAACGAAATGCTTAAGCCTTGTTCAGAAGGTCGCAACGTAGGCTTAATGAGTGAAGCAGGTTGCCCCGGCGTTGCCGATCCGGGTGCCGTGATTGTAAAACTTGCTCATGAAAAAGGTATTCAAGTGGTTCCGTTAGTGGGCCCCTCCTCTATTCTGTTGGCTTTAATGGGTTCCGGCATGAATGGACAGAGTTTTGCTTTCAATGGTTATCTACCCATCGATAAAAGCGAAAAAAAATCAGCTTTAAAAAACTTAGAACGCCTTTCGATGGAAAAAAATCAAGCACAGATTTTTATCGAAACTCCCTATCGTAATAACAAATTATTGGAAGATATTTTGCAATCGCTACAAAGTTCTACTCGGCTTTGTGTTGCAACGGACATTACCTTGCCAACCGAATACATAAAAACCCTGACAATAAACGATTGGAAAAAAACAAAGGTCGATTTACACAACCGACCGACTATCTTTATTATTCAGAAATCTTAATTTTTTTTTTACATTTTTAACTTAAAAAATAAAATCATCTAATTTCAGATTATTCGACTTTGGAAGATTATTCGACTAAAAATAAAAAATATTCGAGTATAGAAGATTTTTTTACTTTTTTATAAAAATATTCTATTATAAAAAATTATTTTGTATTTTTGAATAAATTTTCAAGTATGGAAGATGATTTTGAAAGCTTAAAAAAATATAATTTTTGGGATGGAAACATACCGCAATTGGGATTTGAAAGAGAAACGTACACCAACTCAATACTTGAATACACAGGAAATAAACTTATAAAAGTCTTAGTTGGACAACGTAGAGTTGGAAAAAGTTATTTATTGCGTCAACTCGCCAATAAACTAATAAAGCAAGGAATTAATGCTCAAAACATTTTTTATTTAAACAAAGAATTTACAGATTTTGATTCTATTTCAAATTACAAAGACGTAGAAAAATTGATTGCAATCTATAAATCTACTATACAACCAATTGGCAAAATTTATTTATTTATTGATGAAATTCAAAATATTGAAGGATGGGAACATTTTGCGAATTCTTTTTCTCAAAATTACGTGGATGAACATGAGCTTTTTATTAGTGGTTCTAATTCAAAAATGCTATCAGGAGAATTAGCAACACTTCTTTCCGGTAGATATGTAACATTTGAGATATTTCCATTTAGCTTCAATGAATTTGCTCATGCAACAGGAAAAGAACCTAATAAATTGACGTATATTGAATATATGGAAAGTGGAGGTTTACCGGAACTTTTCATTTTACCAAATAATCAAACAAAACGAAATTATATTTCTGCTATAAAAGACTCTGTTTTATTACGTGACATCATACAACGTTACAGCATTAAAGACCCAAAATTATTAGAAGATATATTTGTGTATTTGGTTAATAATGCCTCAAATCTAGTCTCTATAAATAATATTGTCAACTTTTTTAAAAGTAACAATCGAAAAACCACCTATGATACGGTTTCCAATTACATAGAATATATTGTAGATACATTTCTTGTTCATAAAGTTGAACGCTACGATATTAAAGGGAAAGATATTGTTTTGGGTAATTGCAAATATTACATTAATGACTTAGCATTTAAAAATTATTTATATCAAGGCTTCAGTTATGGAATAGGCTATAAACTTGAAAATTTGGTATATTTAGAAATTCTCAGGTCAGGATTTGATGTATTTACTGGAGCTTTAAAAAATAGAGAAATTGATTTTATTGCTAAAAAAGGTAACCGTGTCATCTATTTTCAGGTGACATATATACTCGAAAACGAAAGCACAATCAAACGAGAATATACTCCTTTGCAAAATATTTTGGATAATTACGAAAAAGTAGTGATTTCATTAGATGATATTGTATTTCCATCAAATGAAGGAATTTTACATGTTCAAGCTTGGAAATTGGCAGATTTTTTAAAACAATAAGAACCTCGCCCTTAGTAAGTTTAGATTTAAAATAAAAATAACAAATTCATATAAAAACTAGAACTCAAAAAAGTTAAAAAAAAACAAAGGTCGATTTACACAACCGACCGACTATCTTTATTATTCAAAAATCGTAGTAATTACTTAACTTTAGCTTTCCCATTGGCAACAATATGCGAGGTGTCATATCCGCCAAATTGTTTGATGTAACTTTTCAAGGAAGTCCCGTAACCATCTTTTAAAGCTCGTTTACCATTGCTTTTCAAAAACTTTTTAACCGAACCGGAACCACCTAAATGGGCGGCCGCTAACAATCCCGATTCTGTGATTATTACACCATTAATGGTTTTGCCTTTATACTTTTCAATTTCATTTTTCAAAACATGTTTATTGATTGCTAAAAGTGCTTTAAATGCTTTTTCTTGTAAATGAGGTGAATTCATAAAAGCAGCACTGTCGGTAATACCTAAGGTACGAAGCGTCCCAACACCAAACTGGTATTTGCCCATATAACCTAATGTATTCACTAAATTATATCGACCTTGTGATTCTTTAAAACTGAGAGCTTGCTTAAATCCGGTAAAAGTTTTTCCGGTTTGTGGAATGTTTAAATTTACATATTGTAATTCCTCTTGGGTAGGAACAGTATAATTCAATCCTTCTACTGCGTGATCTACATAAAACCAATTCATTTTTTCTACTTCGAAAGGTTTAAAACCTGAACTGATTATGGCCACTATAAGGGCAATACAAGAATAAAAATACCATTTTTTCGACATACCAATTTGTTTCTCAAGTGCTGTCACCGGCTTGAATTTCACGGGGCAAATATACAACTTTTTATTATAAAATTGACAATCAGCGAGTTAAAATTTCCTAAAAGTAGAATAGGTAAAATCTAGTGCCTCCTGAGGCATTGATTTCAAACGTTGGAGCCGGAATCTTAACCGAATTGAAAACAGAAAAAAGGGTGCTTAAAAAAGGGGATTTCGTTTTAATTTTAGACAAATCTACATCTAAACTCAGGTAAAATTGGCGATACCTTTCGTCATTTTCAACAGGTATTGCCGTTATCATTCCCTCTGCTCCATAACCTAAAGCAACATTTAACCAGGAAGGTAGTGGTGATTGTTTTAAAAAAGAATGCAAATTGACAGATAACCAATACGTTTGCCCGTTATAATCTTTCAAAATTTGCTCACTTAATGAACTGCCTAACACGTCCGGTCTTTGATCAGCATAAGCGGTAGTATGAAACGAAAACTTTGGAATGATTCGTTGCTCATTCCACAACAAGGATTGCGAAACATAAAGTGCCGTTCCGGTAGCATTGGCTGCCACATCGCCCCAGGAAAATCCCCATTCAGACGAATAACCGTCAAATACCTCAACCGCCGTTAAAAACACAAATCCATAGCCTGCACCGTATAGTAATTGATTTTTTTTTGAAACACCGGACCATGCTAACATTTCTGCACTGAATCGCCCAAGTTGATAAGCCGAATAAACATGACCCAATTTATCCATCTGCAACCAATTGGTATTGTCATTCGCATAATGAAAATCAGATTTTGGATAATCTGCATACCAAAGCTCATGTAAACCTACCAATGCCGTAGCAGTTAATACTGATTCTGTAATAATAACCGTATTTCTCCGAGAGATATGTAACGTATCGGAAGGGGTGAAAAAAGTATCAAACCCTGATTGCGAAAAAACAATGTTCGAAAAGAACACAGCAAAAAGGAATACAACTATGCTGAATTTTACTTTCAAATTACTGTGGAGCAGTTTGATTTGTCAACCAAGCAATGTACTTTCGGGCATTTACATTATGTTGTTCCAATGTAGTCGCAAATTCATGATAACCAAAATTAGTTACACTGGCACAGAAATAGAGAAAATCATGTTGCTCCGGATTCAATACGGCTTCCACCGCATTCACATCAGGCATAAAAATAGGTCCGGGAGGCAATCCTCCATATTTATAAGTATTATAAGGGGAATCCGTAATTAAATGTTTATTAACCACTCGTTTAATCACTTGCGTGAAATCATTTGTCTCTTTTTTATAGGCATAAATTACCGTAGGATCGGCTTGTAAAAGCATTCCTTTTTTTAACCGATTCAAATAAACTTGTGCTACTCGGGGACGTTCGCTAACCTTTGCGGTTTCTTTTTGAACAATGGAAGCTAAAATAGAAACCTCTATCGGGGTAAGTACTTGAAGTGCTGCCTTCGCTTTTCGCTCCTCATTCCAAAAACGATAGTACTCTTTGGTAAATTGATTTCTTAGCTTTTCCGTGGAAGTATTCCAATAAAATTCATACGTATTGGGCAGAAAAAGTGTAAAAACAGTTTCTTCGGTAAAGCCGTTTTCCTTCAAAAAGGCAGGCTCTTTAAACAAATTCAAGACTTCCAAACTATCCAGTTCCAACTGTGAACCCAATCGTCCGGCAAAATCTTCCAATCGTTCTTGGTTATTAAAAGTCACTTTCACCGGAAGATTTAAACGCAAAGCAGTAATAATCTTGTTATTATTCATGCCTTGGGTTATTTCAAATTTTCCTGCTTTGATATTATTTGAGTAGGACCTTCTTTCTGCTAAAGAAACGAACGTACCCATGTCTTTTATATAGGGCGAAAGTATAGTTTGAACTTCTTCAAACGTAGCATCAGTAGGAATATAAACAGCAACTTTCGCTTCTGAAAATTGGGTGTTGGGTGTAAAAATAATTTGGTAAACCTTAAAACCAAAATAGGCCACAACAACTAGAACAGCCAACGAAATATAAAGAATTATTTTTTTGAGTTTCATAAGTAATAAAAATAGTATAATTGCAAAATTATCGAATTAATTGGTAAAGTGCTTCATCTGAAAAAATGCCATGATTGAAATTCCAATCTTTTTTGATTCCCACACAGTGAAATCCAAAAGTAGTAAAAAGAGAAATACTGGCTTGATTAGTGGTCGCAATAGTGGCAAACAATTGATGTACAAATAAATGCTCAAAAGCATAGTGAATAAGCAATTCTAATGCCTGATGTCCGTAACCTTGGTGCCTGTTCTCAGGGTTTTGTATCAAAATGCCAATCCCAGCCCGTTGATTTTTAGGATCGTAATCGTACAAATCGATTAAGCCAATAGCTTCAAAGGAATCGTTTTTACAAATGGCTAATCGCAACTGCTTCGCTTCATAAATATCTTGATGAGCATTGTCTAAATATTGCCGAATTAAAAATTTGCTGTAAGGTGTTTGTGTCTGACTGATTTCCCAAACCGAGGTATCATTTTCTAACGCATAGACAAATTCCAAATCTTCCGGTTCTAATGCTCGTAAATAAATATGTTGTCCTTGAAGTGCATTCATTTTTATAGGGTTGCTAAGTCAATTTCTCCTCTAAATACAAACGTAGCCGGTCCGGTTAAAAACACATGAGTGTAATTTCTATCCTCTTTTTCAAAACGTACCTGAAGTGAGCCTCCTTCTACCAATAAAGAAATGTCGTTGGAAGTCGTTTTGCCAATCACATTCATCGCAATGGCAACTGCGGTTACGCCGGTTCCACAAGACAAGGTTTCATCTTCTACCCCTCGCTCATAGGTGCGAACAGCAAAAAGCGTTTCAGATAAAGGTTCTACAAAATTTACATTACTTCCGGCTTGTCTATACAAATCACTGTACCGAATTTGGCTTCCAAGTTCTTTCACGGGAACCGATTTTACATCATCGACTAAAGTAACATGATGTGGCGAACCGGTATTCATAAAAACGTAATCGGAGGCTACTTGAATGGTTGTAACATCTTTCATCTTTAACGAAACTAAACCAGCGGTTGTAAATTTTGCATAATGCTCCCCATCAACCGCTATAAATGTGGTTTCTTGTTGAATAATTCCCAATTGTTCAGCAAATGCAACAATGCATCTTCCGCCATTCCCACACATTGAACTTTCGTTTCCGTCTGAATTATAATAAACCATACGAAAATCTGTATTTTCATCATTCTCCAGTAAAATCAAACCATCGGCTCCTATTCCAAAACGGCGGTCACACAACTTTTCGATAAGATCAGTCTGCTTTTTTGGAAAATTCTCCAAACGGTTATCTACCATGATAAAATCATTTCCCGTCCCTTGGTATTTGAAAAATTGAATCTTCATTTTTATTTTTGTGTCTCACAAAAGTACAATTATTTTAAAGAAAAGTTAAAGATTGTTAAGGTTCGTTAAACCTATTTCAAAAAAACAATAAATCGTATAATTTTACATTAGTATAATTAATAATAGATGTAAACAATGAAAAATGTAACCAATTTATTTTTAGTATCCTTATTTAGTGGCATTACGACAATAGGGGCTTACAAATTATTTATCGAAGATGCAACTGCTTCAAAAAACATCATTACTACAGCAAATGCTTTATCTGCCAAAACTGTCGGGCTTTCTCCTGAAACAATTGATTTTACTCAAGCTGCCGAAACAGCATTACACCAAGTTGTCCACGTTAAAAATGTATCCTATCGTACCGTTTCTAATCCGATCATGGAATTCATGTATGGCTACAAAGGAGGACAACAACAACAGCAAATTGGAACAGGTTCAGGGGTAATTATTTCTGAAGATGGCTATATCGTCACGAATAACCACGTGATTAATGAAGCCCAGGATATTGAAATCACCCTAAACAATAAAAAAACATACAAAGCCAAATTAATTGGAACAGATTCAAAAATGGACATTGCTTTATTAAAAGTAGATGCCGAAGAAAAATTACCCTATGCAGTCTTCGCCGACTCTGATCAAGTGAAAGTGGGTGAATGGGTATTAGCGGTTGGAAATCCATATAACCTCAATTCAACAGTAACAGCCGGAATCGTTTCGGCAAAAGCCAGAAATTTAGACACCGGTGGAATTCAATCTTTTATTCAAACTGATGCGGTGGTAAATCCCGGAAACAGCGGAGGGGCATTGGTAAACACACAGGGTGAACTAATCGGAATTAATACAATGATTTCATCTAATACCGGGAGTTACGTGGGCTACTCGTTTGCCGTGCCTTCTAACATAACCCGGAAAATCATTGAAGACATCATGGAATTTGGAAATGTTCAACGCGGTATTTTAGGTATTGAAGGATATGAATTAAACGGAAATGCTTCAAAAGAATTAAACCTTTCAGAAACACAAGGTTTTTATGTAAATAAGGTAACGAAAAATTCGGGAGCGGAAAAAGCAGGAATAAAAACGGGAGATGTAATAACTAAATTGGACAGTCAAAACATAACCTCCTTTGCTGAACTTTCAGGCTACGTAAATACAAAACGACCAAATGATGAAATTAAAGTAGCGGTCAATCGTGAGGGAAAATCTCTGATTATACCGGTAAAATTAACCAAAAAAGAACTCATTAACTACGAATTTTATGGGTTGGAAATAGAAGATTTAGACGCTGCTGACAAAAAACAATTCGGCATTAAAGGCGGTGTAAAAATTAAAAACATTACAAATGAAAAACTGGTTCCTTACAGTGAAGAATTAAAAGGAAGCATCATTTTAAGCATAGATGGCATAAAAGCAACTGATGTGGAAAGCATCTCCAGAAATTTGGGCAGTAAATCTGAAAAACAAGGAGTACGGGTAGAACTGATGCTTAAAAATGGACAAGTAATGAGAATCATAATATAAGTTGTATAGTTAGTTTGGGGTAAATCCTGCAAAGTCTACGGTTGGACTTTGCAGGATTTTTTATTTTTAAAAAAATCGAAAAAAAGTTTACGAAAACGTTTGAAATCTATACTTTTGCACCAAAATCAAACAACACTAACTAAATTAAACGCATGAAAAGTAATAAATCTTTATACGAAAAAGAACTTTCGTTTCAAGCAGACCGTCGTAGAGCCGGAGTTGAGTTTATCAAAATCATCAGTGATTTATGGTATGACAAATCCATCGAAGTGGTTTTGTTCCGAAACCAATTAATCGACAAAAATGTATCTGAAATTCTAAATCTTCATGAATATGCCGGTGAATTTGTAGGTAAACCAATTTCTATTTTTGATTCAGTAGAAATTGCTAGGGAAATGTTGTCATTAGACTTACCACCATCCAAACTGGATATTGGAAAATTAACATTCGAATATCATTTAGAAGATGATAAATACCATAACACCAAATCATTTGTAATAGATAAATTACGCAAAGCCAAAGATGTTGACAGCATTAAACCAAAGGATGTAGTATTATATGGTTTTGGTAGAATCGGACGATTATTAGCCCGGGAATTAATGTCCAAAACCGGAAAAGGAAACCAATTACGCTTGCGTGCCATTGTAACCCGTGATAAAAATGATGCGACGATTTTAGAAAAAAGAGCTTCTTTATTAAGGTATGACTCAGTGCATGGCGATTTTCAAGGTTCTGTGAGTGCCGACGTTGAAAATAATGCATTAATTATCAACGGCACAACCGTACACATCATTACGGCCAATGGTCCGGAAGAAATAGACTATACAAAATATGGTATTAAAGATGCTTTAGTCATTGACAACACTGGTGCTTTTACCAATGAAGAAGCCTTAAAAAGACATCTAGTTTCAAAAGGAGTCTCCAAAGTTCTATTGACAGCTCCCGGAAAAGGAGTTCCAAATATTGTATATGGTGTAAACCATAACGACCACAATCCGGATAAAATAGATATTTTTTCAGCAGCTTCCTGCACAACAAATGCCATTACACCTATTTTGAAAGCGGTGGAGGATACGTTGGGAGTTGTAAAAGGTCATTTAGAAACGATACATGCTTATACCAATGACCAAAATTTGGTGGATAATATGCATAAAAAATACCGTAGAGGTCGTGCTGCCGCATTAAACATGGTTATCACCGAAACCGGAGCAGGAAGTGCAGTGGCAAAAGCTTTACCTTCACTGGCCGGAAAACTAACATCGAATGCAATACGGGTGCCGGTTCCAAATGGTTCACTAGTCGTATTGAATTTAGAAGTGGGCAAGGAAACTTCAATCGCTGAAGTTAACGAAATAATGAAAAAATATGCCTTGGAAGGGGAATTAGTGGAACAAATTAAATATTCTTTGAGCAACGAATTAGTTTCTTCAGACATTGTGGGCACCAATGCACCTTCTATTTACGATAGTAACGCTACTATTGTATCCGGCGACGGGAAAAATATTGTGCTTTATGTGTGGTACGACAACGAGTTTGGTTACAGCCATCAAGTAATTCGATTAGCTAAATACATTGCTAAAGTAAGACGTTATACATACTATTAATAGTTAATAATCATAATATTATCATCCGTTTTATGTTTCATAAAACGGATTTTTTTATCTTTAGATTCTAATTATAGCATGATGAACTATTTTTATTTATGTTTTTTGTTGATTTTACCCTGTTCGGGAATTTGTCAAATACAACCGACTCCAAAATCATATCATAAAATTAAATTTTTATACCAAAAAAAATCAACCCTACGATTGGATGAAAAAGGATTATATGCTGACACCCTTCAACTGAAAAAAATGTTTCAGGATGTTGAATTTGAAAAAATAAAGCTCTCCGAAGAAAATAATAATACGGTGGTTGGCTTTGTTCCAATAGAAAAATTGAATGGGATTCATAAAAACGAAATTTTGAATCATCTTTCTGCCAATAATTGCCTGATTTATGGAACGGTCTACCCCAAAAAAGACCTGATTGATTTTACTGTCGATTATAATTCCCCGGAAACTGCTTTGGCTTATTATTTATTCGGAAAAACACAAACTCAATTCAGCCATACATATTCGTTTACTTATTTGGAAAAAAATGGACGGCTGGAAATTAATTCTTCAGGAACGAAGCAAGCGGTACCAATAACTAAAAATCAATTGACCTGGATAAACAAAGACCAACTGACTGGAACATTTCCTGTAACCGAAAAACCTAATACCAAAAAAAATCAGTTAATTCAAATAGAGAAAAATTTACCCCGTTGGATTTCGCCAATTCCTTTTTTTGAAAATGTTCAAATGGGCATAAAATCAATTTATGATCTAGAATATGAGTACCAACTGATTACTGTTTCGTATGAATAA
>NZ_PNJW01000007.1 GCF_013822155.1 Flavobacterium sp.
AAAGCCGTATTTCATACAGAAGAGCTATTAAAATGGCTATCGCAGCAGCAATGCGTATGAATGCAGAAGGTGTAAAGGTTTTGATTTCCGGTCGTTTGAATGGAGCTGAAATGGCACGTTCAGAAGGTTTCAAAGAAGGTAGAATTCCTCTATCAACTTTCAGAGCCGATATTGATTATGCTTTGGCAGAAGCTCATACTACTTATGGTAGAATGGGAATCAAAGTATGGATCATGAAAGGTGAAGTTTACGGAAAGAGAGATCTTTCTCCATTAGTTGGCATGGATAAAAAACAAGCTGGCGGTGGAAGTAAAGGTGGTGATGCTCCAAGAGGAGGAAAACCAAACGGAAAATCAAACCCACGTAAAAGAAAGTAATTTTTTAAATTAAAGAAAAATGTTACAGCCTAAAAGAACAAAATACCGTAAGGTACAAAAAGGTAGAATGAAAGGTGATTCTCAAAGAGGTCACGAACTTTCTAACGGGATGTTTGGAATTAAATCAATGGATTCATCATTTTTAACTTCACGTCAAATCGAAGCTGCACGTATTGCTGCAACTCGTTATATGAAAAGAGAAGGACAATTATGGATCAAAATTTTCCCGGACAAACCAATCACTAAGAAACCTCTTGAAGTACGTATGGGTAAAGGTAAAGGTGCAGTTGAATATTGGGCTGCCGTTGTTAAACCCGGAAGAATTATGTTTGAAGTAGGAGGAGTACCTTTGTCAGTTGCAAAAGAAGCATTACGCTTAGCAGCTCAAAAACTTCCTGTTAAAACTAAGTTTGTTGTCGCTAGAGATTTTGAAGCATAATCCTATTTAATTATGAAACAATCAGAAATTATAAGTCTATCTTCAGCTGAGTTACAAGAGAAACTTAGTCAGTCAAGAAAAACGTATGCCGACCTAAAAACGACTCATACTATTTCTCCAATTCAAAACCCACTTCAAATTAAAGCAGTGCGTAGAACAATTGCGAGATTAGTAACTGAGCTAAGTAAAAGAGAGTTACAATAATTGTATTCTGCTGAAAGATGGAAAAAAGAAATTTAAGAAAAGAAAGAGTTGGTGTAGTTACTAGCAACAGAATGGAGAAATCTATCGTTGTTTCTGAAACAAGAAAAGTAAAACACCCATTATACGGTAAGTTCGTGTTGAAAACTAAGAAATATGTTGCACACGACGAAACAAACGACTGTAATATTGGAGATACTGTAAGAATTAGCGAAACGCGTCCTTTAAGTAAATCAAAATGTTGGAGATTAGTTGAAATCATTGAAAGAGCGAAGTAATTATGGTACAACAGGAATCTAGATTAAAAGTAGCAGATAACACTGGAGCAAAAGAAGTTTTGACTATCCGTGTTTTAGGAGGAACGAAACGTCGTTATGCCTCTGTTGGAGATAAAATTGTAGTTTCAATTAAAGATGCAACCCCAAACGGAAACGTTAAGAAAGGAGCTGTATCAACTGCAGTTGTTGTACGTACCAAAAAAGAAGTGAGAAGAGCTGATGGTTCTTATATTCGTTTCGATGACAATGCATGTGTTCTTTTGAATGCGGCAGGAGAAATGAGAGGAACTCGTGTTTTTGGTCCAGTAGCAAGAGAACTTCGTGAAAAACAATTCATGAAAATTGTATCATTAGCACCTGAAGTGCTTTAAATCGATTGATGATGACAAAGTTAAAAATTAAATCAGGAGACATTGTAAGAGTTATTGCAGGTGACCATAAAGGTGCTGAAGGTAAAGTGTTACGTGTTTTTATAGATGCAAACAAAGCGATTGTTGAAGGTACTAACATGGTTTCAGTTCATACTAAACCAAGTGCTAAAAACCCTCAAGGTGGAATCGTAAAGAAAGAAGCTCCTATTCAAGTATCGAACTTGTCTTTAATTGACCCAAAGTCGAAAAAAGCAACTAAAGTTGGTTTCAAAGTAGAAGGAGATAAGAAAGTAAGATTTTCAAAAAAATCTAATCAAGTATTATAGTGATGGCTTATATACCTAGACTAAAAGAAGAATATAAAAGTAGAGTTATTCCTGCTTTGAAAGAAGAATTCGGTTATAAAAACGTAATGCAAGTTCCTAAATTGGAAAAAATCGTTTTAAGCCGTGGTGTCGGAGCTGCAGTGTCAGACAAGAAATTGGTTGATTATGCAGTAGACGAGTTGACAAAAATCACCGGACAAAAAGCTTTAGCAACTATTTCTAAAAAAGACGTTGCGTCTTTTAAATTAAGAAAAGGTATGCCAATTGGTGCTAAAGTAACTTTACGAGGAGAAAGAATGTATGAATTCTTAGATAGATTGATTACTTCTTCTTTACCACGTGTAAGAGATTTTGGTGGTATCAAAGCAACCGGTTTTGACGGAAGAGGTAATTACAACCTTGGAGTTTTGGAACAAATCATTTTCCCTGAAATTGATATTGATAAAGTAAACAAAATTTCAGGTATGGATATTACTTTTGTAACAACTGCCAAAACAGATAAGGAAGCAAAATCATTATTAGCAGAATTAGGATTACCTTTTAAAAAGAATTAAGTTATGGCTAAAGAATCAATGAAAGCCCGTGAGGTTAAGAGACAAAAAACGGTAGAAAAGTACGCTGAAAAAAGAAAAGCTTTATTAGAGGCCGGAGATTATGAAGGTTTACAAAAATTACCTAAAAATGCTTCGCCAGTTCGTTTACACAACCGTTGTAAATTAACAGGAAGACCAAGAGGGTATATGCGTCAATTCGGTCTTTCACGTGTAACATTTCGTGAAATGGCTAACCAAGGTTTAATTCCAGGTGTCAAAAAAGCTAGTTGGTAAAACAAATTTTAATTGGTTTCAGGTTCAATAGAAAGAGTTTTTGTTGAAAACCGTTACCGCAAATTTATACATATGTATACAGATCCTATTGCAGATTATCTAACTAGAGTTAGAAATGCAGTGAAAGCAAATCACAAAGTGGTTGAAATTCCCGCATCTAACCTTAAAAAAGAAATCACAAAGATTTTATTTGATCAAGGGTATATTTTAAGTTACAAATTTGATGACACTTCTGTTCAAGGAAGCATCAAAATTGCTCTTAAGTACGACAAAGTTACTAAAGAGCCTGTAATCAGAGATATCCAAAGAATTAGTAAACCAGGTTTACGTAAATATGCAGGTTCTTCAAACCTTCCAAGAATCCTTAATGGATTAGGAATTGCAATTGTTTCAACTTCAAAAGGTCTTATGACTGGAAAACAAGCTAAACAATTGAATGTAGGTGGAGAAGTAATTTGTTACGTATACTAATAAAAAGACTGAACGATGTCAAGAATAGGTAAAAATCCAGTTGTGATTCCAGCAGGTGTAACACTTGAAGTTAACGAAGGTGTAATCACAGTTAAAGGGAAATTAGGTCAACTTACACAGGAGTTTTCGGACGTTACTGTAACTGTTGAAGACGGTCAAGTGTTAGTAGAAAGATCTTCTGACCATAAAGACCAAAGAGCAAAGCATGGTTTATACAGATCTTTAATCAGTAATATGGTTAATGGTGTATCTACCGGTTTTACAAAAGAATTAGAGTTAGTTGGTGTAGGATATAGAGCATCTAACCAAGGTCAAAAATTAGATCTTGCATTAGGTTTTTCTCATAATATCGTTTTAGAAGTTGCTCCGGAAGTAAAATTGGAGACAATTTCAGAAAAAGGTAAAAATCCAATCGTAAAATTAACCTCTCACGATAAACAACTTTTAGGACAGGTAGCCGCTAAAATTAGAGGTTTCCGTAGACCAGAACCTTACAAAGGAAAAGGTGTTAAATTCGTAGGTGAAGTATTAAGAAGAAAAGCAGGTAAATCAGCTTAAAAATTAAGATTATGTCATTAACAAAATCTGATAGAAGACAGAGAATTAAGTTCAGAATTAGAAAGATTGTAAGCGGAACTGCTACTAAACCAAGACTTTCTGTATTCAGAAGCAACAAAGAAATCTATGCTCAATTAGTAGATGACTTGAATGGAGTTACTTTATTAGCCGCATCCTCTAGAGATAAAGGAGTAGACGCTAAAGGTACAAACATTGAAGTTGCGTCAGCAGTAGGAAAATTAGTTGCTGAAAAAGCATTGAAAGCTGGTATTGATACAGTAACTTTCGATAGAGGAGGATACTTATACCACGGTCGTATTAAATCATTAGCAGATGGAGCGAGAGCTGCCGGACTTAAATTCTAAGAAGTTATGTATAACAAATACAAAAATGTAGAGTTAGTAAAACCTAGTGGTCTTGAATTAAAAGATCGTTTGGTGAGTGTAAATCGTGTTACCAAAGTAACAAAAGGTGGTAGAGCATTTGGTTTTTCTGCTATTGTTGTGGTAGGTGATGAAAACGGAGTAGTTGGTCATGGATTAGGAAAATCTAAAGACGTATCTGAAGCTATTGCAAAAGCAGTGGAAGATGCTAAGAAAAATTTAGTAAAAATTCCTTTAAGTGGTCAATCTGTTCCTCACGAACAAAAAGGTAAATTTGGTGGAGCACGTGTATTCTTAATGCCTGCATCGCATGGTACAGGAGTTATTGCTGGTGGTGCTGTTCGTTCAGTACTTGAATCAGTTGGAATTCACGATGTATTATCAAAATCTCAAGGATCTTCAAACCCACATAACGTGGTAAAAGCAACTTTCGATGCATTACTTCAAATGAGAAGTGCATATACTGTAGCTAAACAAAGAGGAATTTCTTTAGAGAAAGTATTTAAAGGTTAATATTCAAGGAAATTATGACAAAGATTTTAGTAAAACAAGTAAAAAGTAAAATTAACTGTCCTCTAACACAAAAGAGAACATTAGTGGCTTTGGGTCTTAATAGATTAGGACAAGTTGTAGAGCATGATAATTCATCTGCTATCCTTGGAATGGTAAATAAAGTTAAACACTTAGTTTCTGTAGAAGAATCTAAATAACACTATTCAAAATGAATTTAAGTAACTTACAACCAGCTGAAGGGTCAACACACAATCAAAATAAAAGATTAGGTAGAGGAGAAGGTTCTGGAAAAGGTGGTACTGCATCACGTGGTCACAAAGGAGCAAAATCTCGTTCAGGTTATTCTAAAAAGATTGGTTTTGAAGGAGGGCAAATGCCACTTCAAAGACGTGTGCCTAAGTTTGGATTTAAAAATATCAATAGAGTAGATTATCAAGGGGTAAACCTAGATTCTTTACAAGCTTTAGTAGATAATGGTGTAGTGACTGATACTGTAGATTTTTCAGTATTTGTTGATACTCGTTTGGCAACTAAAAACGAATTGGTAAAAATATTAGGTAGAGGTGAATTAAAAGCCAAATTAAAAGTAACCGCTCACAAATTTACTGCTACTGCAAAAGCTGCTATCGAAGCTGCAGGGGGTGAAGCTGTAACTTTATAATTTACTAACTGTATGAAGAAATTTTTTGAAGCACTCACAAACGTTTGGAAAATAGAAGAATTAAAAAACAGAATTTTAATTACTCTAGGTTTACTTCTTGTTTATCGTTTTGGAGCACAGGTAACTTTACCAGGTATAGATGCAACTAAATTAGGTGGTTTAGCTACCCAAACAGATCAGGGAATTGGTTCAATTCTAGATATGTTTACTGGAGGGGCTTTTTCTCAAGCATCTGTATTCGCTTTAGGTATTATGCCATACATTTCTGCATCCATTGTGGTGCAATTAATGGGAATAGCAGTTCCATATTTACAAAAACTGCAAAAAGATGGTGAGAGTGGAAGAAAAAAAATTAATCAAATTACACGTTGGTTAACAATTGCAATCACTTTAGTTCAAGGTCCTGGTTATATTTATAACTTATACAGAACTTTACCATCAGAAGCATTTTTGTTAGGATTTAATTCCTTTTCTTTCTTATTTTCAGCAGTAGTTATCCTAGTAACAGGAACTATTTTTGCGATGTGGTTAGGAGAGAAAATTACTGATAAAGGTATAGGAAATGGAATTTCCTTATTGATTATGGTAGGTATTATTGCTCGTTTACCACAAGCTTTTTTACAAGAGTTCGTCTCAACTGTAAAACAAGATAATGGTGGATTAGTACTTTTAGTATTTGAAATTATTCTTTGGTTATTGGTGATTATTGCTAGTATCCTTTTAGTAATGGCTGTACGTAAAATACCTGTTCAATATGCCAGAAGAACTGCAGGCGGAGATTTTGAACAAGATATGATGGGTGGTAACAGACAGTTTATTCCATTAAAGCTTAATGCTTCTGGAGTAATGCCAATAATCTTTGCTCAAGCTATCATGTTTATTCCTGCAGCAATTGCAGGTTTATCAAAATCTGAAGCGGCTCAATCCGTTACAGGTGCCTTTAGTGATATGTTTGGTTTTTGGTATAATTTTGTATTTGCTCTATTGATTGTGGTATTTACCTATTTCTATACAGCTATTACAGTCCCAACAAACAAAATGGCTGATGACTTAAAAAGAAGTGGAGGATTCATACCGGGAATTAGACCAGGCATTGAAACATCTGACTTTTTAGATAGAATAATGTCCTTAATAACATTACCGGGTTCTCTTTTCTTAGCACTTATAGCAGTATTTCCTGCCGTAGTTGTAAATTTAATGGGAGTTCAGCAAAATTGGGGTATGTTTTTCGGAGGAACATCGCTGTTAATTATGGTAGGTGTTGCAATTGATACTATGCAACAAATAAATTCTTATTTGCTGAATAGACATTATGATGGATTGATGAAAAGTGGTAAAAATAGAAAAGCAGTAGCTTAATTTTTATGGCAAAACAATCAGCAATAGAACAAGACGGATCAATTATTGAAGCATTATCAAATGCAATGTTCCGTGTAGAATTAGAAAATGGTCACGTAGTGATTGCTCATATTTCCGGTAAAATGCGAATGCATTATATCAAATTATTACCTGGTGATAAAGTGAAATTGGAAATGAGCCCTTACGACCTGACAAAAGCAAGAATTACTTATAGATATTAAAGCTATTCACAATGAAAGTAAGAGCATCAGTAAAGAAAAGAAGTGCCGAATGCGTAATTGTTCGCAGAAAAGGCAGATTGTACGTTATTAACAAAAAGAATCCTAGATTTAAACAAAGACAAGGATAATTATGGCAAGAATCGCAGGGGTAGATATACCTAAAAACAAAAGAGGAGTTATTGCTTTAACCTATATTTTCGGTATCGGAAAAAGCAGAGCTATTGAGATTTTAGAAAAAGCTCAAGTTAGTCAAGACAAGAAAGTTCAAGATTGGAATGATGACGAAATCGGAGCAATCCGTGATGCCGTTTCTTATTACAAAATTGAAGGAGAATTGCGTTCAGAAGTTTCACTTCACATCAAACGTCTTATGGACATTGGATGTTACAGAGGAATTCGTCATAGATCTGGTCTTCCATTAAGAGGACAAAGAACTAAAAACAACTCTAGAACTAGAAAAGGTAAAAGAAAAACTGTTGCTAACAAGAAAAAAGCAACTAAATAATAAGTAATATGGCTAAAGCAACAGCAAAAAAACGTAAAGTTATCGTTGAATCAACGGGCGAAGCTCATGTTAGTGCGACTTTTAACAATATTATTATTTCTCTTACCAATAAAAAAGGAGAAGTGATTTCATGGTCATCTGCCGGTAAAATGGGTTTCAGAGGATCTAAAAAGAATACACCTTATGCAGCTCAAATGGCCGCAGAAGATTGTTCAAAAGTAGCACTTGAAGCAGGTTTAAAGAAAGTTAAAGTTTATGTAAAAGGACCAGGTAACGGACGTGAGTCAGCTATCAGATCTTTACATAACAGTGGAATTGAAGTTACTGAAATTATTGACGTGACTCCAATGCCTCACAACGGATGTAGACCTCCAAAAAGAAGAAGAGTTTAATTTTTGCTGAAATTATTTCAGCATCATTATAATTTTATTAAGTATAACCCAAGGTAGAGTTTGATTATCGAAGGATTTGACCTGAATTCATAATCACTACCTTAAAACAATTTAAAATGGCAAGATATACTGGTCCAAAAACTAAAATAGCTCGTAAATTTGGCGAAGCTATATTCGGAGAAGATAAAGCCTTCGAAAAAAGAAATTACCCTCCTGGACAACACGGTTTGGCTAAAAGAAGAGGTAAAAAATCAGAATATGCAGTACAGTTAATGGAAAAGCAAAAAGCGAAGTACACCTACGGTATTCTTGAAAAACAATTCAGAAACTTATTTGAAAAAGCAGCCGCCTCTAAAGGTGTAACAGGTGAAATCCTTTTACAATTATGTGAAGCTAGATTAGATAATGTGGTTTACAGAATGGGCGTAGCACCTTCTAGAAGAGCAGCTCGTCAAATCGTTGGACACAGACATATTACCGTAAACGGTGAAATTGTGAATGTTCCTTCCTACCATTTGAAACCTGGTGATAAAGTAGCCATTCGTGAAAAATCAAAATCAGTTGAAGCAATCAATAGTTCTTTAGCAAACGCTAGTAAAGTATATGAGTGGATTACTTGGAACAATGATACTAAAGAAGGTACTTTTGTAACTGTTCCACAACGTTTACAAATTCCAGAAAACATCAAAGAACAACTAATCGTTGAGTTATACAACAAATAATAATTGACAGAAGTCGTAATTATGGCAATATTTAATTTTCAGAAGCCCGATAAAGTTATCATGATCGATTCAACCGATTTTGAAGGTAAGTTTGAATTCAGACCTTTAGAACCTGGTTACGGATTGACTGTTGGTAATGCACTAAGAAGAGTTTTACTTTCCGCTCTTGAAGGATATGCAATTACATCTGTTCGTATTGAAGGTGTAGATCATGAGTTTTCTACCATTTCCGGTGTTGTGGAAGATGTAACAGAAATTATTTTGAACTTAAAACAAGTTCGTTTCAAGCGTCAAATCGAAGATGTTGACAATGAAACAGTTACTATTTCGCTTTCCGGTAAAGAACAAATAACTGCTGGTGATTTTCAAAAATTTATTTCAGGTTTCCAAGTTTTGAATCCTGAATTAATTATCTGTAACCTTGATGCAAAAGTTCACTTGAATATGGAGTTGACTATTGAAAAAGGTAGAGGATATGTTCCTGCAGAAGAAAATAAAAAGCAAAATGCAGCCATCGGAACAATTTTCACCGATTCAATTTTTACACCTATAAAAAATGTAAAATATGCAATTGAAAATTTCCGTGTAGAGCAAAAAACAGATTACGAAAAATTAGTTTTTGAAATTAAAACTGATGGTTCTATTAATCCAAAAGATGCTTTAACAGAAGCTGCAAAAGTTTTAATTCACCACTTTATGTTGTTCTCAGATGAGAGAATTACACTTGAAGCTGACGAAATAGCTCAAACAGAATCCTATGACGAAGAGTCATTACACATGAGACAATTGCTTAAAACTAAGCTTGTGGATATGGATCTTTCTGTAAGAGCATTAAATTGTTTGAAAGCGGCAGAGGTTGATACATTAGGTGATTTAGTATCATTCAATAAAAACGACTTGATGAAATTCCGTAATTTCGGTAAGAAATCATTGACCGAGCTTGATGAGCTTGTAGCAATTAAAAACTTACATTTCGGAATGGATTTGTCAAAATATAAACTAGATAAAGAATAATCTAATCCGCCTTTGGCGAGATTAAATGTAAGATAGCGATGAGACACGGAAAAAAAGTAAATCATTTAAGTAGACAACAAGGTCATAGAAGATCTTTGTTAGCTAATATGGCTTGTTCACTTATTGAGCACAAGCGAATTAATACAACAGTTGCTAAAGCGAAAGCTTTAAAACAATTTGTTGAACCTTTAATAACAAAATCAAAAGAAGATACTACGCACAACAGACGTATTGTATTTGCTTACTTGAGAAATAAATATGGCGTTACTGAACTTTTTAGAGAAGTAGCAGCTAAAGTAGGTGACCGTCCAGGTGGTTATACTCGTATTATCAAGTTAGGAAATCGTTTAGGTGACAATGCTGATATGGCGATGATCGAATTAGTAGATTTCAATGAACTTTACAACGGAGGTAAAAAAGAAGAGAAAAAAGCAAAAAGCCGCCGTGGTGGTAAAGCTAAGAAAGCAGAAGTTACTGCTCCTGAAGCTCCTGCTGCTGATGCTTCTGAAACAACTGAAGCTGCAGAATAATTAAAAAATTCATTTTATTAAAAAAAGGATATACTTTATAGTTTATCCTTTTTTTTATGCTTAATAAAGTTTTTTACCATTGTGAAATATTTATATATTATTTAACAGAAAATAGTTATTTTTTAAATGTACCTTTTTATATATTCGCAAAAAAAAAGATGAGAATATTCAGTATTTTATTTTGTTTAGTTGGAATTGTATCTTATGCTCAAACAGATGTTATAGAAAACAGTAATTTCCAAACTAATTCTTCTAACATGACTTACGGAACAGGTGCTTGGGCTAAAAGTAAGCCCTTAGATACTTCCATTCAAGGGTCAGAATATTTATTTCCAAGTTGGGATGGGAATTTTCTTGTTACTTCTAAACAAGGAAATCAATATAAATTATTCAATTTAAACTATAATCTTAATACAAAAAAATTAGAAACAGTAATGGGTAAAGATTCTGTTTTTCAATATGATGTTTCACAAATAGATTACATTAAAAGTTTCAATAGAAAATATAAAGCCATAAATAATGAGTTTTATCAAGAATTGGCTCAGGGAGATAAAATTTCCTTTTTAAAAGGTTTTTATGTCTCAGTTATGGATGGAGTAGTTAATCCACTAACACAACAATATACTACCCCTAACCGCTATATTCAAAAAAATAAATATTTTTATTTAAAAGGAGAGCAGTTTCAAGAAATAAAATTAAAAAAGAGTGATGTCTTAAAAGTTTTTGGTGATAAAGCAGAAGTAATAAAAAAATACGCTAAAGAGAAAAATCTTTCCTTTGGAGATGAAAATGATGTAGCTAGCTTGTTTAGGTATTACAATACATTATAAGAAAAAAAAGATAAGCATTGCTTATCTTTTTTTTTGTTTTAAATTTGCAAATCAACACACAATTATGAACTATACAACACGAAATCCAGCTATCTTACTTCTTGCAGACGGCACTTTATTTCATGGTAAATCAATTGGAATTGAAGGCATTACTTTTGGTGAAGTTTGTTTCAATACCGGAATGACGGGTTATCAGGAGATTTTTACCGACCCTTCCTATTTCGGTCAAATTATGGTGGCTACTAATGCTCATATTGGAAATTATGGTGTTAATGATCAAGAAATCGAATCAGATTCCATCAAAATTGCCGGTTTAGTATGTAAAAACTTTAGTTTTAACTATTCTCGTGATGATGCTTCAGGCAGTTTATATGACTATTTTGAAAAGCAAAATTTAATTGCTATTTCGGATGTAGACACCAGAGCTTTGGTAAGTTATATTCGTGATAATGGTGCTCAAAATGCGGTAATATGCACAGACGGAACTACTATTCAAGAGCTAAAATTGCAATTGGCAAGTGTTCCTGACATGAAAGGACTCGAACTTGCTTCTAAAGTATCAACAAAAGAACCCTACTTTTTTGGCAATGAAAATGCTACCTATAAAATTTCTGCTTTAGATTTAGGAATTAAAAAAAATATACTTAGAAATTTAGCAAAAAGAGATTGCTACATAAAAGTTTTTCCTTTTGATTCAACTTTTGATGACTTAAAAGGGTTCAATCCTGATGGTTACTTTTTATCTAATGGACCCGGTGATCCTGAACCACTGGCCGGTGCTATTGAAGTTGCAAAAGAAATTATTGCAGTAAATAAACCATTATTTGGAATTTGTTTAGGTCACCAAGTAATTGGTTTGGCAAATGGAGTTTCAACATATAAAATGTTTAACGGGCATAGAGGTATCAATCATCCGGTTAAAAATCTAATGACCGGGAAAGGAGAAATTACTTCTCAAAACCACGGATTTGCAGTGGTTAGAGAAGAACTTGAAAAAAATCCAGATTTAGAAATTACTCACGAACATTTAAATGATGGAACTGTTGCCGGAATGCGAATGAAATCGAAAAATTGTTTCTCGGTTCAGTATCATCCGGAAGCAAGTCCGGGACCGCACGATTCATCCTATTTGTTTGATGATTTCATTGATATTATTCAAAAATCAAAATTACAAGAGGTATAAAATTTCAATTACCTGACATTTTTTTAATGTCAGGTCTTTTTTTACACTAAAACGATTGCGTTTATAACTTTCTTAAATTATGGATAAATCCAAATTTAGAATGCTTAAATTTGTGTATCATTCAAAAAAAACAATAAAAAAATAGTAAATAAACAGTATCATGAGTATTATTATTAAAGTGCATGCAAGACAAATTTTGGATTCAAGAGGAAATCCAACTATTGAAGTTGATGTTATTACAGAAAACGGAATTTTAGGAAGAGCTGCAGTTCCATCTGGAGCTTCTACCGGAGAACATGAAGCAGTAGAACTTCGTGATGGTGGAAAATCATATATGGGAAAAGGTGTTTTAAAAGCTGTGGATAATGTTAATACAACCATTGCTGATGAAATTGTTGGAATGTCTGTTTTTGAGCAAAATCAAATTGACAAAACTATGATTGAATTGGATGGAACACCAAATAAAGCTAACTTAGGTGCAAATGCAATTCTTGGTGTTTCATTAGCTGTTGCAAAAGCAGCTGCCAATGAGTTAGGAATGCCATTGTATCGTTATGTTGGCGGGGTTTCTGCTAATACACTTCCTGTTCCAATGATGAATATTATCAATGGCGGATCACATTCTGACGCTCCAATTGCGTTTCAGGAATTTATGATTATGCCCGTAAAAGCAACCAGTTTTACACATGCTATGCAAATGGGTACTGAAATATTTCATAACTTAAAAAAAGTATTACACAACCGTCATTTATCAACAGCTGTAGGTGATGAAGGTGGTTTCGCACCAAATTTAGCAGGTGGAACGGAAGATGCAATTGAATCAATCAAAAAAGCAGTAGAAAATGCCGGATATACTTTTGGTGAAGATGTGATGATTGCTCTTGATTGTGCCGCTTCTGAATTTTATGTGGATGGAAAATATGATTACAAAAAATTTGAAGGAGAAACAGGAAAAATAAGAACATCAACGGAACAAGCTGAATACTTAGCAGAATTAGCTTCTAAATATCCTATTATTTCTATTGAAGACGGAATGGAAGAAAATGATTGGGAAGGTTGGAAATATTTAACGGATTTAATAGGTGATAAAATTCAATTAGTAGGTGACGATTTGTTTGTTACGAATGTTGAGCGTTTAAAAACCGGTATTGACAAAGGTATTGCTAATTCCATTTTGGTTAAGGTTAACCAAATCGGAACACTAACAGAAACAATTGCTGCTGTGAATATGGCTCATAATGCCGGTTATACTTCAGTAATGTCACACCGTTCAGGAGAAACAGAAGATAATACCATCGCTGATTTAGCCGTAGCTTTAAATTGTGGTCAAATCAAAACCGGTTCCGCTTCTCGTTCAGATCGTATGGCGAAATATAACCAATTACTTCGTATTGAAGAAGAATTGGGGAATACAGCTTATTTTCCCGGGAAAAAAGCTTTCAAACAGAATTAAAAATTAGTTTATAATGTCTATTTAACCCTTTCGGAATTTATTTCTGAAAGGGTTTTGTTTTATTGAAAATTATAGAACGATTTTTTTTATATTAGCCTACTCAACAACAAATTACAACACAATGAAAAAAAATTACTTTGCAATATTAAGTTTTATCGTATTTGTATTTAATTCAAATGCTCAAGTTACTATTCCTATTTATGATAATGTTTTATTTTATGATGGATATGCTTCTTTGGTGAATTACCCAACTGAACCGGATGTAATAAGGTTAAGAAATGATTTATTTACGAAGAAGTTGACTCCTGAAGTTTTAGCTCAAATAGGAACTTCGCTTACTTTAAATATTTCAATTTCTGCGGCGTGTGACAATTATGATAGAATTGGAAATATTAATTTAGCGTTAGTTCCAAAAGGAGCAACATCTTATAATCCGGATACAACAAATAGATTAGAATTAGGAAGGTATATAACTCCTTTTATGAATAAAAATGTTCCGCCAAATTTAGTGCCATATACTTTTAGTGTAGATAATATTACAAAAATTCTAAAAGATACTTATCTAAACACAATTTATGATTTTTGGATTGAGTTTGAATTATTTGGTGTGCCTTATGCCGCTCAAACTCAAATTTCTGGTTGTTCAGGTAGAAATGATGTATTTTATGGCACTTTAAATTTTATAACAAATACGGAAACTTCAAGTCCTAACAATACTTACATTCACACTTTAAATTTTAAAAAAATATTAAATGATTACCAAGCCGGAGCTTCAGATGGTATTTTTCAAACAGTAAGAACTATCTATTTTGATTTGCCATCAGCCATTAATAATGCAAAATTTTATTTAATTACGTCAAGTCATGGTGCAAATGCAGGTGGAGAAGAATACAATAGAAGATGGCATTATATTTCATTAAATAGTAATCAAATTCTATCGTATTTACCCGGAGAACCCACTTGTGAACCTTACAGAGTTTTCAATACACAAGGAAATGGAATTTATGGCCCTACACCGAGAACTCCGGAAGAATGGCAATCTTTCAGCAATTGGTGTCCGGGAGCAGTTATTCCTATAAGAGAAATGGACCTTGGAAATTTAGCAGCGGGAAATCATATGTTCAGAATTGCTGTTCCAACTGCGGTTTTTGTTGGAAATGAAGGGTACATTCCCGTTTCGTTATATTTGCAAGGCGAAAATACAGCTTTAAATGTTGATGATTTTGAGGCAATCATTGTTGACCATTATCCTAACCCTACAAAAAATAAAGTTTTTATAAGTTGCCGGAAAATTATCGATGCTATTGAAATCGTTGATTTACAAGGAAAAATAATTGAAACCAAAGTAGTAGAAAATACTGAAACTGAAGTGGATTTAACACAATTTTCAAAAGGTGTTTATTTTATAAAAATGAAGTTTGGAGAGGTATCCAAAACACATAAAATTATTAAAGAATAATAGAATTAACTAAAAACCCTTTCAAATACTGAGAGGGTTTTTGTTTTTACTCAAATACTCACTCAAAACCTGCGATTACTCATTTAGTGTGCAACTTCAAAGATGAAAACTTATATTTGTTCATCAATTCATTTATATGAAGAAGTTTCTACAATTATTTTTCTTTTGTCTCTTCCTTGCTACAAATTTATTTGGGCAAAATAAAAGGGTTGATAGTTTGGTGAATCTCCTTAACCAAACTCAAAATGAAATAGAAAAAACGCAATTTCTTAATGCAATCGCGGATGTTTATAAAAGTAGTAATCCAAAATTAATGGAAAATTACGCTAGGCAGGCATTACAACTTTCTCAAAAAATAAAATACAAAGCTGAAGAAGGGAATGCTTTACTTAATCTAGGAATTGCCCAAATAATTTCAGGAAATTACCCTAAAGCAATTGATTTTTTTTCACAAGCTAAATTAATTTTTGAAAATGAATTAGCCATTGGTTCTAAAGAAGAATTGAAGGTTAAAAGCGGTTTAGCTCGAACCTATGGCAGTATGGGAATTGTTTTCTCTGAGCAAAGTAATTATGCCAAAGCTTTGCAATATCACATTAAAGCTGTTGCTATTTATGAAGAAATTAAAGACGAAGAAAAAACGGCTCGGGTTTACAATAATATCGGAATAGTTTATCGAACTCAAAAGGAAGATTTCAAAGCACTGGATTATTTTAGTAGAGCACAGAAATTACAGAAAAGAATTGGAGATGAAACCGTTGGTATAACTACAACAAACATAGGAAATCTTTATTTACAGCAAAAGAATTATGAAAAAGCAAATCAATATTATTTAGAAGCAAAACAGCTCTTCGAAAAATATCCTAATGATAGAGGTCAAGGTGAATTATTTAATAATATTGGGTTGTATTTTAAAGAAACTAATAATCAGCCAAAAGCTTTTGAAAGCTGGGAATTGGCATTACAATCGTTTGCTAAAATTGATGATAGATTTGGAACATCGGATACTTATCTTTTGATGGGGGAATGTTATTATGATCAAAAAAGATTTACAGAAGCATTGGAATATGCTCAAAAGGCAGCAAAATTGTCTAAAGATTTAAATGTGTTGGAAGGAACAGCTTTAGCAGAGAAATTATTGAGTTCGATTTATGAAAAATTAAATAATTCTACAGCAGCTTTCACTCATTTTAAATTGTATAAAATTGCACAAGACAGCTTGATAAACCACGAAAATATTAGGAAAAGTGTGCAGACTGAAATGAATTATGAGTTTGAAAAAAAGGAAGCTTTGCAGAAAAAAGAACAGGAAAAGAAAGAAGTTTTATTAGCTGAAAAATCTAAAAGACAAGCTTTACAAACCATTTTTATTGCATTATTTATCTTGTTACTAATGGGAATTGCCTTTTTGATTTATAACCGAATGCAACTCAAAAAGACATTGACCTTACAGAAAGAATTGGCAGAATACGAACAAAAAGCGTTGCATCTTCAAATGAATCCGCATTTTGTTTTCAATTGTTTAGGTTCTATTTCCAGTTTTATTGTGCAAAACGGAACGGATTCTGCGATTAAATATTTGTCAAAATTTTCAAAATTAATGCGATTAACATTAGAATATTCGAAAGAATCACTAATTCCCATTGACAAAGAAATTGAAAGTTTGCAAAATTATTTGGAACTCGAACAATTGCGTTTCAACAATGTGTTTGATTTTAAAATTTCCAAAAGCAAAGAAATAGAAGACGATATGGCTTTGCCTCCTTTGTTGTTGCAACCTTTTGTAGAAAATGCAATCATTCACGGGTTAATTCCCAAAAAAGAAAACGGAATAATTTCAGTAGATTTTTCAATTGAAAAGGAAAGCCTGATTTGCACTATAGTTGACAACGGAATAGGTTTTGAGAAATCAAAAGAAATCAAAGAAAATTTAGTGGCTATTCACAAATCGATGGCGTTAGATATCACCAAAAAAAGACTTGAGATGATGGAGGCTTCAACAGCACAAAAAGCAAAAGTTGAAATCAAAGAAATTAAAAATGATATAAGCGAAATTCAAGGCACAAAAGTAGTTCTGAATTTACCCATACAATATATAAAGTAAATAACTTGTTGATTCAACTTGAAACCTGAAACCTGAAACTTGAAACTTGAAACTTGAAACTTGAAACTCGAAACCCGCAACTAATACATGACAACAGCCATATTAATAGACGATGATGCCAACCTAAGAGCAGGAATGCGACAATTGCTTTCCATGTATGCTCCGGAAATTAATGTTCTCGGCGAGGCAGAGAGTGTGCAATCCGGTGTTGAAGCAATAAATTTGTTACAACCTCAAGTAATTTTCTTAGATATTCAACTTAGCGATGGTACCGGTTTTGACTTGCTGGAAAAATTAGCAGAAATGAATGGAAAAATTTCATCACAAGTTGTTTTTATAACGGCTCATGAACAATACGCCATTAAGGCATTTCGATTTAGTGCATTAGATTTTTTGTTGAAACCGGTAGACCCGGAAGAGTTACAAAAAGTGATTCATAAAATTAAAAATGTATTAGCAAAAAGCGACAACTATGCCCACATCGATTTGTTGTTAGAAAATATAAGACGGAAAGTGGATAATTTCAAACGGATTGCTCTTTCCACTTCAGACGGAATTCATTTGTTTGAAATCAGCGATATTATCCGTTGCGAAAGTGAAGACAATTATACCAAATTTTTTATCAAAAACAATAAACCCATTTTGATTTCTAAAACACTAAAAGAATATGAAGATTTGTTAACGGAACACGGTTTTGAACGTATTCATCAATCGCATCTAATCAATTTAGTCTATTTAAAATCATATATTAAAAGAGATGGTGGATATGTGGTGATGGCTGATAATAGTAATTTACCCATTTCACAACGAAAAAAAGAACGTTTGCAAGAGTTGTTAAAAACATTATAACGAATTCTAAATTAAAGTATTCAATTACTCATTTACAAAATAAATTACTAAACAACGATATTATCTTTATATAAAATAAATTATTATGAAAAAGATTACCTTTCTATTGTTGATTTTTGTTGGTGTTCTACAAGCTCAAATCGTAAACATTCCTGATGGAAATTTTAAATCAAAGTTGCTTTCTGCAAACACTACAAATCAAATTGCTATGAATTCGCAATTTGAATACTTTAAAATAGATGCAAATAATGATGGAGAAATTCAGTTAAGTGAAGCTAGTGAAGTGTTCTTATTAAACATTAATAATTCCTTTTTACCCAACCCAAATACAATTTTAACATTAAGCGGTATTGAAAGTTTCGTAAATTTAAAAGAGTTAAATGCTAGTTTAAATAGTATTTCTACATTCAATTATAATTTACCTCTTCTAGAAAAACTATATTTTACAGCTAATAATTCAACAACTATTGATTTAACGGGAACTCCTCAATTAATTGAACTTAATTTAGATCAAAATGATTTATCAAGTTTAGATGTTTCAGTATGTGGAAATTTAGTTTCACTTGGTTGTGATTATAATTTTTTGAGCAGTTTGGATATTTCAATGTTGTCAAGTTTAAATTTTTTAAGTGTACGTTATAATCAATTAACATCTTTGGATTTAAGTCAATCTGAAGCTTTGATTTCATTACAGTTGGCAGGTAATTATTTTCTTCCTGTTTTAAATAATCTAGTAAATTTAGAAAGTCTGAATTGTCAAGATATGGGATTAAGTGTTTTAGACTTTTCATCCAATGTAAATCTTAGCACATTAGTTTTAAACGAGAATATTTTTACAGAAATAATTCTTCCGCCATTGGCTAACTTAACTACTTTTTTATGTTCGGAAATGCCAAGCTTAACGAGTGTTAATGTAAATATGGCTCCATCATTAAGTTTTTTCCAATGTATCAATAATCCATTATTGCAATCTATTTTTATGAAGAACGGTGTGCAATCGTTTCAATCGTTAAACTGGGCCGAAAATTTTAATTTACAATATGTATGTGTGGATGATTTTAATGTTAGCAATATCATAACCTATTTAAATTCTATTCAATTAACCAATGTTAATGTAAATTCCTTCTGTAGTTTTACTCCGGGTGGTGATTATGATACCATCACCGGAAATGTGCGTTTAGATAATAGCAACAACGGTTGCGATGCAGCCGATTTTTCCATTCCTTTTTTCAAACTAGCGGTTGATTTAAATGCTATGACAACTAATTCATCTGTTTTTTCGAATAACAACGGGGTGTATAATCTTTACACTGCAACTGAAGGCGTTTACACGTTAACGCCGGTTTTAGAAAATCCTACTTATTTTTCTGTTTCGCCACAGCCGGGTACTGCAATTATCAATGAAATTGACAATTCAAGTACTACGTTAGATTTCTGCGTGACAGCCAATGGTGTGCATCCCGATTTAGAAGTGGTTATCGCACCGGTTACGCCAGCTCGTCCCGGATTTGTAGCAGAATATTTGATTGTTTACAAAAACAAAGGTAATCAAGTGCTTTCACAACAATACGGGGTAAATTTTATCTATAACCAGAATTTGATGCAATTTCTATCCGCATCAACTCTTCCATCTGTACAGGGTACCGGTGGTTTGCAATGGGATTATGCTGATTTGATGCCTTTTGAATCCCGAAGCATTATTGTTTTCATGCAGATAAATCCGCCTACAGACCCTGAAAATCCGGTAAATATTGGGGATGAATTGGTGTTTACGTCGGTAATTCTCCCTCAAGCCGGTGATGAAATGGTACCTGACAATACTTTTATCTTAAATCAAACGGTTGTAGGTTCATACGATCCAAACGATATCACCTGTTTGCAAGGCGATGTGGTTCCTCCATCAGAAATTGGTAATTATTTGCATTATTTAATTCGTTTTGAAAATACCGGTAATGCTCCGGCTGAAAATGTAGTGGTAAATTTGAACATCAATCCGGCACAATATGATGCTCAATCGCTTCAATTATTAAATACTTCACATGATGCTAGTGTACGAATGAATGGGCAAAATTTAGATGTTATTTTTCAAAATATTCAATTAGAGTCGGGTGGTCATGGCAACATTTTACTAAAAATGAAGACCAAAGCAACACTTCAAGTGGGTGATATGGTAGCTAAAAAAGCAGATATTTATTTCGATTATAATTTCCCAATCGTGACGAATGAGGCTGAAACCTTATTTCAAGCCCTAAGTGTGATAAATCCTGTTTTAGACAATTTGATTTCCATTTATCCAAATCCGGTGAAAGATGTTGTTAACATTTCTATCAAAGATAATTCTACCATCAAAACCATCGAGTTGTATGATATTCAGGGAAGATTATTGCAAACACAACTAGTGAAAGACTTCACTTCTGAAATAAATTTAGCAGAAAGAGCCAACGGTATGTATTTTATAAAAATCAAAACTGACAAAGGAAGTAAAGTGGAAAAATTAATTAAAGAATAATAATAAAAGCTATGAAAAAGATTCTCATTTTAAGCCTTTTGTTTTCGGGTTTTCTACAAGCTCAGAATGTAACTATTCCTGATGCGAATTTTAAGTCGAAGTTATTGTCTTCTAATACTTTTAACACGATAGCTTATGGGAATGGGAGCTATTTAAAAATTGATCAAAACGATGACGGTGAGATTCAAGTCGCAGAAGCCGTAGTCATTGATTCATTAAATGTGCCTTTTTCAAGTATTGTTGATTTCAGCGGGATTTCTGATTTTACTAACTTAAAAAAAATTGATTGTTCAAACAATCAAATTAATAATTTGAATGTAACCAATTTGAGTTTATTACAAGAATTATATTGTAGTAACAACTGCATGGGAACATTGTCTGTAAATGGTTTATCTAACTTGAAAATATTAGATGCAAATTCAATATGCGTTAGTAATTTCAACTTAACCGGATTAACTAGTTTAGAGTATCTTTCGTGTACGTACAATGGTTTGTCAACTTTAGATGTATCTCAATCAACAGGTTTGAAAATATTAAATTGTGGTTATAATAATTTAGTTAGTTTGACAATTTCTGGTTTCCCGGATTTAGAGCAATTAATTTGTGAAAGCAACCCATCAATGTCCTCATTTAACATTAGTTCATTACCATCACTAGCTTTTTTAGATGTTACTCTTACTAACATTGGGAATTTAAATTTAACATCATTTACATCGTTAACGAGCGTAGTTTGTACTTTAGCAAATTTAAATTCTTTGCAGGTTAGTAATTTACCTAACTTGAATAGTTTATTGTGTGCGGGAAATTCATTGTCAAACCTTGATTTAGGTTCTATGCCTGCATTACAAGTATTGCAATGTGGCGGCAATCTTTTTACAACTCTTGATCTAAGTGAAACTCCTAATATAAATACTATTGAGTGTTCAAGCAGCTTAATTCCTTACTTAGATTTATCAAGCTTAACTAATTTATATGATTTTAGGAGTTATAGTGGTCAGTTTGAAGAGTTGGATTTTTCTTCAAATCCTAACTTATCATTATTGGTATTAAATACAAATACAATGTTGAAAAGATTGTTTTTGAAAAATGGGACTATTCAAAATTTTAATAATAATGGTTTGATAGAATGTATCAATTTAGAATATATATGTGCGGATGAAAATGAAATAAGTCAAATACAAAACTTCATTAATGCAGGTAACTTGACTAACGTAAGTATAAGCTCCTATTGCTCTTTCACGCCAGGCGGAAATTATAACACCGTGACAGGAAGTGTGCGTTTAGATAACAACAACAATGGTTGCGATGAATTCGATTTTACTTTTCCTTTTTTCAGACTAGCCATAGATTTGAATGCCATGACTACCAACTCTTCTGTGTTTACCAATTCACTTGGGAACTATAATTTTTATACTGCCAATGAAGGAGTGTATTCATTTATTCCTATTATAGAAAACGCAGCTTTTTTTCAAGTAAATCCTGAGCCTGGCATAGCGATTTTAGATGTTATTGATAATAGTTCAACCAATTTAGATTTTTGTATAACAGCCAACGGTATCCATCCCGATTTAGAAGTTGTCATTGCACCGGTTTTTCCTGCTCGTCCCGGCTTTGAAGCGGTGTATAAAATCGTTTACAAAAACAAAGGAAATCAAGTGCTTTCTCTACAATATGGAGTGAATTTTTTCTATAATCAAAACTTGATGAATTTTGTTTCCGCATCAGTTATTCCTTCTAGTCAAGGACCGGGTGGAATGCAATGGGATTATGCAAATTTAATGCCTTTTGAATCGCGAAGCATAGAAGTCACCATGCTGATAAATGCACCAACTGATACAAGTCCGGTTAATATTGGCGATGAATTGACGTTTACATCTGTAATTTTACCCCAATCAGGTGATGAAAATGTACAAGACAATACATTTGTATTTAACCAAACCGTAGTTGGTTCCTATGATCCAAATGATATCACTTGTTTAGAAGGAGATATAGTGCCACCAAGTCAAATTGGCAATTATTTGCATTATTTCATCCGATTTGAGAACACCGGAACCGCTGAAGCAGAAAATATTGTGGTAAAAACTGACATTGACCCAAGCCAATTTGATATTGCTTCATTACAAATGCTTTCCACATCACACGGAGCATATATCAGAATGAATGGAAATAGAATTGAATTTATTTTTCAGAATATTGCTTTGGAGTCAGGTGGTCATGGGAATATTTTATTAAAATTGAAATCGAATAGTACTTTGCAAATTGGCGATTCTGTAGCAAATAAAGCCAACATTTATTTTGATTATAATTTTCCAGTCGAAACAAATAATGTTGAAACGATATTCCAATCCTTAGGAATCAGCAACCCAATTTTAGATTCCTTACTATCAATTTACCCTAATCCGGTAAGTGAGGTTGTCAATATCAAAAGCAATAGTAATATAAATATCAAAACAATTGAATTGTATGACATTCAAGGAAGATTGCTACAAACCCAATTGGTAAATGATGTTTCAACCGAATTAAATTTATTGCAAAGAGCAAACGGAATGTATTTTATAAAAATCAACACAGATGCAGGAACTAAAGTTGAAAAATTGGTTAAAGAATAGGTAGTTAAACAAATTTTTAAGTTGGAAACTCACGGATTTTTTTCGTGAGTTTTTATTTTTTTTTAAGATGTATAGGTAATTAGCAATTTTTATACTAAATTTAACGAAATCGTTTACGATATTATTTTAACATTCCTACATAATTCCGTAATTTCGCAACAAACAAAGTGTATACCTATTAAATATTTATAAAATCATGTCAAAAACTGCAATATTAAAGTACGATGGTAAAGAATATGAGTTTCCTATAATTGTAGGAAGTGAAAATGAGCCGGCCATTGATATCGAACAACTACGAGCCTTAACAGGTGCAATTACCTTAGACCCAGGTTATAAAAACTCCGGTTCTTGTAAAAGTGAAATCACTTTTTTAGATGGAGAAGAAGGAATTCTTCGTTACCGTGGCTATTCAATCGAAGATTTAGCGGATAAAGCCGATTTCTTAGAAGTTTCTCACTTATTGATTTTTGGAGAATTACCAACTAAAACTCAATTAGAGAAATTTGAAAATGATATTCGCAAATATACGTTGGTGAACGAAGAGATGAAAAATATCATCGACGGTTTTCCAAAAACAGCTCACCCAATGGGAGTTTTGGCTGCTTTAACTAGTGCGTTAACTGCTTTTAATCCAAAGTCTGTCAATCCGCACAACGAAAAAGAAATGTATGAAGCGGTATGTAAAACCATTGGTAAATTCCTTGTAATTGCAACTTGGACATTCAGAAAATCAATGGGTTATCCATTAAATTATTATGATAACACGAAAGGTTATGTTGAAAATTTTATGCATTTAATGTATGAATTGCCAACCGGGCCTTACAAAATTGACCCAATTGTGGTAAATGCATTAGATAAATTGTTTATTCTCCATGCTGACCATGAGCAAAACTGCTCAACCTCCACAGTTAGAATTGTAGGTTCATCGCATGCCGGGTTATTCGCCTCTATTTCAGCAGGAGTTTCAGCACTTTGGGGGCCACTTCATGGTGGAGCAAACCAAGCGGTATTGGAAATGTTAGAAGAAATTCACAACAATGGCGGTGATGTAGCAAAATATGTTTTGAAAGCAAAAGATAAAGATGATTCATTCCGTTTGATGGGATTTGGTCACCGTGTTTACAAAAATTTTGATCCTAGAGCAACGATTATAAAAAAAGCAGCGGATGATGTTTTGACCGCTTTAGGTGTTGATGATCCATTGTTAGATATCGCTAAGCAATTAGAAAAAGTAGCTTTAGAAGACGACTATTTCAAATCAAGAAATTTATATCCAAATGTTGATTTCTATTCCGGTATTATTTATCGTGCCTTAGGAATTCCAACGGAAATGTTTACCGTTATGTTTGCTATCGGTCGTTTACCGGGTTGGATTGCTCAATGGAAAGAAATGAGAATCAATAAAGAACCAATTGGAAGACCACGTCAAATCTATGTGGGTTATCCTTTGAGAGAGTTTAAAACAATTGATAAAAGATAATTTAAATTCATAATTTACGAAGCCTCACTGATTGTGGGGCTTTTTTTATGTAATTCACATTGAAGGGATATAAAAATTATTAATCCCATAATAAACATTGCTTTTGGAATCCCTTTTTTTATCTTTGTCAAAAGCCAAAAGCGACTTTATGTTACCAATTCACATTCAAAACGAAACCTCTAGACTAAGGGCAGTGGTGTTAGGAACCGCAGTAAGCAACGGACCAACACCAACAGCTGAAGAAGCCTATGATCCAAAATCATTAGAACACATTTTAGCCGGAACCTATCCCATAGAATCAGACATGATTACTGAAATGGAAGCCTTCAATCAAGTGTTCAAAAAATATGATGTAGAAGTTTTCAGACCCGATATTATTCCTAATTATAATCAGATTTTTACCCGAGATATCGGTTTTGTGATTGACAATATGTTTATTAAAGCCAACATTCTCCCGGATAGAGAAAAAGAATTAGATGCTATTCAGTATGTTATTGATCATATTGATCCGAAAAAAGTGGTTCGTCCACCGGAAGAAGTGCATATTGAAGGTGGCGATGTGATGTTGTGGAATGATTATATTTTCATTGGAACCTACAAAGGTTCAGATTATAAAGATTACATTACGGCTAGAACCAATTGGCAAGGTGTGGAGTATATCAAAGAATTATTTCCGCATAAAAAAGTAAAAGAATTTGATTTAGTAAAATCAAAATTGGAAGCCAGAGATAATGCTTTGCATTTAGATTGTTGTTTTCAACCGGTTGGAACAAACAAAGGAATCATCTACAAAAGTGGTTTTCGTGAAGAAGCCGATTATGTGTTTTTGGTAGACCTTTTCGGAAAAGATAATTTGTTCCACATTACCCGTGACGAAATGTATAACATGAATTCCAACGTGTTTTCTATCGCACCTGATGTCGTCGTTTCAGAAAAGAATTTCACCCGATTAAATACTTGGTTACGAAATCAAGGATTTACTGTAGAGGAAATTCCTTATGCAGAAATAGCCAAACAAGAGGGATTATTGCGATGTTCGACACTTCCTTTAATACGAGATAAATAGAAGAAGGTTTGTAGCAGTTAACAACTTTAAACTTTTAAACTTTAAACCTTAAACAAAAAACAATGGACCAAACAACCAACACCATCCTCATGATTCGTCCCGTAGCTTTTCGTATGAACGAGCAAACGGCTGTGAATAATTATTATCAAAAAGTTCTGGACAATACTAGTCCTGCTACAGTGAATGCAAAAGCTCAAAAGGAGTTTGATGCCTTTGTAGATAAATTGAAAAAAGTGGGAGTGAATGTAATTGTGGTTGAGGACACACTAGAACCTGATACCCCCGACAGTATTTTTCCTAATAATTGGATTTCGTTTCATGAAAATGGCGATGTAACTTTATATCCAATGTTTGCCGAAAACCGTCGATTGGAACGTAGAGAAGATATATTAGATATCATTGAAAGTAATGGTTTTGAAATCAATGAAATCATGGATTATACCTCTGCGGAAGATGATGGTTTCTATTTAGAAGGAACAGGAAGTATTTTATTAGACCGAACTAATCAAAAGGCATATTGTGCCTTGTCGCCAAGAGCTGATGAAGAATTATTCATTGAGTTTTGTGAAGATTACGATTTAGCTCCGGTTATTTTTGAAGCTTTTCAAACAGTAAATGGCGAACGAAAACAGATTTATCATACGAATGTCATGATGTGTTTGGCAGAAACTTTTGCCGTCATTTGTGCCGATTGCATAGACGATAAACAAGAACGTAAAATGGTTTTGGATAATCTTAAGGCAGATGGTAAAGACATAATTCTAATCACAGAAGAACAAGTAAATAATTTTGCCGGAAACATGCTTCAAGTAAAAGGAAAAGACAACAAACGCTACCTAGTGATGAGTAATTCTGCTCATCAAAGTCTTACCAAAGCACAGATTCATAAAATTGAAGAACACTGCGAGATTTTGAGCTCCAGTTTAGATACCATCGAAGCTTGTGGCGGTGGAAGTGCCCGATGTATGATGGCGGAAGTGTTTTTGCCAAAAACTGAATAAATGAACGATTAATCTTTGTCAAAGTTCTGAACTTTGACAAAGATTTTTTCAATATTTAGCCCATTACCCTTTTCCAATATTCCGAATCATCCCACCAAAAATAAAATAGTGAAACGGTACCAAACTATACCAATATAATCTTCCCCAAAGTCCTCTTGGCCTGAAGGTGGCGATTTGATGTAATACATTTTCTTCATCAATACGGAATTCCAACCATGCCTCACCGGGTAATCGCATTTCGGCAAAAAGTAAGAGCCGCTTTTCCTCTTTGTTGGCCAACAATACCCGCCAAAAATCTAAGGAATCACCATTGTCCAATTGGGATGGGTGGGTTCGTCCTCTTCGTAAGCCTACGCCACCAAACAATTTGTCCATAAAACCCCTAGCTTGCCACATCCAATTACCGTAATACCATCCTTTTAAACCGCCAATTGTCCAAATATTATCTAGTACTTTATCCGGGTTTTCAATTTTTATTTTCTTCTCATCTTTTAAACAACCAAAAGTGGGCACTTGTACAAACTCTGACAAATTATGTTGAAAACGTCCGCTCACTAAACTATCTTTCCAGCTGGAAATAACTAGGTTTTGTTCAATTTTAATGAACGCTAATTTAATAGCGTCGGTATAGGATATGGGTTTAATTCCCAATATTTTTTGTAATCGATTATCGTTGCAAATCACTTCCATTTTCATACTGTCTACCAAATTCATCGCCAGTTTATAAGAAGTGGACGTTACAAAATACAACCAATAGGAAGATAGTTTTGGCGTCATAATCGGAACGGTATAAATCCAGTTTTTGAAACCCCTCGTTTTTGCATACAACTGCATCATTTGTTTATAGGTCAGTACATTGGGTCCGCCAATATCAAAGGAGTCGTTGTAGCATTCTTCTTTTAACAATACGCCCATTAAATATTGAATGACATCACGTATCGCAATAGGTTGTGCTTTTGTTAATACCCATTTTGGGGTTATCATAAGGGGCAATTTTTCGCATAAATCACGGATGATTTCAAAGGAAGAACTTCCGGAACCAACAATTATTCCGGCACGAAGCACAGTGATATTGAAATTTCCTTGGTATAATATATCTTCAACATTTTTACGGGATTGTAAATGTTTGGAAAGTGTATGATTATTTACAATACCACTCAAATAAACCACTTGTTTAACACCAATGTAGTTCATATAATGATTGAAGTTTTCAGCTGCCTTCGATTCCATTGTATCAAAAACCTGCGTTGACGAAGACATAGAGTGAATGAGGTAATAGGCAACATCAACAGTTTTAGGACAGTTGTCAAAAGTAACTTCCTCTAAAAAATCTACTTCCCAAATAGTAATAGCTTCTAAGGTAGTTTTGTCAAGTCCTAAGCGATTTTTATCGCGAACACAGCAAATGATATCATGACCTGCTGATAAAAGTTCAGGTAACAATCTTCGGCCCACATATCCATTGGCACCCGTGAGTAGAATCTTCATTTCCGCTATTTTTCTTAAAGATACTAAGAAAAGCAGTTGAACAAGCGTTAAATTGTTTTGAAAATATTGACAACGGAGCTACTGATATATTGTACACCAATGGCAATTACAATAAATCCGATAATTCTGGAGATAGCTACTATACCGGATGCTCCTAAAATTCTAGAAAGGTAATGTGCACTTTTTAAGACAAAGAAAATGACCAATGCTACACCTAAGATGGCTAGCACTGCTGTAATTTTTTCACTTATTTCGGTATAATCTTGATAAAAGGCAATCAAAAGTGAAATTGAACCGGGACCTGCTAACATTGGAATAGCTAATGGGGTTAAAGCAATTTGATTACGGGTTTGGGCATCACTTTCAACTTTTTTGTTGACTCCACGAGTTTTGTTGAACTTTCCGGTGAGCAAAGAAAAGCCGGAACTTACGATAATTAAACCACCTGCAATACGAAGTGCATCGATGCTGATTCCAAAAAATTTCAACACATATTCGCCTATAAAAAACGAAATGATTAAAATGATAAAAACATTTAACGCGGTCAATAATGACACTCTAGAGCGTTCAACTTTGGTGTAATCTTGTGTTAGCCCCACAAAAATTGGCACGGCACCCAATGGATTCAAAACCGAAAATAATGCTGCGAAAATGTAAATAAATAGTTCCATCGTTTTTTTGCAAAAATAAAAACAACCTAGTTTTTGATAGGTTACCAAATCAATAAAACAAAGTTACTATAAATCGTCAATATACGCAGGAGAATTTTCAGCTTTAAATTGATTTAATTTTTCCATGAAACTATTCACGCTTTTATTTTTTGGAGGAGCATCAATAGAAATAAAATGATGATCCATGTGAAGAGTAAAAGAATTGGCCGGTTTGAAAATAACTAATTTATAAAATGGAATGATTAAAGAAAAAGTTTCCAGCAATGACCTGAAACGAATAATGATTCCTTTTGGCCGCAATTCTACATTACAAAAATTTCGGTTATTGTCATAAGAAAGTAGTGTGGCAATTTCTTCACTCGTTTTGATAATATCTAATCGGGGTGAACCAATTCCGTTTAGTTTAATATTGTCAATTAAACCAAAAGGCTTTCCAACCAATTCATTAATCGTTTGGGTGATTTTTTTTCGTTGTATGAAGTATTTACGAGCATTTTTTCATTAAAAATAATAAACAATTGTGACCGATTAAAACGATTAGTAAAGGTTTAAGAATTGTTGAGGTTTCTATTTTTAAAATATAAATCAAAAAAATCGTACTTTTACAAAAAAATACAATGAAAAAAACCTTAGTAATAGGAGCTTCAGTAAATCCCGAACGCTATTCATTTATGGCAATAAACAGTTTATTGAAAAAAGAACATTCGGTTGTTGCTATTGGACAAAAAGTTGGAGAAGTTGCAGGGGTGAAAATTCAAACTAAACAGATTCCTTTTAAAAATATTCATACCGTAACGTTATACTTAAATCCAAAAGGGCAACGCGATTACTATAATTATATCATTGGTTTGCAACCCAAAAGAGTGATTTTTAATCCAGGAACAGAAAACCCGGAGTTTTATGCTTTGTTGGGAATTAATAATATAAAGGTAGAAGTAGCCTGTACGTTAGTTTTACTTTCTACGAATCAATACTAAGCCAATAAAAGTCAGTATTCCGTTCACAATTAATATTTCAAACCCGAAAGCAAATCCAAACCACGATTCACTGAAAAGATTTAAAATAATTGAACTGATTACGGCAGTAATGGCAATAATGGGTACTAATTTATCTTTCACATTCCATTTAGTAAACAATCCAAAACTGTAAAGTCCTAATAGTGGGCCGTAAGTGAAACCGGCAAATTTCAGTACTTTATCAATGACGCTGGCATCTTCGACAAAATACTTAAAACAAAGAATAACAATAATTGAGATAAAGACAAATAGTTTGTGGATTTGTTTACGAATCACAACTTGTTTGATGGTGTCATATTTCTTTTCGATTTCTAGAATATCAATACTAAATGAAGTTGTCAAAGAGGTCAAGGCACTATCTGCACTCGAATAAGCCGCAGCAATTAATCCCAAAATGAAGAAAAAAGCAACGCTAACACCCAAATATTCATTTGCTAAAATGGGGAAAAGTTGATCTTTGTGTGCATCTATATTGTTTTTGACTGCATATTCTGTAAACATTAATCCTAAAACTAAAAACAGAAAATTCACGAAAGTTAGAACTATGGTAAACCAAAACATGTTTTTTTGAGCATCTTTTATACTTCGGCAAGTGAGGTTTTTTTGCATCATGTCTTGGTCTAGTCCGGTCATGACAATCGCAATAAAAGCTCCGGATAAAAACTGTTTCCAGAAATAATTTGGAGAACTGATGTCGTCAAAAAAGAAAGTTTTGGAAAAATCACTTTCTGCAATGAAACCTGAAATGGTTGAAATATTTAAACCTAAATCCTGCGATACTATTACAATGCAAACTACCACAGAAACTAACATGAAAAAGGTTTGTAAAGTATCAGTCCAAATGATGGTTTTGATACCCGATTTATTGGTGTAAACCCATATTAGTAAAATCGTAATAGAAACGGTAGCCCAATATGGGAAATTTAATTTATCAAAAACCAACGTTTGCAATACATCTGCCACTAACATTAAACGAAGATTTGACCCAACAGTTCTTGAAATTATAAAAAACCAAGCTCCTGTTTTATAAGAATAACGGCCAAATCGGTCACCTAAATAAGAATAAATGGAGGTTAAGTTTAACTTATAGTATAAAGGCAATAATACGGTTCCGATAATGAAATAACCAACAATATAGCCCAATACCAATTGAAAATAGACAAATTGTGATGCTTCTACTTTTCCGGGTACGGAGATAAAAGTTACACCCGAGAGCGAAGCACCAATCATTCCAAAAGCAACCAAATACCAGGGTGAGTTTTTATTGGCTTTGAAGAATGCATCATTCCCTTCATCCTTTTTACTGATGAAATAGGAAATCAGAATTAAAAGACCAAAATAACCTAGAATGAGAATTAAAATTGATATCGGCTGCATAGGAGATTAAAATTTTTGTGAAAATACAAAAAGGAAAGTAATTTATAATTTTATAATGGACTAAAAATTTAGAGTGAAATGCTAAAAAAATGCTTTTGAAAAATGTACTTTTGCACCGATGGAATTTTCTTCAAAATTATTAGAAAAAGCTGTAAATGAAATGGCTCAATTACCTGGAATAGGTAAAAGAACAGCTTTACGATTAGTTTTACATTTATTAAAGCAACCTAAAGAGCAAACTCAGTTTTTGTCGGAAGCCTTGACAAAAATGAGAGAAGAAATAAAGTTTTGTAAAGGATGCCATAACATTTCTGACAAAGAAATTTGTGAAATTTGTGCCAACGAAAAAAGAAATCACCAAATTATTTGTGTTGTAGAGGATGTGCGTGATGTGATGGCAATTGAAAATACAGGACAGTTTAAAGGAATCTATCACGTTTTAGGGGGTAAAATTTCTCCAATTGATGGAGTAGGACCAAGCCAATTAAATATTGTTTCATTAGTTGAAAAAGTCAAGACTCAATTAGTGAAAGAAATTATTTTTGCCTTAAGTTCAACGATGGAAGGGGATACAACCAATTTTTACATTTACAGACAAATCAAAGAATTAGAAGTGAAAACATCAACAATAGCTAGAGGAATAGCAGTAGGAGATGAATTGGAATATGCCGATGAGATTACTCTAGGAAGAAGCATTCTAAATCGTATACCGTTTGAAAACACTATGAAGAACAACTAATTATAACACTACATTTTTTTGTAATTACATTTGAAAAACTATCTTTGTTTGCTAAAATTTTTAAAATGAATAAAATCAACCTATTTATATTTTTTATACTACTGCTTTTTTTTAGTTCATGCGTTCCCACCAAGGATTTGACTTATCTTCAAGATAATGGACAAGTTAAAGATTCAATTGTTGTTAATCAAACAGTTAGGAAGCCATATCGAGTTCAAACAAATGATATCTTAATGATTAATATTAAAACCATTGATCCTAAGTTATCAGCAATGTTTAGACCGACAGAAAGATTACAAAGTAATAATAACGAACAAACTTTATTTTTTGAAGGTTCAACGGTAGATGATCATGGAAATGTAAGAATTCCGGTTTTAGGTGAGGTTAATGTAATTGGTAAAACAACAGAAGAGATTAGGATTTTAATTGAAAAAAGATTGTTAGAAGAATATTTCAATATTGAAGCAAATTTATTTGTCTCCGTAAAAATTGCCGGAATGAGATATACTATTAATGGAGAGATTAAAGTACCGGGAACTAGCACGCTTTTTGTTGAAAACGCAACTATAATGGATGCTATTTCAAACTCTGGTGATATTACAATGACTGGCGATCGCAAAAATGTAATTGTAGTAAGACAATACCCGCATGGAGTAGAAATGCATAAAATTAATTTGTTAGAAAAAAAAGCACTTGAATCTCCTTATTATTATTTACAACCAAATGATTTTATTTTAATAAATCCTTTAAAGCAAAAATCATGGGGAACTGGAACAACCGGTATTCAATCCTTAACTACAATAATATCAGTCCTTTCCTTGGCTACTACTATTATAGTATTAATGCAGTTATAATTTATATATAAATATGCTTGAATCTAAAGATTTTTCATTTTTTGAAAACCAGTTAAAATTTGATTTTAAAGGTTTTTTAATAAAAACAGCAGGCTATTGGAAATGGTTTCTGGTAAGTTGGGCAGTAGCTTTTTTAGTAGCTTATAATGTGAATATTAGAAAAGAGAAAATATATAAATTAGAAACGACCATTGCACTTAAAGAGGAAAATAATCCTTTTTTTACAGCAAATACTAGTTTAGTTTTTAATTGGGGAGGGTCTTCAGATCAAGTTCAAAACCTAGCTTCCTCTCTACGATCCAGATCCCATAATGAATCGGTAGTTAATAGACTAGATTTTTTTGTTGATTATTTATTAAAAGATAAATATTATTTAAAAGATGTTTATGGACAAGTTCCATTTAAGGTAGTTTTAGATAAAACAAAACCTCAGTTAGTTAAAACCCTTTATAGTATAAAGTTCATTTCAGAAACAGAATTTGAATTATCCGCTAACCTTGAAAATTCTAACGCGGAACTATTTACTTATGAATCAAACACGTCAACAAGAATTGCAGCCAAAACGGGGGTCTTTAAAAAAAGATTTAAATTTGATCAGTATACAAATCTTCCATTTCTAAATTTTAAATTAGTTAAATCGGATTATATTGGTGATTTTGTTGGTGTTGAATATTTTATAAAATTTAACAAGTTTGATGAAACCGTAATAAAGTACAAAGAGATAAAGGCTAATATTGATAGAAATGCACCATCAATAATAGAATTGAGTTTAGAAGGAACTAATAAAAACAGATTGGTTGATTATTTGAATGAAACGGTTAAAACCATGATTAGAATTCAATTAGAAAGGAAAAACCAATTTGCAACAAATACTATTGCTTTTATCGATAGCACTTTACTAGCCATGGATAAGCAACTTAAGGATAATGAAAATGAAGTAAAGAACTTTAGCCAAAACAAAAATTATTATCAAATTAATAGTGGAGGAAAAGAGATATCTATGCGGCTTCTTGATTATGAAGTTCAAAAAGATGGAATAACCAGAAAAATCGCATATTACAACTCTTTAAAAAATTATTTAATTAAAAGTGTAGATTTTTCCAAACTACCCGCTCCAACTGTTGCAGGAATTGATGATCCAAATGTTATACAGAATGTATCAAAGTTAATCACACTTTCCACTCAACGTTCAGAAATGCTTTATACAATAAAGAATCCCAAAATGTTTAATGATTTAGACAATGAAATTGAGGCTTTAAAAAAGGTATTATTAGAAAACATTTCTTCAGTTAAATCCGCTTTAGATTATGATTTAAAGTTAATCAATGATAAATTAAATGAAACGGAAACAGCAATTAGCAAACTGCCTCAAGATGAACAGGAATTATTAAAAATTACTAGAAAGTATGATTTGAATAATGCTATATTTACTAGTTTTCTTGAAAAAAGGAATGAAGCAAATATTGTGAAAGCAGCTAATTTAGCGGATATTCACTTCATTGATCCCGCCAAAGACATTGGGGGAGGTCAAATAGGACCAAATACCAAAGTTAACTATGTTTTAGCATTTTTTCTTGGTTTGATAATTCCTCTTATAGCTATTCTGACTATTTTCTTTTTAGAAAATACAATTTTAAATATTGAAGATATCAGTAAATTAACCACTATTCCGATAATTGGAATTGTGGGTATTAAACAAACTAAATCAAACTTATCCGTTTTTGAGAAACAAAAATCGTCTCTATCAGAATCATTTAGGGCAATTCGTTCTTCCCTACAATTTATGTATAAGAAGAACAAAATTGAGGGCTCTAAAACATTAATGCTTACTTCCTCTATAAGTGGTGAAGGAAAAACATTTTGTTCGATTAACGTAGCAACGGTATTTGCATTAAGTGAAAAGAAAACAGTAATAGTGGGGTTGGATTTACGTAAGCCTAAAATTTTTGATGATTTTAAAATCAAAAATGAAATTGGAGTAGTAAATTATTTAATTGGTCAAAACACATTAGATGAAGTTATTCAACAAACTCATATTCCTTATTTAGATGTAATTACTTCAGGGCCTGTTCCACCAAATCCGTCTGAATTATTAATTGGGGAATCGATGGATGAGTTGATGAAGTCCTTGAAAGAAAAGTATGACTATATTATTTTAGATACGCCTCCGGTTGGTTTAGTTGCAGATGCGATTGAATTAATCCCCTATGTAGACGCAACATTATATATTATTAGACAAAACTACACTAAAAAGGAAATGGTCAATTTGTTGAATAATAGAGTACAAAGAGAAGAATTGAAAAATGTAAGTATCGTTTTCAATGGTTTTGAAAACAGAGCAAAATACGGAACAGGGTATGGTTATGGATACGGCTATGGCTATGGTTATGGCTATGTATATGGTAACTATTCAAGTGGTTATAATGACGATGATAAACCAAAAACACTACTTGATAAAATCAAGCAGAATTTTAGAATAAAAAAATGGAAATAATTAATAAGTATTCCGTTTTAATTACGGGAGGAGCAGGTTTTATTGGTTCTAATTTGTGCGAATATTTTTTGAATAAAGGATATGATGTAACTTGTTTAGACAATTTTGCAACCGGACATAGGTATAATATTGAACCGTTTTTTAAGAACCCTAAATTTAAACTGATTGAAGGTGATATAAGGGATTTAGATACTTGTAAACTAGCCGTTACGGGAGTAGATTATGTTCTACATCAAGCGGCATTAGGTTCAGTGCCGAGGTCAATTAATGATCCGATTACATCAAATGAAGTGAATGTTTCCGGATTTTTAAATATGTTGGTTGCGGCTAGAGATGCCGGAGTGAAACGGTTTATATATGCCGCGAGTTCTTCTACTTATGGTGATTCTGAAGCATTGCCTAAGGTGGAGGATGTGATTGGAAAACCATTATCTCCCTATGCGATTACTAAATATGTGAACGAATTATATGCTGAAATTTTCAGTAGAACCTATGGATTAGAAACGATTGGATTACGATATTTTAATGTGTTTGGCAGACGACAAGATCCAAATGGAGCTTATGCGGCCGTTATTCCAAAGTTTGTGATGCAATTGATGAAGCATGAAAGTCCGGTAATAAATGGGGATGGGCTATTTTCCAGGGATTTTACGTATATTGACAATGTGGTACAGATGAATGAATTGGCCATGTTGTCTGATAATCCGGGGGCGACCAATACGGTTTATAACACGGCTTATGGAGACAGAACCACTCTTAATCAGATGGTGACGCTTTTAAAAGACTATTTATCCAAATTTGATTCAAAAATTGCTGAGGTGGAGATTATTTATGGTCCGAATAGGGCGGGTGATATTCCTCATTCTTTGGCAAGTATTGATAAAGCAAAACGATTATTGCATTACCAACCGAAGTATTCCTTTAGTGAAGGACTAGAAGAAGCAGTAGATTGGTATTGGCATAATTTAAAATAATTTCAAGAATAATAAAATGAGTATTACAAAGATTTGTTGTATTGGTGCCGGTTATGTAGGTGGTCCTACGATGGCTGTAATAGCCCAAAAATGTCCACATATTCAAGTTACGGTTGTTGATTTGAATGAAGAACGCATAGCGAAATGGAACGACCCTAATGTAGAAAATATTCCTATTTATGAACCCGGTTTGAGTGATGTGGTGAAAGATGCCCGTGGTCGAAATTTGTTTTTTTCAACTGAAGTTGACAAAGCCATCGACGAAGCGGAAATGATTTTCATTTCTGTGAACACCCCGACCAAAACTTACGGTTCCGGAAAAGGATTAGCGGCCGATTTAAAATATATTGAATTATGTGCCCGTCAAATTGCCCGTGTTTCTAAAACGGATAAAATTGTAGTGGAGAAATCTACGCTTCCTGTTCGAACGGCAGAGGCCATTAAAAGTATATTGCACAATACCGGAAACGGGGTGAAATATCAAATTTTATCCAATCCGGAATTTTTAGCTGAAGGAACTGCTGTGGAAGATTTATTTAGTCCTGACAGGGTTTTAATTGGTGGTGATGCTACTCCGGAAGGAGACAAAGCCATTCAATCGCTGGTTTCAATTTATGCTAATTGGGTTCCTAAAGAGCGTATTTTAACCACTAATGTTTGGTCTTCTGAATTGTCAAAATTAGTGGCCAATGCCTTTTTAGCTCAACGTGTTTCTTCTATCAATGCTATTTCTGAATTGTGTGAAAAAACCGGAGCAGATGTTAACGAAGTTTCCAGAGCTATTGGTATGGATAGCCGTATCGGTTCTAAATTTTTAAAATCATCCGTTGGATTTGGGGGTTCTTGTTTTCAAAAGGATATTTTAAATTTGGTTTACATTGCTAAATCGTATGGGTTAAATCAAGTGGCTGATTATTGGGAACAGGTAATTATTATGAATGACCATCAAAAAAGCCGCTTTGCCAAAAATATTGTGACTACTTTATACAATACAGTTGCCGATAAAAAAATTACTTTTTTAGGTTGGGCTTTTAAGAAAGATACTAATGATACCCGCGAATCAGCAGCCATTTATGTGGCCAATGATTTATTATTTGAACAAGCCAAATTAGCGGTTTATGATCCTAAAGTATCGGAAGAACAAATGCTTTTTGATTTGAATTATTTGCAATCAAGATCGGAAGCTGAAAACAGTAAGTATGTGAAAGCTATTCCTGATCCTTATGAAGCGTGTAAAGGAGCTCATGCCATTGCAGTATTGACAGAATGGGATGAATTTAAACACTATGATTGGGAAAAGATATATCACGATATGAACAAACCTGCCTTTATTTTTGACGGCAGAAATTTGTTAGACAAAGAAAAATTAACAAAAATTGGTTTTAAATACCAGGCTATCGGGTCATAATAAAAAATTGAAATGAGTATAAAAATTGGAGTAATCGGGTTGGGATATGTTGGATTGCCTTTGGCAAGACTTTTTGCTACAAAATATCCAGTGGTCGGATTTGATATTAACCAAAAAAGAGTGGCGGAACTCAATTCGGGGGTAGATAATACGCTGGAAGTGGAAGAGGCGTTATTGAAATCCGTTTTGGTGAAGGAGCCATTAAAAGCCAACGGACTTTTTTGTTCGACTAATCTAGAGGATATTAAAGGTTGTACTTATTATATTGTTACTGTTCCAACTCCGGTTGATAAAAACAACCGACCAGACTTAACGCCACTCTATAAATCGAGTGAAACGGTAGGTAAGGTGTTAAAAAAAGGGGATATTGTGGTGTATGAATCGACCGTATATCCCGGTGTAACAGAAGAGGAATGTGTGCCTGTTTTAGAAAAAATAAGCGGACTGAAATTCAACGTAGATTTTTTTGCGGGTTATTCTCCGGAACGGATTAATCCGGGTGATAAAGAACATACTGTTGAAAAAATACTGAAAGTAACGGCGGGTTCTACTCCTGAAATAGGCGTTAAAGTAAATGATTTATATAAATCTGTTATTACTGCCGGAACCCATTTAGCTCCAACTATCAAAGTGGCAGAAGCGGCCAAAGTAATTGAAAATTCACAACGTGACATCAATATTGCTTTTGTGAATGAATTGGCCAAAATATTCAATATGTTAGGGATTGATACCCATGCTGTGTTGGAAGCAGCCGGTACTAAATGGAATTTTCTACCTTTTAAACCGGGTTTAGTGGGCGGACATTGTATTGGTGTTGACCCGTATTATTTAGCTCAAAAAGCACAAGAAGCGGGTTATCATCCTGAAATTATTTTAGCCGGACGACGGTTAAATGACAGCATGGGTGAATATGTTGCTTCGCAAGTAGTGAAATTGATGATTAAGAGAGGGATTACGGTGAATAAAGCCAAATTGCTTATGCTGGGAATCACTTTTAAAGAGAATTGTCCGGATGTTCGAAATACTAAAATTGTTGATGTCATTGCTGCTTTAGCGGATTATGGCATTGAAGTTTCAATTTTTGACCCTTGGGCCAACCCTGCTGAAGTGAAACATGAATATAATCTTGTTACCTCTACTCAATTACCGGAGGAAACCTTTGATGCCATTGTTTTAGGTGTGGCACACAACGAGTTTTTAAATTTAAATTTCCAAAATTTAAAAGCGGCTAATGCCATTGTTTATGATGTTAAGGGTATTTTAAAAAATCAAGCAGACGGAAAATTATAAGGCATGAAAAAAATTCTAATTACCGGAGGAGCAGGTTTTATTGGTTCACATGTTGTGAGACGTTTTGTGACTAATTATCCAACGTATCAAATTTTTAATTTGGATGCCTTGACTTATGCCGGAAATTTAGAAAATATTGCTGATATTGAGCATTTACCCAATTATACCTTTGTAAAAGGTGATATCACGGATGCTGATTTTATTACCGCCTTTTTTCAAAAGGAAGAATTTGACGGTGTGATCCATTTGGCGGCGGAATCTCATGTAGATCGTTCAATAACGGATCCGTTGGCTTTCGTGAAAACGAATGTGATTGGCACTATGAATTTATTGAATGCTGCCCGGGAAATTTGGAAAAATGACTTTGTCGGTAAACGTTTTTATCATATTTCTACCGATGAGGTGTATGGTTCTTTAGGTTCCACCGGTTTGTTTACTGAAACAACACCTTATGACCCTAATTCTCCTTATTCTGCTTCCAAAGCCAGTTCGGACCATTTTGTTCGTGCTTATGGAGAAACCTATGGTCTGCCATATGTGATTACCAATTGTTCCAATAATTACGGGCCTAATCATTTTCCTGAAAAACTGATTCCACTTTTTATTCACAATATAATTACTAATAAGCCTTTGCCGGTTTATGGTGATGGAAAATATACCCGTGATTGGTTATTTGTTTTAGACCATGCCATTGCGATTGATTTGGTTTTTCATCAAGGAGGAAACCATGAAACCTATAATATTGGCGGATTTAATGAATGGCAAAATATTGACTTAGTGAAATTGTTGTGTGAAAAAATGGACAACAAATTAGGAAGAACGCCAGGGACCTCTGCACAATTGATTACTTATGTGAAAGACCGTCCCGGACATGATTTACGTTACGCCATTGATGCCTCTAAAATAAATCGCGAATTAGGTTGGAAACCTTCCGTTACCTTTGAAGAAGGATTAGAGCAAACCATTGACTGGTATTTGAGCAATGAAGAATGGCTTCAACATGTCACTTCCGGAGATTATCAAAAATATTACGAAAAACAATATTCATAAAATTATTTTTAGATGAAAGTATTAGTCACAGGAGCAGCCGGTTTTATTGGATACCACTTAAGCGAACAATTGATTGCTCAGGGCTATCAGGTAGTTGGGTTGGATAACCTCAATGACTATTATGATGTGAATTTAAAATTTGGTCGTTTAGCCCAATTGGGTATTGCGGAACATCAAATTGATTATAATGTAAAAATAAGCAGTTCTAAACACGGAGAACAATTTAGCTTTATCCAATTAAATTTAGAGGATAATCGGGCTATTGATCATTTATTTGCCGCCGAAAAGTTTGATTTAGTTTGTAACTTAGCTGCTCAAGCCGGCGTTCGCTATAGTTTGGAAAAACCTTTTCAATATGTTGACAGCAATGTCACCGGATTTTTATCTATTTTAGAAGGTTGTCGAAATCATGGAGTAAAAAAATTACTTTATGCCAGCAGTTCCAGTGTGTATGGCTTGAATGAAAAAATACCCTTTTCGGTTACGGACGCGGTTGACAACCCTATCAGTTTGTATGCTGCTACTAAAAAAGCCAACGAATTGATGGCTCATACGTATAGCCACTTGTTTGGTATTCAAACGGTGGGATTACGCTTTTTTACGGTTTATGGTCCTTGGGGCAGGCCGGATATGGCGATGTTTTTGTTTACCGATGCTATTTTAAATGACCGTCCGATTCAAGTGTTTAACGAAGGAAATCTTTCCCGTGATTTTACCTATATCGATGACATCGTAGGCGGTATGCTTACTATTGTCAACACCTTTCAAAAAGATGCGGTGCAAAAACCCTATTCTTTGTATAACATAGGTAACAGCAAACCGGTGAAATTACTTGATTTTATTGAAGCTATTGAAAAAGCGACCGGAAAGCAAGCGATTAAAGAAATGCTTCCTATGCAACCGGGTGATGTGGAACGCACTTGGGCTGATGTGGATGGGTTAATAAACGATTTTGATTACACGCCTTCTACCTCAGTTGAAAAGGGGGTTGAGGAGTTTGTGGCTTGGTATAAAAATTATTATCAAAATTAATTAATGGCTTCTTTTTTAAATGATTTAGTTAGAGTAGGTTTTTCCAAAGTGGCTATAATCATTTTTGGAGTGGGAACTTCTGTTGCTACTGCTCGGCTACTTACTCCTGAACAAAACGGAGTTATTGCAACGCTATTAGTTTATCCTTCTTTATTTATGGTACTGGGTTCTATGGGTATCAGGCAATCTACCACTTATTTTGTTGGAAAAGAAATTTTCAATATTGATCGGATTAGACAAGCGGTTACTCAAATATGGCTGATAACTTCTTTTATAAGTATGATTATCTGTTTTTTCTTGTTCTACTTTCTTTCTAAGAACATTCCTGATTATACTTTAGTTTTTGTTTCCATCAGTTGTATTCCTTTTAGTTTGCATAATACGTATTGTTCCGGAATTTTTCTGGGAAAAAATGAGATTAAAGAATTTAATAAAATTAATTGGATACCAAACTTTGTTACATTTATTGGAACAATATTGCTTATCTATCTGTTCAATCTTGAAATTCTTGGAGCGATGTTAGCTTTTCTATGTGGGCATTTAGCTATTTTCATTGCTTTAACAATTAAAGGAGAAAATTTAAAAATCAACAGTTTTCATTTTGAATCAGAAGTAATAAAAAAAATGTTGTCTTTAGGGATGGTTTATGCTTCAGCGTTACTGATTATTAGTTTAAATTATAAAATTGACGTTGTTTTATTAGAAAACTTAAGTACCTCTTATGAGTTGGGAATTTACTCCAAAGGTGTGAGTATTGTCGAATATTTATGGCAGATTCCCATGTTGTTTAGTTCCATTGTTTTTGCCCGTAGTGCCGTATCAAAGGATGGAAATGCTTTTTCAGTTAAAGTGGCTCATTTGTTAAGACTTTCATTAATTGCAGTAAGTTTGATTGCAATTTTTTTAATATTATTTTCCAAACCAATTATATTATTGCTCTATGGAAAACAATTTTTAGACAGTGTTTCAGTTATGCAGGTTTTATTACCGGGAGTGGTATTATTAACCATTTTTAAGGTAATGAATATGGACTTGGCCGGAAAAGGCAAACCTTGGATAGCCATGAAGTCAATGATTTTACCGTTGTTTCTTAACATAGGTATAAATTTTTATTTCATTCCTTTATATGGTTCAGATGGTGCCGCTTTGTCTTCCTTAATTACCTATTCATTAGCTTCTTTTTTCTTTTTACATTTTTACAGTAAAGAAACCGGTATTCCTATTAAAACAATTTTGCATTATAAAAAATCTGATTTTGAACCTTTGTGGCAGGTTTGGCATAAAGTATCCTTAAAACTTAAAAAATAATATGTTTTTATTTGATAAAGAACGAACCGGCAGAATTCAATCTTCTCATGTTTATGATAATTTACCTCAAGAGATTTGGAAAATTTCATTTAAGCAAGACCCCATTCGTTGTGCAGAATCGACACCGGTTATTGATGGTAATGGAAACATGTATTTTGGTTCACATAACGGATGTATTTATTGTTTAGATTCAAATGGTTCAGTCAAATGGCAGTTTGTTACTGAATATAAAGTGTATTCCAGCCCGTTATTAGTTGAAGATAAATTATACATTGGTTGTAATGCCTCCACTTTGTTGTGTTTAAATTTAGAAGGCGAATTAGTTTGGCGGTATGACGGTTATTTGGCATTTGCTAAACAGTCTAAATTAAAAAGGTTAGTAATAAACACTTTTAATCATTTATTTTATGATTATGAATTTAAAAAATTCATGAAAATAAATACTTGGGTTTCGCCTAATTTAGTAAACGACAAAAAAATAGCTTTTGTTTTTTACGGATTAGGGTTGGTTTTACTTGATAAAGATTCTGGGCAAGTTGTTTGGCAAAAATCATTAGGGAATCCCGGATATCATTTAGCGGGAGTTGCTGTTGTTGCAGATGAAGGAAAAGATTTAATTGCCGTTATTGGACAAAATAGCGGTTTACATTTGTTTCAGGAGGATGGAAATTTACGTTGGAAGAAAAAACCTTTTTTCAGGTCTAATGCCTGGGCAAATCCGTCGATAGATCCTCAAGAAAAATGCATTTATCACACGGAAAGTTTTTTTAATAAAAAAGCAATTTTATATAAAACGGATTTAAACGGAACAACTCTTTGGAAAAGAGAATTTCCGTTTGGTTGCCGGGCTTCGGTAGCCATAAGCAGAAAAAATTTCATTGTGTTTTTAGGCTTAAACGGCACGGTTTATCTTTTAGATAAAGCTACCGGAAAGGAATTATATTCTTTAGCCATTGCCTCAAAAGACAGGGGATTATGGACTTCGCCGTCGTTGATGGCTAATGACCATGTTTTAATTAATACTAAAAAAACAGTTAAGAAAGGATCACTTATTTGTCTTTCTGAAAAAGCTGAACCGGTTTGGGAAATTGAGTATGCCAAAGCATTATCAGTGCCTGTGATTGATTCAAATGGTTTTCTTTACTCTGCGACATGGGCAGGAGACTTTTATAAATTTAAAAAATAATCAGTATGAAAATTGGCATATTAACCTATCATCATGTTATCAATGACGGGGCGGTTTTACAAACACTTGGTCATGTGTATACTTTAAAAGAGTTATTTCCTGACGCAACCATTGAAGTTATTGATTATCGACACAAAACCATTGAGAATATTGAAAAAAGAGAAGTTTTTAAAGAATTGATAAAATTAAAAAGAAATGCATTTTCAAAAATAAAAAGATACTACAACTTTAAAAAATTTGTTACTGAACTTTTGCCTTTAACTAAAGAAAAATTGATTTCAGACAACTTAGAAGAAGCTACGGAGTTTATAAACAAACAAAATTACGATTATGTAATTGTTGGGAGTGATGAAGTTTGGAAGATATTAAACAGAAAATATGCCAGACAATTTCCAAATATCTATTGGTTACCAGAAGGTATTAAAGCCAAAAGAATAGCATCTGCTGCTTCAGCTAATGGTTCAAATCCAAAATTACTTCTAAACGACAAATTTAAAAATCAAGCAAAAAAAATTGTCAATAATTTTCATGCCATAGCTGTTAGAGATCAGTATACTTTTAATTTGATTAAAAGTCTAGATGTTGACGCACCACTTTATCAAGTGCCAGACCCAACTTTTGGAGTGGATTGGCAAGCCAATGGAGTGAAAGAAAAGTTAGAAAAAGTTGGTGTTGATTTTAATCGGAAACGGTTTGCTTTAAATTTGAGTTCAAACAATGTTGAATTTGCAAAAGCTTCTGAACAAATTTCCCATTATGCCAAACAAAATAATATTCAACTAGTTGGAATTGGTCAGTATAACAAATTCTGTGAAATTAACTTTTCTGATATATTAAATTCCTTAGAATGGGCGACTTGTTATCAATATTTTGATTTTTGTGTAACCGACCGTTTCCATTCTACTATTTTCAGTATTAAAAATAAAGTTCCTTTTTTAGTAATTGAATCAGAAAAAAAGTATCCAACCGAACATAAGGGAAAAATTGTAGATTTATTATCAAAAATGGATAAGTTACACTATCATCGATTTTATAATGACTCTACTGATTTTAAGGAACTTATAGCGAATTTGATTGAATCTTATAAAAAAGATGATTTTGATTCCGTTATTGTAAATTTTAAAAGTCAATTCAGAACTCATTTATTAAATGCGATAAATATAAATTGAAAAAAATAGTTTACATATTAGATACTTTTGAAACCGGTGGAGCCGAAAAAAGTTTATTGGACATTGCCATTCAAAACAAAGCGGCAACGTCTTATTTTATAACGATTTATCGGGGTAATCAATTGGCTGAATTAGCAGCTAAAAATGGTATTACTGTTTTTCAACTTAATAACGATGAAAAGTATGGTTTTTCAAAAGCGGTACAACAACTTATTCCAATCATCAAAGAAATTCAGCCTGATATCATCCATTCTACTTTATTTCGGGCCGATATCATCGCCAGAAAGCTAAAGAAGCACTTTACTATTCCATTAATTTCCAGCTTGGTCAACAATTCCTATATTGAAGAGCGTTATTCCAAACTAACTACTTTAGGCAAATTAAAACTTTATGGTATTCAACAGCTGGATGCTTTTACGGCGAAGCATGTTGATTTATTTATCTCTAATTCAGAAACAATCAAAACGTCTAATGCCAAGCATTTACATCTTAATCCGGAAAAAATTAAGGTTATTTTCAGAGGAAGAGATTTTGATAAGTTTCAACATAGTAACGAAGAACGGATTCATCAACTTAAAAAAGAGTTGGGCATTCGTGATAATGACCAAGTTTTAGTAAACGTCAGTCGTTTATTAGAACGAAAAGGGCAACTCGATTTATTGGACGCTTTTAAGAACCTTTTACAAAAGCAACCCCAATTAAAATTGCTGATAGCCGGAGAAGGAGGTTATCGAAAAAATTTGGAAGCTAAGATAGCGGCTTATCAATTACAGGACAACGTTCAACTTTTAGGGAATCGAAATGATATTCCCGATTTACTTCGTTTGGCTACTGTTTTTGTTTTTCCTACCCATTATGAAGGATTACCCGGAGCTTTAATTGAAGCTATGATGGCCAAAAAAATTATTGTTTGTTCGGATATTTCAGAAAATAAAGAATGTGTTACTTCAAAAGAAGCCGTTTTTTTTAAAAAAGGAGATGTATCTGATTTAGAAAATAAGTTGGAACAGGTTTTATCTAATCAAGCCCTTTATATTGACTTAGCTCAACATGCTCAACAAGTGGCCTATGACAAATTCAGTATTGAAAGTATTGTTAAGCAGTATAATCAAACTTATGAAAGTTTAATTCGTTTTAACAAATCATGATAATTTTTCAACTTATTCAAAAACCACAACTTCGCGGGGCCGAGATGTTTGCGGCTCAACTTTCGCAAGAGTTGGAAAAAAGCGGACACACCGTTTTTTTGATTGCTCTTTTTCCCGGTGAATCGGTTTTGCCTTTTTCGGGGACTTTACTTCCATTGAATCGCCCTATAGCTAAACGATGGACAGATTTTGAAGGTTGGAAGCAGTTCGCTATTTTAATTGAGCAACATCAACCGGATGTGATTCAATGCAATGCCGGTGATACGTTGAAATTTGCGGTTTTGTCTAAGCTTTTGCACCGTTGGAAAACCCCTTTGGTTGCTCGAAATGCCAGTATGGTCAGTTCTTATATTCACCATCCGGTTACCAAATGGATTAACGGTTTTTTTTATAAAAATACGCAGGCTATTATCTCGGTTTCTCAACTTTCGGCTATTGATATCAATGAATTATTTCCGGAAACAAAAAGCAAAACAACCGTTATTCCTATCGGGGTTCAATTTCAGGATAGTAAACCCGTTCAGTGGAAAAATGAAGGTAAAGCGAGTATAAACCTCATTCACGTTGGCGGTTTTACGTTTGAGAAAAACCATACGGGTTTACTGTCTATTTTTCAAAAATTCTTAGCGGCAAATCCGGAGGCTCATTTGCATTTATTGGGTGATGGTCCGTTGAGAGGTTCTGTTGAAGCACTGGTACAACAAAATAACCTAATTGATTTTGTTACTTTTTACGGGTTTGTGCCAAATGTAATTGATTATATTCACCATGCCGATGTTTTGGTTTTGCCGAGTGTTATTGAAGGATTGCCCGGCGTGATTTTAGAAGCTTTTTATGCTCAAACACCTGTGGTTGCCTATAATGTGGGAGGCGTTTCGGAAGTGTTGCAAAATAACGAAACGGGCTATTTGATTGAAAAAGGGGATGAAGAATCTTTTGTTTCGGCTATACGGAAGGCCATCGATCCTGTTGACTCGGTTGAAATGGTTAAAAAGGGACACCAACTCGTTGTACAAAAATTTAATAATACCTACCTTGCCAAGCAGTTTGAAAAAACCTATTTAATGTTAACCAATGACAAAAATTAAAGTTTTACATATTATCAAATCATTGGGACGAGGGGGAGCAGAAATGTTGCTGCCGGAAACACTCAAAATGCATGATAAAACGGCTTTTGAGTTTCATTATATTTATTTTCTTCCGCAGAAAAATCAGATGGAAAAAGCCATTTTGGAAGCCGGCGGAAAGGTTACTTGTTTTCCGGCTAAAAATAATCTTTCACTAGTATTACAATATCCTAAAATCAGTACTTATTGTAAAGAGAATAAAATTCAACTTATTCATGCACATCTGCCTTGGGCTGGAGTGGTGGCCAGAATTGTTGGCAGACTCACTAAACTACCGGTTCTTTATACCGAACATAATAATTTTGATCGGTATCATTTTTTAACTAAAGCGGTAAGTACAATAACTTATAAATACCAGACAAAAGTATTAGCCGTTTCAGAGGATGCCAAAACAGCCTTAGAAAAAAGAAATTTGTTTCATGATATAGTGTATGTTCCTAATGGCGTTAATACTTCCTTTTTTTTTAGAGAGAACAAGTTTAAAGCGATAGAAGAAGTGGACAACTTCAAAGAAAATAATAGTATTATTGGAACTGTTGCGGTCTTTAGAAAACAAAAACGATTAGCTATTTTTATAGAAGTGGCTCTTTTGGCTCAACAGAAAAATTTACCCTTCAAATTTTTGATGGTAGGAGATGGCCCTGAAATGGAGTCTATCAAAAATTTGATTGACCAATATAAACTTACGAATGTTTACTTAGCCGGGCTTCAGGATCAACCGGCAAACTACATGCAATACATGGATGTTTTTCTTATTACGAGTGATTTTGAAGGGTTGCCTGTAGCTTTATTAGAAGCCATGAGCATGCAAATTGTTCCTTTTTGTACACCCGTTGGTGGAATTCCTACGATTATAAAAGACAATCAAAATGGTGTTTTATTAAAAAGTCAGGATCCGGCAGAAATACTGGATCAATTAGAAAATAAAATTGTAAAGGAAAAGGAAAATTTTATATCAATGAAAAACCAAGCAAGAGCTACGATACTTGCTGAGTACAGTATACAAAGGATGGTGATTCAATTAGAAACTATATATGCAGAAGTGCTGAATGATGAAATCAACTAGTTTTATATATCAATTCGCAAAGCCAACAGATGTTGAGCAAATTGTAACACTATTTAAACTTTGTTTAGGTATAGAAGGTGGTGCACCTACCTTGGCTTTTTGGAATTGGAAACATAATGAAAATCCTGCAGGGGTATCGCCTGTTATTTTGGCTTGGGATCAAGATAAACTTATCGGTATTAGAGCGTTTATGTGTTTTAAGTTTATAAAAAATAATGAATCGTATGTTGGATATAGACCTGTAGACACAGCAACCCACCCGGATTATCAAGGAAAAGGAATATTTAAAAATTTGACGTTGACTTTACTGGAAGAGTTAAAGAAGAAAGAAGAAAATGCTTTTGTCTTCAACACGCCAAATTCTAAGTCAAAACCGGGCTATTTGAAAATGGGTTGGATAGAATGGGGCAAACCTTTTCTTCAACTGATGCCTACCTTCTCTATTTTAGGGAATAGTTTTAAAAAAGACCAAGAGCGATTATTAAATTATGATTTTTCGACAATATCCAAACCTGAATCCAATCATTTAGCAGTATATAAGGATGCGGAATATTTAGCTTGGCGTTATCAAAAAATAAGCTTGCAACAGTATGGAATGAAAATAATGGACGTAAATAATACACAATATACGATCATTTACAGACAGAAAAAGATTAAATTTTTGAATGAATTCAGAATATGTGATGTGCTAAAAAACAATACAATTTGTACTGAAATCTCAACTATTATTTTGTTTAAATTGTTTTTCTCCTTTGGTTTTGGAGTGCTCTCTTTTATCAATAAAAAAACATTTTGGTTTACTATAAAACTTAACAACAAAGCCCCAATGATAACGTATAGAAAAATCAAAGAGGAGGATGCTATGCTGCTTTTCAATAAAGTTGATTTTAGTATTGGGGAATTAGAACTTTTTTAATTATGTGTGGAATATTTGGTTGTATAGGTGAAGTTTCAGATGCTCGTAAAGGAGCAATCTCTCAAAGTCTTTTTCATAGAGGCCCTGATAAACAGGCATTTGCTACGGTCAATGGGTTTACGCTGTTTCACAGTAGGCTCAGTATTATTGATAGTTCGGGGGGTAATCAACCTTTTTTAACAGACACCGTTGCTTTGGTTTTTAATGGGGAAATTTATAACTATAAAGAACTAATTAAAACACATCAGTTACAGGTTAGTTCAAAGTCTGATACGGAAGTAATAATCCGTTTATATGAAAAACTAGGCAAAGATTCTTTTCAATTTTTGGATGGTATGTTTGCCTTTTGTTTACTTGATTTAAAAACAAATGACGTTTTTTTAGTTCGGGATAGAGCGGGTAAAAAACCACTTTATTACACACAGGGAGATAATTTTATGTTTTCAAGTGAGATGAAAGCATTTTTCGCTGCAGGTTTTAAAACCGGCATTCATACTGAAAACCTAAAAATGCATTTACAAAAAGGTTTTGTTGCCGGAGAACCTACCATTTATGATGCAATTTACGAAGTTTTACCGGGCCACTTTTACCATTTTTCACCCGATGGGAATGTACGTTCTAAAGTGCAATATTGGTCATACCAGGCGGTGTTAAAAAACACTAAACTTGTATCAAATGAACAAGAGGGTTTATCACTGTTAGATTCAAAGCTTCATGCTGCCGTTGAAAAAAGAATGTTAGCGAGTGATTTGGAAGTTGGTGCTTTTTTAAGTGGTGGCATTGATAGTTCGTTAGTCTGTTCGCATGCTGTAAAAATCAACCCAGCTTTAAGAACATTTACTGTGCAAACCGGTGATGGGTTTGACGAATCTACTATTGCATCTGCCATTGCAAAACAATTAAAAACAAATCATACGGTATTGAAAATTGACGCTTCAAATTTAAAAAATGATTATGTCAAAATTTTATGTGCCTATGATGAGCCAATTATTGATGAGAGTATAATCCCTTCTTATTATGTGGCTCAAGAAGCAAAAAAACACGTTACTGTTATTTTGAATGGAGATGGAGGTGATGAAGTTATGGGAGGATACAGAAGGCATTTATTGTATAAGCATTATCATGCTTTACAAATGTTACACTATCCGATTTCTTTACTTCAAAAAATGTTTCCTTCAACAGACGATAAAATGAGTTGGAAAAATTATATCAAACGATTACACTCTTTTGCAACCTTGGATGAATCTCAAAAATATTTTTCTGCCACAACAGATTTATTTTATGATGCACCGGGTTTTAGAGAGCCGGTTGATTTGTATTGGAACCAAATTGTTGAAGAATCAAGCGATTTAAACACAAGCTTAGACAAAATATTATACCTTGATTTCATGGGTATTTTGCCTAAAATATTACTAAAAAAGATAGACATATCTACAATGCAACATGCCATTGAGGGAAGGTCTCCTTTTTTAGATACTAATTTTATAGAAGCAACAGCCGCAATTCCTCAACATTTAAAAATAAAGGGTATTACGTCAAAATACTTATTGCGTAAATTAGTTCAGCAAAAAATACCCGGAGATTTTCATAAGTTACCCAAACGAGGTTTTGAGATTTCAGTTCAAAAATTGCTGGAAACTGATTTAAAAGAAATGGCAACTGATTTATTGCATAGTCAGTCTCCTTTTTATAAAGAATTACTAGACGAACAATACATAAAAAAGTATTATTTAAAAGCAAATTCTAAAGTAGATGAAGTAAAACGCTACAAAGGAATTTTTGCATTATTGAATTTAGAAATTTGGCATCAAAATTTAAATCTAACCCAAAAATATTAATTAGTAGTTTTTAAACATCAAAAGTGAATGTCTTTTGTTAAAAAGTTACACATCTTTTGTTCAAAAGCTATACATTAACTAACTTGCAAAACTGACAATTAATAACAGTCAAATCGATTTTAATGCCAAAGATTAAAGTTTTACATATCATTAAATCACTTGGTCGCGGCGGTGCAGAAATGCTTTTGCAGGAAACGATTAAAAAGCATAATCAGCATGATTTTGAATTTCACTATCTTTATTTTTTACCTTGGAAAGACCAAATGGTTGAATCAATTCAATCGGCAGGAGGTATAGTTACTTGTTTTTCCGCTAAAAATAATATATCACTGTTATGTCAATACCGAAGAATTATTAAGTATTGTCGTCAGCATCAAATTCAATTAATTCATGCTCATTTGCCTTGGGCAGGTTTTGTCAGTCGATTAGTGCATCGTTTAACCGGAATTCCATTATTATACACAGAGCACAACATTCAAGAACGGTATCATTTTGCAACTAAAATTATTAATAAATATACCTTTAACTGTCAATCTATGGGAATTGGTGTTTCAGAAGATGTTACCAATTCTATTCAAAAAAATATTTTTCCAATTATTCCTGTTCAAACTGTTTTAAATGGTGTAAATACAGAAAATTTTACCAGAAAAGGAACAACTGAACAGTCAGTGATTAGAAAGCAATTTGGCATACCTGATGATGCTTTTGTTGTAGGAACCGTGTCGGTTTTCCGTTTCCAAAAGCGGTTAGATTTATGGTTGGAAATTTTAAAAACCGCCGTTGATAAAGATGCTTCTGTTTACGGAATTATTGTAGGAGCCGGTCCATTACAAGCTGAATTGGAACAAAAACATAAAGCTTTGGGATTAGAAGGGAAAGTTTTTTTTGCAGGACTTCAAGTAGAAGTTAGGCCCTATTATGAAGCAATGGATAGTTTTATGATGTGTTCCTCTTTTGAAGGTTTGCCCATCGCCTTGCTTGAAGCCATGAGCATGGAGTGTGCTATTTTGACAACAGACGCCGGTGGAATTAAAGAAGTTGTTCGAAATAATCAAGAAGGGATGGTTGTATCCGTTGAAAATTGGGCGGAATTAGCCAATAAAATAGAGCTTGTTAAAGGGGATGACGAATTTTTAAAGAAATTACAGCAATCAGCCAGAATCAGAGTGATTGATTCTTTTAGTATGGATAATATGGTAGTAACTTTGGAAAGTTTATATCGAAAATATACATCATGACCATTCGTTTAGCCAAAATAGAAGACACCAATGCCATTGTTCAACTTTTAAAAGAAAGTTTGGGTGAAACGCTATTGAAAAAAACGACTACCATTTGGAATTATAAACATCATCAAAATCCATTTGGAGAATCCCCGGTTTTATTAGCAGAAGAAAATGGTCAAATTATTGGAGTAAGAGCTTTTATGCAATGGCAATGGCAAGATGGGAATACTATTTGGCAGGCTTATCGTGCAGTGGATACGGCGACTCATCCAAACCACCAAAGAAAAGGAATCTTTACAAAATTGACGCTTTTGGCTTTAGAGAATGTAGGAATTTCAAAAAAGTGTTTTGTTTTTAATACGCCCAATGAAAAAAGTCGTCCCGGTTATTTAAAAATGGGGTGGGTATCACTTGGTAAAATTAACATCAAAATTATTCCAACTTTTTTGTATGGTGTAAATTATTTGTTTTCTAAAGATGAAAAATATGCTATTTCAATGGGTGAAAATCAATTGCAATCACTTTGTGAGCAGCATAATGAAAGAATGAAAAAAGGTTCAGGATTATTTACCCCTAAGTCAGTAGATTATTTAAACTGGCGTTATAGAGACAATCCGATTCAATCGTATGAAATTATCACAGGGGATAATTGGTATATTGCAATGCATATCAAGAAACATACGTATTTTAATGAACTTCGAATTTCTGAAGTATTAGGAGCCGATAGTCCATCGGAAAGAAAACAAATTAGAAAAGTTGTCACTAAATTTGCACTTCAAAATCGGTGTTTATTAATTATTACAACAGAGCGTCAATTATTTTCACTAGGTTATTTTGGTGCAGTAGGGCCTATATTAACTTGTAGAGATTTAACTGAGAATGGCGTAATTCTTTCACAATCAAGAAATGAGAAAACATGGCAATATGCTTTGGGTGATCTCGAATTATTTTAACAAATGGATATAATTCTTGTTTTTGTCGTTTTATTGATTGCAACCCAAGTGTTGTTAAATAGTCTTGCTAAAAAACATCTTTTTTTTAATAAAAAACTACTTAACTATCTGTATTTTTATCATTTAGTATTCTTTTTAGTATACTATACTTATACTATTTATAACCCTTCTGACTCTAAATTCTACTACTTATTTACCGAGGAATCTTCTTTAGATTGGTTTGGAATTTTAGATACCAATAATGGGTTTATTCATTTTTTAGCCTATCCATTTGTTAAAATTGGTTTGTCCTATGAATCTTTAATGCTTATATTTTCCTGGTTTGGATATGTAGGATTTGTGTTTGCTTATCTTTTTATGCGGGAAAATATTCCAATTAATGTAAAAGTTTTTAAAAAATATGATTTATTGACATTATTACTCTTTTTACCCAATATGCATTTTTGGACGGTTTCTTTAGGAAAGGGTTCTGTCATTTTTATGGGTTTAATGATTTTTACTTATGCCGTGAAATCGCCTTATCGACGATGGTTTTTATTGATTTTTGGAGGATTTTTTGTTTATATGGTTCGTCCACACGTCATGTTATTTATGTTAGTATCAGTGACAGCAGGATTATGGTTTGGAAAAGAAAAAATGAGTACTGGTTTAAAATTTTTGATTGTCATTGCCTCTATCGGGTTTTTGGCAGCCGCCAGTAATTCCATTTTAGCCGTTGCTAAATTAGAAAACTCTGAAAATGTCATTTCTGATTTTGAAACATTTGCAGAATCCAGATCACAAGGGTTGTCAGAAAAAGCCGGTTCAGGAGTTGCCATGAGTAATTATCCGCTTCCTGTTAAGTTATTTACTTTTTGGTTCCGACCTCTTTTTGTAGATTCTCCCGGGGTTCTAGGGATATTCAGTTCTTTTGAAAATTTTATTTATTTACTTTTGTTCGCTAAAATATGTAATAAACGATTTATAAAGTTTTATAGGAATTCAGTTTACATGGTTAAAATGTCGGCGATTGCCTTTTTGTTAACTTCTTTTGCGATGACTTTTGTGATGTCGAATTTGGGGATTATTATGCGGCAAAAATCCATGGTGATGTATTTTGCCTTTTTTGTCATTTATTATTTTTTAGCCCAGGAGGAATATGATAAGCAGCAAAAGCGGGGTTTAGTTTTAAACGATATAACTCCTTCGTAACATGGAAAAAGGAAAGTTTGTCATTTCGTTGGATTTTGAATTGGTTTGGGGTGTGTTTGATCACATTACCCTAACGGATAAAGTGGCTTATTTTGACAATACACTCGAGGTTATTCCAAAGATGTTAGCTTGTTTTGAAAAACATCAACTCCACGTTACTTGGGCAACAGTTGGCATGCTTTTTAATCAAAATTGGGAAGAATGGCTGGGTAATAAACCAGTTGAAATACCCACTTATACCAATACCAAGTTAGATGCCTATGCGTATGGATTGCAACATCAACATCTTGGTTTGGACCGCTTCTTTTTTGCTCCTGAATTAATAAAATTGATTCAAAAAATACCCGGACAAGAGTTGGCTACCCACACCTATTCGCACTATTATTGTTTAGAATCCGGTCAAACCAAAACACAATTTGAACAGGATTTGGACAAAGCTGTTATGATGGCTTCCAACTTCGGAGCAACATTACATTCCTTAGTTTTTCCAAGAAATCAATGGAATCCGGATTATCTTGGCAGTTGTCAGGAAAGAGGTATTACGCAATTGCGTTCCAATCCGGACGCATGGTATTGGAAAGATACGTCACAATCATCTTTAGCCACTAAGTTATTTCGAACCGGAGATGCTTATTTACCCTTAGGTTCTACCTCGTATTCGATGGAAAAAGTGAAAGTTGATTTAGTAACTGCTCAACCCGCCAGTCGTTTTTTAAGACCCCATCATCGTTTATCTCTTTTGAATTCATTGCGGTTGCAACGTATCAAAAATGAAATGTTGCAGGCCGCCAAACAGGGTGAAGTATATCATTTGTGGTGGCACCCGCATAATTTTGGAAATCATCCCGTCGAATCGATGGTGGTTTTGCATGAAATTGCTTCGTGGTTTACTTTATTACACGAAAAATATGGTATGGAGTCAGTACCCATGAAGGATTTAACCTCAGCAATCCAGTAACTTGAATAAAATAGCCAACATTTTTGATTTTTCTACTTTTTGGGTTTCACTTCAACAACCTGACAGTAAAATTTTTAAAATGGGTTTATTCTTATGGCATTTTGTTTTTGTTTTTATCGCTTGGAACGATAGAGTAAAAATTGGGATATCAGATGCCCATTATTATTGGGCTGAAAATTATTCTCTGGCTGAAAAAAGTTGGTTTTCTTTTTTTAGTTATGGAACCGACTTTGTGGTTTGGCTCAATTATCCTTTTATTAAATTGGGTGTCCCTTTCTTGGGTGGATTTATTATATATGGCCTTATTGGGTATTTTGCCCTTTTAAATTTTATTCATTGGATTACTCTTGTGCTTGGTAGTTCCGTGAAATTCGGAAAATATAACCTCTTGCTGTTGTTGTTTTTTTGGCCTAATTTACATTATTGGACAGCCGTTTTAGGGAAAGAAGCTTTGATTTTTTGGAGTCTTTCCGTTTTATTTTTGGGTTTTACCACCCAACAATTTAAAAATCTTTCTTTTGTGTTGGCTGTTTTATTGTTGCTGGTGATTCGTCCTCATGTCGGCTTATTACTGCTCGCTGCCGGAGGACTTGCTTATTTGATTACTTCGGAAATGCCTTTCCGTAGAAAATTAAAAAAAGTCTTTTTTCTTTTGCCTTTTGCCGTGGTATTATTTTATATGGTTTTAACCCTATCAAAAATCAGGTATTTGGATTGGGATCGTATTGTTCGGTTTAACAGAGGTTCCGTTTTGTCTTTTAGTGATTCGGGGTCTTATGTGCCTATGGAGACCTATTCCTGGTTTTACCGCCTGGTTTCTTTTTATTTCCGTCCTTTTTTATGTGAAGCTACTTCTTTTAGAACCGTTATTGTTGGGTTAGATAATTTAATTTACCTTATTTTGCATGGAATAGCTTTGGTTTTTCTATACCGCTATTTTTCAAAGCTTAAACAATTGCGTATGCCATTTTGGTGGTATACTGCTGTTTTTTTTAGTTTGTTTTGTGGGATGGTATTTATCTTTCGCTATGCTAATTTTGGAATTTTTATGCGTACCAAAATTATGTATGCTCCTTTTATGGTTGTCGCGTTACTTTGGTTAAGTTTGGAATTAAAAAATATAACTGTTTTAAATAAAAGTAAAAATTGACTACACACAAAAAAAAATTAATACGTATCACTACGGTTCCACTTTCTTTAGATAAATTATTGGAAGGGCAGTTGCGTTTTATGCAACAGCATTTTGAAGTGACTGCGATTTCTTCCGAAAAAGCATACCTTGAAAAAATCGGTAATCGGGAAGGTGTTAGCACTTATCATTTGGAAATGACCCGACAAATTACCCCGTTCAGTGATTTGATTTCCTTAATTAAACTTACTTTCTATTTTCTTAAAGTCAGACCGGATATAGTGCATTCCCACACGCCAAAAGCCGGTATTGTGGGTATGGCTGCTGCTTTTTTAGCCCGAGTTCCGCATCGTTTTCATACGGTAGCCGGTTTACCTTTGTTAGAAGAATCGGGTAGTAAGCGAAAGGTGTTGGATTTTGTGGAAAAGGCGACTTACTTTTTTGCCAATAAAGTATACCCTAACTCCAATGGATTGAAAGAAATTATTCTTCAAAATAACTATTGTAAGCCCAAAAAATTAACCGTTTTGGCTAACGGTAGTACCAATGGCATCAATACTACTTATTTTTCCAACGACCATTTCAGTTTTGCCCAAAAGGAGGAATTGAAAGTACGCTATGACATTCAAGACACTGATTTTGTCTTTATTTTTGTTGGTCGTTTGGTTACTGATAAGGGGATTAATGAATTGATTGCCGCTTTTAAAAAATTAAAGATTAATCATCCTACTGCGAAGCTTTTATTGGTAGGTCCCTTGGAAACCGAATTAGATCCTTTACTTCCCCAAACATTAGAAGCGATTGAAAATGTAAAACAAATTAAGGCGGTGGGTTATCAACAAGATGTTCGGTTGTTTTTTGCCATTTCCCATTGTCTTGTTTTTCCGAGCTATCGTGAAGGATTTCCCAATGTGGTGATGCAAGCCGGAGCGATGGAGCTTCCTTCGATTGTTTCTAATATTAATGGTTGTAACGAAATCATTGTTCCTTCTCAAAACGGGGTTATTATTCCCACTAAAGATGAAAAAACATTGTTAGAGGTCATGATAGAACTGATGGAAAACAAGGATTATTATGCACAATTGCGGGAAAATGCGAGGCCGATGATTGTGAATCGGTATGAACAGCAGGTTGTTTGGAAGGCTATTTTGAAGGAATATCAGCTGATGGGGTGATTATAACTCTAATTCGCAGATTAGGTGGATACGCTTATTTAGGGTTATGTTTCAGGACTTGCTGAATGGTTACTGAATTGAAACTTCTTTTGAGTGGTCTGACTGTTTTTTTGTATTTTTCAGAAAAGCCCACGAAAACGTAGAGTAACACTAATTTATCCCCTTTTAATTTCTCCGGGTGGAGTGTAATGTCGATGGTCTTGTCTTCTTTTTCAAACGTCACTTCTTCGCTGTAAGCCGTTTCGAAAGTATCTTTTTCATAGTCCCAATTTGTTTGAGCAACTGCTAAGTGAACAAAAGAAGCATTTTCCGGCCATTCGATGTCGTGAAGCAACGAGAGGTTAGGCAGGTTAAACGTTTCCGATTGGACATCCCATTTTCCCTTTTTTTTCAGGGTTTGGTACAATGGTTTTAGTTTGTTTCCCTCGAAACCAATCAGTAAATTTACTCCTTCCGTGGTATTCATTCCGTTTTCAACGGTTCTTTCTCCTCTTTGATTCAAGGTATCTTCTTCTAAAATTTCAAATATTATTTTGTTGGCTCTTCCAGCGAAGCTTACGTCTTTGGCTTTTTTATTGAACTGTAGAGTCAAAAATCGAAATATTCTACTTTTTTTAGAAGCCTGACCAAATTCTATTCCATGTTTTTTAATTGTGTTGAAAATCGGATTGGTTTTAAACTGTTCGGCGGTTATGCCTGATTTACCTTTTGTACGCACGCGGTTCACTTTACCTTGATCTAAATAAAAGTTAAGATCACCAATAGTTCCGATGATTACAAAGGGAGCTTTTACGATTGCCATGATTTTGTGAGTTTAGGTTTTCAAATATCTTAAAATGATTTTAGATTTGCAAAGAGAATATACCTTAGATCATCTGAATTATTGAATGGAGACAAAAACAAGAAATAATAGAAATGATTTATTCTTATTTGAATTTTTTTAAAAGTAAGTTTTTTAACCGCCCAGTAATAAAAGAGTTGTAAAGCTCAATTTTTGGCTTAACAAACCTGCTCTTCTGAAAAGAACAAAATTTATTTCCCAAAACGGGAACTTTTAATTATCTTTGTTAAAAAATTATAACAATTGAGGGTAATTGCAAAGAAAATATTGAAGGATTTTTGGGAAGACCATAAAGATTGTGAACAGCAATTGAAATCTTGGTATCAGGAAGCTAGTAAGACTAGATGGAAAACCCCAAATGAAATAAAGACTGAATATCCCAGTGCAAGCATTTTGAGTGATAACAGAGTTGTATTCAATATTAAAGGAAATACTTATAGATTAATTGTAAAAATAAATTATGATTATCAGATGGTTTGGATTCGTTTTATTGGGACTCATGCTGAATATGATAAAATTAACGCTAATGAAATTTAATTGATATGGACATTAAACCAATAAAAACAGAAAGAGATTATAATCAAGCAATAGAAAGACTTGAAATTATTTTTAATGCTAAGTCAGGTTCTCCAGAGGGAGATGAATTAGAAGTTCTTGGAATTCTGATTGATCAATATGAAAATGAAAATTTTCCAATAGGATTACCTGATCCAATCGAAGCTATTAAATTTAGAATGGAACAAATGGGCTACAATCAATCTGATTTGGCAAATATTGTCGGATTAAAAAGTCGTGCAAGTGAAATTCTCAATCGAAAAAGGAAACTTACCTTAGAAATGATTAGACAGATTCATGAAACATTGCATATTCCAACGGATGTATTGATTCAAACCTATTAAATTAAGCACGTTTGCAAACACTGGTTGGCATGGATGACGAGGTCAGAGCAAGCACAGCCTGATGACAAGGTTCATTTTTTAGGATTTTGGATTAAATAGTAAGTAGATTGTGGAACTTCGACAGGCTCAGTCTGACAGTGTGCATCATTATAGTGTTCGGTGTTAAGAAGGAAGTAGATTGTGGGACTTCGACAGGCTCAGTCTGACAGTCCTAATTTTCACCCAATGGGTTATTAACTATTAAGGCTTTCAACTTTTTAAGGATTAACTCAAAAAAAGTTGTAATTTTGGCGAACTATTAAAATGTGGATGCTGCAGCTTAGTTTAGAATCAATTCTATTTTCAACGCTTTTTCAGCAAAAAGCGTTAGGGTCTTTAGAAAAAGACTACGGACAATCTATTCGCTTTGCTATCAAAAGGGACTTAATGGTTGAACAAAAATTGTCAATCCAACTTTTTGAAAGTTATTCCCTTGCTCCCTTTGAAGTAATTACCCCAGTGCTTTACGACCCCTTTTTACAGTAAACTATGTATTCTACCCTTTTTAAACCGGTTATTGATTTCCTCGCTGCATTTTTTGGGTTGCTTTTGCTTTCTCCACTTTTTGTTTTTATTACTCTCGGGTTGTTTATTGCCAATCAAGGCAAGCCTTTTTTTATACAACCCCGTCCCGGAAAAAACGGTGTTATCTTTAACATTGTTAAGTTTAAAACAATGAATGATAAAAAGGATAGTGAAGGTAAATTGTTGTCTGATGCGGAACGGCTAACTCCTATTGGTTCTTTTGTCCGTAAAACATCCTTAGATGAAATTCCCCAATTGCTCAATGTACTGAAAGGCGACATGAGCTTGATAGGCCCCCGGCCTTTGTTGACCCATTATTTACATTTATACAGTGAATTTCAAAATCGTCGTCACGAGGTAAAGCCCGGTATTACCGGATGGGCACAAGTAAACGGTAGAAATGCTATTTCATGGGATAAAAAATTTGAGTATGACGTTTGGTATGTGGACCATTTGAGTTTTGGATTGGATGTTAAAATTTTATTCAAAACCATTCAAAAAGTAATCAAAAAAGAAGGTATTAACGCTGCCGATGCAGCCACAATAGAACCATTTGATGGCAATTAACATTTCTCTATTCGGTGCCAGTGGACATGGTAAAGTAATTTTAGATATTCTACAATCGACAGGTCAATCTGTTGACGTTGTTTATGATGATTATCCTAAACAGCCCAGTTTATTAGAAGTGCCTATTGTTCCTGCTTCTACATTGGATTCTGTAAAAATTGATTCCTTGATTTTATCTATCGGTAATAATAAAGTAAGAAAACGATTAGCTAAAAAACTAAATGTTACCTTTGCCAACGCTATTCATCCTTCAGCGATTCTTTCCAAGCATATAGCCATTGGTGAAGGAACGGTAGTTATGGCGGGTGTAAAAGTTAATCCAGATGCTGTTATAGGGAAACATTGTATTTTGAATACAGGTGCTATTGTTGAGCACGATTGCAAAATTGGTGATTTTGCTCATCTTTCTCCCGGTGTGGCTTTAGCAGGAAATGTTACTGTTGGCGAAGGAACGCATGTAGGTATCGGTTCGTGTGTTATTCAAGGCATCACGATTGGTAAATGGGTTACGATAGGGGCAGGAGCAGTCATTATTAAAGATGTTCCAGATTATGCTGTTGTCGTAGGTAATCCCGGTAAAATAATTAAATATAATTTACAAGATGAATAATTCAAAAATTTGGCTTTCCTCGCCGCACATGGGCGGAAATGAGCAGAAATTTGTACAAGAAGCTTTTGATGCCAATTGGGTTGCCCCTTTAGGACCTAATGTGACCGGCTTTGAAGTTGATTTAGAGCAGTATATTCAAGCCGATAAATTTGTGGCGGCTTTGAGTTCGGGAACAGCGGCGTTGCATTTAGGGTTGGTATTGTTAGGCGTGAAACCCGGTGATGAGGTGATTTGTCAAAGTATGACTTTTTCAGCTTCGGCTAATCCTATAGCTTATTTAGGAGCAACTCCGGTATTTATTGACAGTGAGTCGGAGACGTGGAATATGTGTCCGATTGCCCTAGAAACCGCTATTCAAGATAGGATTGCCAAAGGCAAAAAGCCTAAAGCCATTATTGCCGTTCATTTATATGGCATGCCTTATCAAGTGGATGAAATCAATGCCATTGCTTCCACGTATGGCATTCCGGTTTTAGAGGATAGTGCAGAAGCATTGGGCAGCACTTATAAAGGTCGAAAATGTGGCACTTTTGGAACGCTTGGGGTTTTATCCTTTAACGGAAACAAAATTATTACCACTTCCGGTGGTGGAGCCTTAGTTGCCCCTGATAAAGTTTTAAAAGATAAAGCGGTTTTTTTGGCTACCCAAGCCCGTGATAACGCCCCTCATTATCAACATAGTGAAATTGGGTACAATTATCGTTTGAGTAATATTTGTGCCGGAATCGGAAGAGGTCAAATGGAAGTGCTGGATGACCACATTGCTTTACGCAGAAAAATGCATGCTTTTTATGTTGATCTTTTTGCTGATATTCCCGGGGTTACGGTGTTTTCTGAACCCAATGATACTTATTTTTCCAATCATTGGTTGACTGCTATTTTACTTAATCCTGCTTTGACCAATGGGGTTACGCGAGAAACTTTACGCTTAGCCATGGAAGCTCAAAACATTGAATGTAGGCCTTTGTGGAAACCGATGCATTTGCAACCTATTTTTGAACAGTATCCCTATTATGGCGGAACCGTATCGGAAACTTTGTTCAACGATGGTTTATGTCTTCCGTCCGGTTCTAATTTAACGGATGCGGAACGAAATAGGATTACTGATTTGGTGCGGGAGGTTTTTAAGTAGGAGGTGAATGTAGAGAATAGAAGAAAGATAATTGATAATTGAAAATTGATAATTGAGGAATGAGATTATTTTTTTAAATTCTTTATTTCTGTATGATTAAATTAAGATTTGATTAAAAATTAAGATTTTATTAAGATTTTAAAAAAAATACTTATTTTTACATGTTACTTTTGTTTATAAAAAAGAATTTTGAAAAAAAAGACTACCATACTTGAAGATGTTTTAAATTATTTCGCTCAATTGCGATTGCGTTTTAATTTTAAAAATTTAGGGTATTTGCCTAGGTGGGTAGTATTATTACTCGACTCTTCTATTGTTCTTTTTTCAGGTATTATTACGTTTATACTCCTTAGTGGTATTAAATTTCATTATATTGAAGAAGAGAATATTTTTATTGCTATACCCCTATATTTAGGTGTCAATATTTTCTATTTTTGGATATTCAGAACCTATTCCGGTATCATTCGCCATTCTTCTTATATCGATGCCTTAAAATTGTTTTTTTCCCAATTTGCTACTCTAGGTACTTTTGTGATTATCAATTTTATCTTTGTGTTGAACGGTTGGGATAAAATCTATTTGAATACCGGTATTTTTATACATGCTGTTTTGTCTTTTAGTTTTTTGTTTTTTTATCGCGTTGTAGTTAAACAGGTTTTTGAAAAATATTTTACTATTACTGCAGAGGAACCTAAAACGACCGCCTTAATTTATGGAACGGATGCCAATGCCATTGCTGTTGCCAATGCTTTAAAATCAGAAGTTCCCAAACGATTTAAATTAATTGGTTTTATCGATAAGAAGAATCAAAATAATACGAAACGAATATTAGACTTACCTATTCTTCAGTTTAAAAGGCGAGTACCTGTTTTGATGCGGCTTAATAAAGCCGATGCTTTAATTATAGCTGACAAAAGTTTAACCAAGGAAGAACGTTCACAATTGGTAGATGAATGTATCGATTTTAATTATAAAGTATTTACTATTCCCTTAGTAACCGACTGGGAAAATGAAAAAGAAATTTCTAAGAACATTAAGAATTTTGAAATTCAAGATTTATTAGAGCGAAAGCCCATTGTTTTGGATACCCGTATTATTTCGTCTCAACTACGTGGGAAAACAGTTATGATAACCGGAGCTGCCGGTTCTATTGGTAGTGAAATTGTTCGTCAGGTATTAGGTTTTGAACCCAAATCCATTATTCTATTAGATCAAGCTGAGACCCCTTTGCATAGTTTGACCCTTGAAATTGATGCAATGAATTATAACTATCCCATTAAAAGTTTAGTAGGGGATATTCGAAATTATGAATTTTTAGAAAATAAATTCAAATTATACAAACCCCAAGTCGTTTATCATGCGGCAGCCTATAAGCATGTTCCCTTGATGGAAGAAAATCCTGCACAAGCGGTTTATACGAATGTTATGGGGACTAAAAACGTAGCTGAGTTATCTTGCAAATATAAAGTTGAGCGGTTTGTTATGATTTCTACCGACAAGGCCGTTAATCCGAGTAGTGTCATGGGAGCCAGCAAACGAATTGCAGAGATGTATGTTCAATCCTTACATTTTAAACAAAACAGAGTAAAGGCTGAAAGCCATACTAAATTTATTACCACCCGTTTTGGGAACGTATTGGGTTCCAACGGATCTGTTGTGCCCCTTTTTACAAAACAAATTCAGGAAGGCGGGCCTATTACGATTACTCATCCGGAAATCATTCGTTATTTCATGACTATACCCGAGGCTTGTCAGTTGGTTTTAGAAGCCGGAGCTATGGGTAAAGGAGGGGAGATTTTCATTTTTGATATGGGCGATCCTGTTAAAATTATAGATTTAGCTAAAAAAATGATTCGATTAGCCGGTTATACGCCAGATAAAGAGATTAAAATTAAGATTGTTGGTTTGCGACCCGGCGAAAAATTATATGAAGAGTTATTGAATGATTCAGCTAAAAATTTAGCTACTCATCATGAAAAAATCATGATAGCTGAAGAAATTTGTGATGAGTTTGAGGTAGTGAGTGATTTAATAGAAGATTTAATTATCAGTGCTCACGTGAAATCAAAAGACGTACTAGTTTCAAAGATGAAAAAAATTGTTCCTGAATTTAAGAGTATGAATTCCGTTTTTCAAGAGTTGGATTCTTAAATAATTTACTGTCACACCACTAGGCTTACGATTAATAAACTTATATTTGCACCAAATCAGCATTCTATGTCCATGAAAAAAATTTCTTTTTTATATTTTATACTTTCCGCTTTTTTATTCACTTCTTGTGTTTCCAAAAAAAAGGTGATATACTTTCAGGAAATTGACACTGCCTCAACCGAGAACAAATCAAACTATGAGCCCGTTATCAAAACGGATGATGTTTTGTATATCAATGTTACCACTTTAGACCCTAAAGCTTCACAACCCTTCAATATAGGTAATTCAGAAGCAGGAACAGCGACTAATGCCATGCAAATGGAACGATCAACGTATTTAGTAGATAATGCCGGAACTATTCAATTTCCTGTTCTTGGTAACTTAAAAGTAAGTGGATTAAACAAAAATCAAGTTAAAGAAATGTTGTATACCAAAATTTCTGAGTATGCAAAAGATCCTGTGATTAATTTAAGAATTGTAAACTATAAAGTTTCAGTCTTGGGAGAAGTTGCTGATCCGGGGAGTTATACTATTTCGAGTGACCGAATTACTATTCCAGAAGCTTTAGCTTTAGCCGGTGATATGACTTTGTTTGGCAGACGGGAAAATGTGCTCTTGATACGCGAAACAGAAGGTGTAAAAACGACTGTCCGGATTAATATGACAGATCCTAATGTGCTTAATTCCCCTTATTACTATCTTACTCAAAACGATGTTTTATATGTGGAACCCAATAAACGTAAAATTGATTCCACGGCCATTGGACCTAATATCTTAGCAGCAATTTCTGTACTTGGGTTTGCTTTGACTACTATAATACTATTAACTCAGTAAAACAATGCAAAATTCGTTTATCAATACTACCGAAGAAGTAGATTCTAAAATTAATTTAACCGAACAGTTATTTAAATATTTACGGAATTGGAAATGGTTTGTGTTAAGTGTTTTCGTCGCTATGTCGATTGCTTACATATACTTACGTTATCAGATGCCTCAGTATGGTTTAACCACTACTATCTTGATAAAAGATGACAAAAAAGGTACAGCTACAGAACTAGACGCCTTTAGTGATTTAGGGATATTGGGTGTAAAACGAAGTAATTTAGAAAACGAAATTGAGATGTTTCGTTCTCGATTATTATCACAAAGTACTGTTAAAGAATTAAAATTCAATGTTTCGTATTATGCTGAAGGAAGGATTTTAACCCCTGAGCTTTATACTGAATCACCCATTGAGTTGGTTTTTGAAAATGATAAATCTATCGAAAATAAGTGGGGATTATTTTATTTTAAATTCCTGAAAGATAACTCTTTTGAACTTCAGTATAATGAGCAATCTATCGGTAAAGAACATGCTTTTGGAGAAACCATTTCTACTTCATTAGGTAATATCATTATTAAACGTAATGAAAAGGTAGCTATTAATCCCAATACCATAATCATTAAAATTACCCCTTTGATGACTGCTGCTATTTCTTATAAAAACATGTTAACGGTAGCTCCAGTAGGTGAAAAGACCAGTATTATTCAACTTTCTGTAGTAGATCCATTGCCTTCGAAAGGAATGGATTACCTCAATATGTTGGTCATTAAATTTAATGAAGATGCTTTAAATGATAAGAATTTAGTAGCTAAAAATACACAAGATTTTATTGATGAACGATTAAATATCATTACCGGTGAATTAGATACCGTTGAACGCAGTGCCGAGCGATTTAAAAAAGAAAATCGATTAACTGACTTAGTAACCGATGCCGGATTAAATCTTACTACTTCTTCCGAATATGAAAAGGCATTAGCCAATAACGGTAAAGAATTAATGGTCGTAGAATTTATGTTGAATTCCATTAAGAATTCGGGTATTGATCAAACTATTCCGGAGAATATAATTCCTACGGAAAATGCATCCACCTCATTGATTAATCAGTACAATGTTATGGTATTAGAGCGAAACCGCTTGTTGAAAAGCACTTCGGCCAATCACCCTAATGTGCTTAATTATAATCAGCAAATCACGGCACTAAAAGGCACCATACAACAGAGTCTCAGAAATGTACAAAGTTCCTTGACCATTGCCAAAAAACAGTTGCTTCAGCAAGAATCAAAATTTAACAGTAAAGTTTCACAAGTTCCTACGCTTGACAGAAAATATAGAAATATTGAACGACAACAAAACATTAAGGAAGCTTTATATTTATATTTAAGACAAAAACAAGAAGAAACTGCCATTACTATGGCCGTTACTTCCCCTAAGGCAAAAGTGATTGATTCTGCTTATTCTATTGGTGTCGTTTCACCAAATACCAGAAACATTTACCTGATTGCTTTGTTATTAGGGTTGTTAATACCTTTTTCTGTTATTTATTTAATACAGTTGTTGGACACTAAAATACACTCCCGTCATGATTTAGAAAAGTATTTGAAATTACCTTTCTTAGGCGATATTCCTTTATCTGAAACCAGTGATGAGATTATGACTTCGGAAAGTAGGTCGAGTACAGCTGAATCTTTTAGGATTTTGTTGACCAACTTGGATTTTATGTTGGCTACCACCGACAAAGAACAAGCCAAAACAATATTTATCACTTCTACCATTCCAAAAGAAGGAAAGACTTTTGTGGCTGTTAATATTGCCAGTACACTATCTTTATATGGTAAGAAAGTACTTTTGATAGGGATGGACTTGAGACACCCTAAAATCATGGAGTATATCAAAATTAAATCGAATGTCGGTTTAAGTAATTATCTTTCCAATGATAAATTAAAAATTGAAGATATCGTTTATCGTCAAGAAGGACATAAAGATTTTTGGGTCATGCCATCCGGAGTTATTCCTCCAAACCCTGCTGAATTATTGAATAGTACTAAAATTAGTGACCTTTTCGATGAATTGAAAAAGCAATACGATTATATTGTTGTGGATACAGCTCCGGTTAGTTTGGTAACAGACACACTGTTGGTTAGTAAATTTGCTGATGTGTTCGTGTATGTTGTTCGGGCTAATTACCTGAAAAAACACTCCTTGATTATTCCTAAATCATTGCACAAAGAGAATAAATTACCCAATATGGCCATGATTTTGAATGGTACGGATCCTTCTAAAACTTATGGTTATGGGTACGGGTACGGCTATGGGTATGGGTACGGCTATGGGTATGGGTATGGAGCAGATTCAGAACCAGAAGAATTGCCTTGGCACAAAAAAATATTACAAAAGAAATCGAAATAACTGATTGTTCTGAATGGCCTCTTTTAAAGGGGCTATTTCTTTTATGATGATATTTCCGGAAAAAGCATCCAAGTGTTTTTGGTGGTGTACATCAGAGCCTACAAAGTCAATCATTCCTTTTTTTAATAGTTTATCTACTATTTTAGCAACCCCTTCTCCGTAGTATCCGACAGACGAGAGCAAGTTCATTTGGAATAAACAACCTGCTTTTTTAAGTTTTTCATATTCACTCACATTGTTATGATAAAACAAATATCGTTCCGGATGAGCTAAAACTGGAATATATCCTGCCAGTTGGGTTTCATATATCAAATCGACTAATTGCATGGGTGGATTCAGGTAAGACATCTCCACCAAGACATAATTGTCTTTCAGTGTCAGTAGTTTTTCTTTTTGTAAAAGTTCTGAAAAGGAAGTGTCCAACATGTATTCTGCGGCAGCTTTGAATGGTATTTCCTGGTTATTACTTGACAGCGATTCTATCACTGCAATTTCTCCCTGTTGAATAATTTCACGGCTGTTGTTCCATACATTTTGGATGATGTGCGGCGTTGTAATGAATTGATCAAAGCCTAACGCTTTTAAGCTTCCGATCATACCTAACGTACTTTCCATGCTTTTTGACCCATCATCTATTCCAGGAATTAAATGGGAATGTATATCCACGAAATTATCAGGAATTAATTCTTTGAGCTTTGTTTTTTTTTTGGAAAAGAAAATCAAACTAATTTGTATGAGAAATTATCAGGTATAAAAAAACCCCTTGGAAGGGGTTAACTATTACGCTTTTTGTCTTTTTGTACTCAAGTAATAAAAGACAAATACTATTCCTACTAAAGCCAACCATATTAATTTTCCGTTAATTGGAGCGGCCGGTGGATCTCCACCCTCTAAACCACCTGTTCCGTCATCATCTCCAGGTTGAGCAAACAACATCACGTCAGATAATAAAACAAAAGCGAGGATATAAATTTTATATAAATTTTTCATATTTCAAATTGAATCAGCGGCAAAGATAGTAATCATTTTTAAAAATAAAAGTAAAAATCATACTTTTTAGCATATTTAATAGTAAAATAACACCTACAACGATTTATTTTTGAACCAGTTGCTATTCAAATTCAGAGGTAAAGAAAAGTTTGACCGAAGGAAATTTGCTCTGTGTCATCTGTATCGTGAATTCCGAATCAGCTAAAAAGACCAATTGACCATATTTGTCATGGGCTAAGAATTTTTGTTTAATCCGTTTGAATTCTGCAAATTCTTCATTTTTAGGATCCTCCGGTTTAACCCAACAAGCTTTGTGAGCCGGAAAATTTTCATATGTACATTTGGCTCCATATTCATGTTCCAAGCGGTATTGTATTACCTCATATTGCAAAGCTCCAACGGTTCCAATTATTTTTCTGTTGTTCATTTCCAAGGTAAAAAGCTGGGCAACCCCTTCGTCCATCAATTGGTCTACTCCTTTTTCCAGTTGTTTCGCTTTCATCGGGTCGGCATTATTGATGTATCTGAAATGTTCCGGTGAAAAACTCGGAACCCCTTTGAAATTCATTATTTCGCCTTCCGTTAAGGTATCGCCAATTTTAAAGTTACCTGTATCATGAAGTCCCACAATATCTCCCGGATAGGAGACGTCTACAATTTCTTTTTTCTCTGCAAAAAAAGCATTCGGGCTGGAAAATTTTAAACTTTTATTCAAACGCACGTGTGAATAAGGCTTGTTTCTTTCAAACGTTCCTGAAACAATTTTCACAAAGGCTAAACGGTCTCTGTGTTTAGGGTCCATGTTAGCATGGATTTTAAAAACAAAGCCTGACATTTTTGTTTCGGTTGGTTCTACTAACCGCGTATCAGAATGTTTCGCTTTAGGCGAGGGGGCAATATCAATAAAGCAATCCAGCAATTCCCGTACACCAAAATTATTTAAGGCCGAACCAAAGAATACCGGTTGTAAATGCCCTTCTAAGTATTCTTTTCTATCAAAAGTAGGATATACTTCACTGATTAATTCTAACTCTTCTCTGAGTTTGTCCGCCGCTTTTTGACCAATAATTTTATCCAATTCCGGATTGTTTAAATCGGAAAACGCGATGGTATCTTCAATATTTTTACGGCTATCCCCACTGAACAAGTTGATATTTTTCTCCCAAAGGTTATAAATCCCCTGGAAATCATAACCCATTCCGATAGGGAAACTCAAAGGAGTTACTTTCAATTTCAACTTTTGTTCCACTTCATCCATTAGGTCAAAGGCATCTTTTCCTTCACGGTCTAATTTATTAATGAAAACAATCATTGGAATGTTTCGCATGCGGCAAACCTCCACCAATTTTTCTGTTTGTTCTTCGACTCCTTTTGCGACATCCACCACTACAATCACACTGTCAACGGCCGTTAATGTTCTGAAAGTGTCTTCCGCAAAGTCTTTGTGGCCGGGCGTGTCTAAAATGTTGATTTTCTTATCTTTATAATTGAAGGCCAAAACAGAAGTGGCCACCGAAATACCCCTTTGTCGCTCAATTTCCATAAAGTCGGAAGTTGCTGCTTTTTTGATTTTGTTGTTTTTTACGGCACCCGCTTCCTGGATTGCTCCTCCAAAAAGCAACAGCTTTTCGGTTAAGGTAGTTTTACCTGCATCGGGATGCGAGATAATACCAAAAGTTCTTCTTCTATTGATTTCTTCTATAAAACTCATAACACTTTTTAAAGGTGTGCAAAAATAGTATTTCTTAGTCAAAAAAGTATAAACATTTTACGTTAATAAATTTTTGTTAATAGTAGGGGCTATACTTGTTTAATGTCTTTGAATTGTTAATTTTGTGAGTTGCAACAGCTATAATTTGTTGTCTATTATAAAAATCATTCTTTTAAATCATTTAAAAATGACTGTTAAACAATTTTGTTTGGGATTTGCCTTTTTTGTGACGGCATTACTTTCTGCCCAATCTTCTAAGCAAGTGCTTTTTACGATCAATGATAAACCTTATTACACCGATGAATTTATTAGGGTTTACAATAAAAATTTAGATTTGGTTAAAGATGAATCACAGAAAGATTTGGATCATTATTTAGAATTATTTGTAGGCTACAAATTGAAAGTTACTAAAGCCAATGCTTTGGGCTTGCAAAATAATCCGCAATATCAAAATGAATTAAAATCGTATCGTACACAACTTTCTAAAAATTATTTGACTGATTCAAAAGTTACGAAAGAATTAGTTGACGAAGGCTATGCCCGTACCTTGAAAGAAGTTCGAGCGGCTCATATTTTACTAACAGTAGACGAAAATGCTAAGCCGGAAGACACGTTAGCGGCCTATAAAAGTATTATAGAATTGCGAAACAGGGTTTTAAAAGGGGAAGATTTCGGTCAATTGGCCTTTCAATATTCTCAAGATCCGAGTGCTAAAGAAAACAGAGGTGATTTAGGTTATTTTTCTGCTTTCCGTATGGTTTATCCTTTTGAGACGGCTGCATTTACTACTCCCAAGGGAGCCGTTTCGCAACCTGTTCGAACCCGTTTCGGCTACCATATCATAGAAGTGAAAGACATTCGGGATAATCGTGGCGATGTTACGGTTGCTCACATTATGTTGATGAATCCTACGGATGACAGTCCGACAGAACTGGAGAAAAATAAAACTACCATTTTTGAAATTTACAATAAAATTCAACAAGGAGAATCGTTTGAAGCCTTAGCAAAACAATTTTCACAGGACAAATCTTCCGCCTCAAAAGGAGGTCTTTTGAATCGTTTCGGTTCCGGTCAATTGAGTTCAGAAGAGTTTGAAACCGTAGCCTTTTCTCTTCAAAATCCGAGTGATATTTCGAAACCTTTTCAAACTCAGTTTGGATGGCATATTATGAAGTTGATTGAAAAGCATCCTGTCAAAACTTATGAAGAGGCAAAGCCAGATATTGAAACTAAAATTGGTCGTGATGAGCGTTCCAGAAAAATTACTGAGTCGCTGAATGAAAAATTGAGAGCTAAGTATCCGGTTAAACGTTCGGATGCGATGTTTACTAAAGTTAAAAAGACGGTGAATGACAGTTTTTATGACTCTACTTGGAAATTACCTGAGAGCATGAAAGACTTTACAGCTCCCTTGTTCACTTTTGCTAATCAAAACGTGAGTGGGGAACAGTTTTTAAATTACTTGTATTCCCAACAAAAAAATCCTGCTCAAGTGAGACCTGTTGCTAAATTGGTTGATTTTCATTATTCTAATTTTGTTGATACACAGTTAAACACTTATTACAATGACAATTTAGAAAATGAATTTCCTGAATTTGCTGCTGTGATGGATGAATACCGTGACGGATTATTGTTGTTTGATTTAATGGAGAAAGAGATTTGGGAAAAATCTAAAACAGACACACTTGGTTTACAGGCGTTTCACACAGAGAATGCCAATAAATACCTTTGGAAAAAAAGATATGATGTGTTGATTATTTCCTCTACCAAAGCTGATATTGCTAAAAAAGCACATAAATTGCTTAAACAAGGAAAATCAGTTGAGGAAATTAAAAAGGAATTGAATACGAAAGAGGTTGTTAATGTGATGACAACTGCCGGAATTTTTGAGGAAGATAATGCTATTTTGCCTAAAACAGTTTCCTATCAAAAAGGATTACAACCGGTAGTTCATGAAGAAAATTATTTCTATGTTGTTCAAGTCAATGCCGTTCAAGAAGCCGGACCAAAAACATTAGCAGAATGTAAAGGCAGGGCAATCAATGACTATCAACAATATTTGGAAGAAAATTGGGTTACTAATTTGAAGCAAGAATTCAAGGTTACCGTCAATCAAAGTGTGTTTGATAGTGTTAAAAAGCAAATTAAAAACTAATGTTGAAACCCTTTGGCATTGTGCTTGTGTTTTTTGTTTTTGTTTCGTGTTCTTATTTTAAACCCGAAGCAAAACCCGAAGCCATTTCCAGAGTTGGAGAAAGTTATTTGTATAAAAGCGACATAGCCGATTTATTGCCGGAAGGTACTACGAAAGAAGACAGTCTAGTTATTGTACAAAATTTTATTAACCGTTGGGCTACGCAAAAGTTGTTGATTAATGCTGCTGAATTAAATATTACGAAAGAAGAACAAATTGCATTTGATGAACTGATTCAGCAGTACAAAGTTGATTTATATACCAAAGCCTATTTAGAAGCCATTGTTAAAAGAGAAGTAGATACGTCAGTTTCCAATGCTGACATTAAAGCTTATTATCAAGAGAATAAAGAGAATTTCAGAACGAATGGAGCCTTAGTTCGGTTGCGGTATATTCATTTGTCTAAAGAGCATCCGAAATTCGATTTGATTAAGAGTAAGTTTTTTGATACTAAAAAAAGTGATGCTAAATTTTGGGAAACTTATCAATTGCAATTTAAAGGTTCTGCTATGAATGACAGTGTTTGGGTAGAAATGAATCAGGTTTATCAAAAATTGCCATTTATTACTCCGGATAACCGTGAAAATTATATTGCTCCGGGAAAAACGATTCAATATCCCGATTCAACGGATGTTTACTTGGTGAAGATTAGTAATGTAATTGATAAAAATGAGGTGAGTCCCTATGAATACGTGAAATCTACTCTAAAAGAGTTAATCATAAACAGAAGAAAATTAGAATTAATTAAAAAATTTGAGAAAGAAATTACCGATGATGCCATTAAAAATAAAAACTATGAAATTTATAAATAACAAGTTTCTCCTACTGTTTACCTTCGCTTTTTTTACTGTTATTGCAACAGCACAAGAAGTAATTCAGGAGGAGACTGCTGTTAAAAAAGATACGGTTAAAAAAGTAAGCCAACGCAAAAAAGTGGATGGTGTTATTGCCACGATTGGGGATTTCATTATTTTAGATTCAGATATTGACATGGAATATATTGAGCTTACCAGCCAAGGTATTTCCGTTAATGATATCACGAGATGCCAGTTATTAGGGAAGTTGATGGAAGACCGTTTGTATGCACATCAAGCCTTACAAGACAGTACGATTGTGGTGAATGATGGTGAAATAAACAACATGATGGACGAACGGCTTACCTATATGTTAGAGCAAATCGGGTCGATGGATAAAATGCTTAAATTTTATAACAAGAAAAATGAGGAAGAATTTCGTTCCTTCTTTTTTGATGTTTTAAAGCAAGGAAAGTTATCGTCTGAAATGCGTAATAAAGTGGTAGCAGATGTAGAGATTACGCCAGAAGAAGTGAGAACTTTTTTTAAGAAAATCCCAACGGAAGAATTGCCTGTTTTTGGAGCGGAATTAGAGTTATCTCAAATTGTGATTGAACCCAAAGTAAGTGATGTAGAAAGACAAAAAGTAATTGATAAGCTAATAGAAATCAGGAAAGACGTTTTAGAAAACGGTTCCAGTTTCAGAACACGAGCGGTATTGTATTCACAAGATCCAGGTTCCCGTTCTTCCGGTGGTTTTTATAAAATGAATCGGAAAACACCCTTTGTCAAAGAATTTAAAGACGTTGCCTTTAGTTTAAATGAAGGAGAAATATCGATGCCTTTTCAAACCGATTTTGGGTACCATATTATATTAGTAGAAAAAATTAAAGGGCAGGAGGTTGAATTGCGTCATATCCTTTTAACACCAAAAATTACTGATGATGACTTACGAGAGGCGAAAGAAAAAGTAACCTTAATCAGAAGTCGGATTGTTTCAGGGGAATTAACTTTTGCTGAGGCAGCCCGCAATTTATCCGATGAAAAAGAAACTAAAACGAATGGGGGTATTTTATTAAATCCGAAAACATTGGATACCCGTTTTGAGTTAACTAAAATGGATCCAAGTTTATATAGTCAAGTTTCCAGTTTAAAGCCAAATGAAGTTTCGCAACCTATTTTAGATGAAGATCAAAAAGGGATGAAGAAATATAAATTAATGATGGTGACTAATCGAATTGATTCCCACGTGGCCGATTATGCTACGGATTATGTTAAGATTAAAGAGTTAGCTTTAAAGGAAAAACAATTTGAAGCTATCGGAAAATGGTCTAACGAAAAAATATTAGAAACCTACATCCGAATTAATGCGGAATACCGCGATTGCGATTTTACTAATAATTGGCTAAAAAAATAAAGCGTTTTTGCCTATTACCAATAACCCATTATCCACAACCATTATGTCAGATGTAACCGCTATACAAACCCTGGTCGAAAAAAGATTGGCGTTAAAAAAAGAAATTTCAAAAATTATTGTTGGACAAGATTTAGTAGTTGATCAAGTACTCTTGAGTATTTTTTCCGGGGGACATGCTCTTTTGGTTGGTGTGCCCGGTTTGGCGAAAACATTAATGGTTAATACTATTGCACAAGCATTAGGGTTGGATTTTAAACGTATTCAATTTACCCCCGATTTGATGCCTTCTGATATTTTAGGGAGTGAAATTTTAGACGAAAACAGAACGTTTAAGTTTATCAAAGGGCCCATTTTTTCCAATATTATTTTAGCGGATGAGATCAACCGTACGCCGCCAAAAACACAAGCTGCATTGCTAGAAGCGATGCAAGAGCGTGCCGTGACCATTGCCGGACAAAATTATAAATTGAGTTTGCCTTATTTTGTTTTGGCCACCCAAAACCCGATTGAGCAGGAGGGAACCTATCCTTTACCAGAAGCACAATTAGACCGTTTTATGTTTTCCATTAAATTAGATTATCCTTCTTTTGCCGAGGAAGTTCAAGTTGTAAAAAGCACCACTTCTGATGATAAGCCGGTTATAAACTCTTTATTCACGGCTCAGGAAATTATTGATTTCCAACATTTGATTCGTCGTATTCCGGTAGCTGATAATGTTATCGAATATGCTGTTACGTTGGTTACTAAAACCCGTCCGGACAGTAATTTAGCCACAGATTTTATTAAAAACTACATCGATTGGGGAGCAGGTCCCAGAGCTTCTCAAAACTTGATATTAGCTGCTAAAGCCAATGCTGCTTTTAACGGTAAATTTTCACCCGATATTGAAGATGTGAAAGCTGTTGCTGAAGGGATTTTGCGTCACCGTGTTGTGAAAAACTACAAAGCAGACGCAGAAGGACTGAGTGTGGAAGCGATTATTGCGAAGCTGGTTTAGTGGAATGCGAGGATGATTTTTTTAGGATTTCGTCCATTTCTGAATCATAAAAAAAGAGGAACATACTTCCCATCATATCTTGGTTTTCTAAGGAGGTGTTATTAACTTCCAGTACTATTTCATATTCCTGATTTGCATATAGCCATATTCCTTCTGTAGAGGAAAAATTTTCAATGTTGGTCAGCCCAATACTGTTTTTATGATTCGTAATTTTGCTTACCAAAACCGGTTTTTGAGTGGTTTTGTCGTAGAGCATAATTCTTGTGGCAAACGGATGCACATGTATTGCCGCGGCATGTAAACGAAGACTGTCTTTGATTTCTAATTGGTGGTTAATGTCGCTCCGATAGGTGTTTTTCCCTTTTGGAATCACCCAATGACCGGACAGTTTATTTCCTTTTCCATCTTCATAACTATGGTTTTTGGTTTCCACCGGAATACAAAAATCAGTTCCCGGGTCTGTTGGACTTTTATATGGGTCATATTGATCATACGGAAGCATGATAAAAGCTGTTTTGCTCATTAAAGGGAATAGCGAAGGCTTGTCCAGATAATTTATTGTTACTTTATGTTTTACTTTTTTATAGACCTCTTTCAGGTTGTGGTTTAAGGTTTGTGTGGTCACAAACAGCAAATCATTTCCTTTCATGGGGATGCCAAAACCCTTCGGGAATTCAAATGATTCCATTCCGTGTGAAAGGGAAGTCAGTCTAGGGTATTGTTTGCCAATGCGGTTTTCTAATCCAAAATGGGAGTAATATTTTGCATCATTGATATCCACATTCATGTGGCAAATAAAATCATTTGATATTCTTTTTTCTGTATCAGCGTCTTGAGTAACCACTTTAAATCCGGTAATCCACAACAAAGTAGAATCTTGTGACAGCATTACTGTATTGGTTGCTTTTGGACCTTCCATTGATTTGTAGATGTTGTCTACAATAAATGTGGGCGACAGCATTTTGTATTCTTTATTAGCTTTTTCGATTTTCCAATCACTATCAACTAATCCCGTTTTGTGTAAAAAAGTAGTTTTCACAATCGCTTTGTGCCGATTAGATAATTGGGCATACCAAATGAAGCCCCCTGCCAAGGAGAGCAATATTAAAAGTAATGTGATTTTTAGTATCTTTGGTTTAGCCAATTGCCGAATTTTAATTCAAAAATACATAATTTAATGTCTTTTTTATACCTCCATTCTGAAAAACGAATATTCGGATTAGATTTGATGCGAGCGGTTGCTATTTTAATGGTGTTGAGTTCTCATTTATTGTGGATTTATCCGCCAGATAATGGCATTATTACGCAAGTTTTTCAGTTGTTTGGTTATTTAGGCGTTGAAATTTTTTTTGTACTCAGCGGATTTTTGATTGGTCGAATTGTTTACCGACTTTATTTACAGGATGATTTTACTATTTCAAGCGTTTTATATTTTTTAAAACGACGTTGGTTTCGAACGTTGCCCAATTATTATCTAGTTTTATTAATTACTATTCTAATCAGTTTTATTGTTGGTTATTCGATTCAGGAGGGTTGGAAATATTTTTTCTTTTTGCAAAATTTTGCTTCCCCCATGCTTCCTTTTTTTACGGAATCCTGGAGTCTTTCTGTAGAAGAGTTTGCCTATTTACTTTTTCCAATAGCCCTATTTTTAAAAACGCTGCTAGTCAAACCGATTAACAAATCCCGTTTTTTTTTATATGTAGTTATAGGGTTTATTTTCTTTTTTTTCTTCGCCAAAGTCTGGTATGCTTTCACTACACCACCTACAACTATCAATCAGTGGAACCTTGGTTTAAAAGCGGTGGTTATTTATCGGTTGGATGCTATTTTTTTAGGGGTTCTATTTAGTTGGCTCAGTTTAAATTTTACTGTTTTTTGGATAAAAAGCAAGTATGTTATGGCCGTTCTGGGTTTGTTTTTATTTGGATTTTTATTTGCCGGAGTTGGCTATTTTCAACTTACGTTTGCTTCATTCCCTCTTTTTTGGGTTATTTTTTATTTGCCTTTAACGTCTTTAACGTTTGCTTTGTTTCTTCCCTTTTTAGCGGAATGGAAAACGGTTCACTTAGCTTATATCCGAAAACCAATTGTTTTTATCAGCGTCATTTCCTATTCTGTTTATTTATTGCATTATGGTGTCGTTTTGCAACTTATGAAACACTTCTTTAACACGGAGGGTTTATCTCTCCATCAATTGCATTTTTATACTTTTATTTATTTGATTATCACCTTTTTTTTAAGTACCCTATTGTATAAATTCTACGAAAAGCCGATGATGGATTTACGGGACAAGTAATTTGTGCTCTAAAATTGTCAAATTTGCATTTTTACGCCCTTATTTTAGCTTTTATTGAAAATAAGATTCAAAAAATAACTTTTCTGTAAAAAATCAATTCCAAAAGATATATTTTGCTATTAATTTTCCAATGTTCTAACGTTTTCGTAAATTCGCATCACAAACAAAATAAACCTTTTATACCATGGCTTTTGATATTAAAATGATTGAAAAAGTGTATGCAACCATGGCTGCTCGTGTAGATAAAGCTCGTGAGTTAGTTGGTCGTCCACTTACGTTATCTGAAAAGATTTTATATTCTCACCTTTGGGACGGAAATCCCACCACCGCTTTTACCCGCGGAAAAGATTATGTAGATTTTGCTCCGGATAGAGTTGCTTGTCAAGATGCAACGGCTCAAATGGCGTTATTGCAATTTATGCATGCCGGAAAAAAGACAGTAGCTGTACCCACCACAGTACATTGTGACCACTTAATTCTTGCTAAAAATGGTGCGAAATCAGATTTAGCTTTAGCTAATTCACAATCAAAAGAAGTTTTTGATTTTCTTTCTTCCGTTTCCAATAAATACGGAATTGGTTTTTGGAAACCGGGCTCCGGTATTATTCATCAGATTGTTTTAGAAAATTATGCTTTTCCGGGAGGAATGATGATAGGAACGGATTCTCATACGGTTAATGCAGGAGGATTAGGTATGTTAGCCATCGGTGTTGGTGGTGCTGATGCCGTTGATGTAATGTCCGGTATGTCTTGGGAATTAAAATTTCCTAAATTAATAGGTGTAAAATTAACCGGTAAATTATCAGGTTGGACCGCACCAAAAGATGTGATTTTAAAAGTTGCCGATATTTTAACCGTAAAAGGAGGAACAGGAGCCATCGTTGAATATTTTGGTGAAGGAGCCACTTCCATGTCTTGTACCGGAAAAGGAACCATTTGTAATATGGGTGCTGAAATTGGTGCTACTACTTCCACTTTTGGTTATGATGATTCCATGAGAAGATATTTAGCAGCTACCGGTCGTCAAGATGTTGTGAATGCAGCAGACAAAGTAGCTTCTTATTTAACGGCAGATGATGAAGTATATGCTAATCCGGAAGGTTATTTTGACCAATTAATTGAAATCAATCTTTCAGAATTGGAGCCTTATATTAATGGACCGTTTACTCCGGACAGAGGAACTCCGGTTTCTAAAATGAAAGAGGAAGCCGCTGCTAATGGATGGCCTTTAAAAGTAGAATGGGGATTAATCGGTTCTTGTACCAATTCCTCTTACGAAGATATGGCGAGAGCTGCTTCTATCGTTCAACAAGCGGTGGATAATGGTATTACGCCTAAAGCTGAATTCGGTATAAATCCGGGTTCCGAACAAATTAGATTTACCATTGAACGAGACGGAATTATTGCCACTTTCGAAAAAATGGGAACCAAAGTATTTACCAATGCCTGTGGACCTTGTATTGGTCAATGGGACAGAGAAGGAGCAGATAAAGGAGAAAAAAACACGATTGTGCATTCGTTTAACAGAAACTTTTCTAAGCGTGCCGATGGAAACCCAAATACACATGCTTTTGTAACTTCACCGGAAATGGTTGCTGCTTTAGCTATTTCAGGCAGATTGGATTTTAATCCGCTTACGGATGCGTTAATCAACGATAAAGGAGAAGAAGTAATGTTAAAAACTCCTTTTGGTGATGAATTACCTAAAAGAGGATTTGACGTAGAAGATGCCGGTTTTCAAGCTCCTGCGGAAGATGGAAGTAGTGTTCAAGTAGCTGTTTCACCAACTTCCGACCGTTTGCAATTGCTTGCTCCTTTTGAGGCATGGGATGGAAATAACATCACCGGAGCAAAATTGTTAATCAAAGCTTTTGGAAAATGTACGACAGATCATATTTCTATGGCCGGACCTTGGTTGCGATTCCGTGGTCATTTGGATAATATATCTAATAATATGTTGATTGGAGCTGTCAATGCGTTCAATCAGGAAGCTAACAAAGTTAAAAATCAATTAACCGGAACTTATGATGCTGTACCAGCTGTTCAACGGGCCTACAAAGCAGCCGGAGTTCCTTCGATTGTTGTGGGCGATCACAATTACGGTGAAGGATCTTCCCGTGAACATGCAGCTATGGAACCCCGTTTCTTAGGTGTAAAAGCGGTATTGGTAAAATCATTTGCCCGTATTCATGAAACAAACTTGAAAAAACAGGGTATGTTAGCTTTAACTTTTGCCAACGAAGCGGATTATGATAAAATTCAGGAAAATGATACCATTAACTTTTTAGACTTAACGGAATTTGCTCCGGGTAAACCATTAAGCCTTGAGTTTGTTCATGCGGATGGAACGAAGGATATCATTTTAGCCAATCATACCTATAACGAAAGTCAAATAGGTTGGTTTGTAGCCGGTTCTGCATTGAATTTAATTGCCGCCGGGAAAGCTTAATTGTACAAGATACTTTAATATTTAAACTCCCGATTTTTTCGGGAGTTTTTTGTTATATTAAATTAGCTATAATCTTTATCCTCTTTTATAATTTCAGCAACAAATTACACTATTTAAGATTATACAATAGTTTATTTTTTTAAACCATTAAGGTTAAGATTCATTACCTTTTTATTAATGGTTATAGGTAATTTTAGCCGCAGATTCGCAGATTGTTTAGTTTAGTACAGAAAATCATGGCTATGCAAAATAATTGAGTTGATACTCACTTTTGATTATGTTTGAAAGGTGAAATCACCTATTTTTTAAAAAATCAATTTTGTATTACTTAAGTTCAACGGGTTTAAAATAGTAAAAAAAATGGTCATGTTTTCAATTCGTTTACTTAATAAAATTAAATTTAGCAAATTCAGCAGCTGTTAGCTGAGTTATTGACTTGTTATTTTGAGCCGATTAGTTAGGTTAATCGGCTCATTTTTTTTGTATATTTGAGCCGAATAGTAAAAATAAACGGCTCATGGATTATTTTTGGCAACAGACTGATTTTCCTAATTTTCAATTTAAAGTAGATGATTTTATAAATCAAATCCAAGAATTTGCCACAGAATTTGGCGAAGTTAACGGATTGTTTGTAAATGTATCCGAAGAAGATAAAAGCGAACTATTGCTACAAGTTGTTTTGTCGGAAGCTTTAAAAACATCTGAAATTGAGGGCGAATACTTTAGTCGAGCAGCTGTCATGTCCTCTTTGCAAAAACAATTAGGTATTTTAGATGCACCTATTGTTTCAAAAGATAAAAGAGCACAAGCCATTTCAACATTGATGTTGCAAGTTCGAAAGGATTATCAACAGTCTTTCTCATTAGCTATGTTAAAGGAATGGCATCGCACGTTAATGAAGTTTGACAAAACGGTGAAAGAGGGAGAATGGCGAAGCAGCACAGAGCCGATGCAAATTATTTCCGGTAGAACAGGGAAGATTGAAGTGCATTTTGAAGCACCACCATCTACTGAATTAGTAAACCTTTTAACTGGTTTTGAAAAATGGTATCACCATTTTCCTTACCATGAAATTGGTCAAATTGGGAGAGCTATGTTACGTTCCGCATTAGTTCATTTGTATTTTGAAACATTACATCCATTTGAAGATGGAAATGGACGAATAGGGAGAGCTTTAGCTGAAAAAGCATTGGCAGAAACACTTGAAAAGCCAATTTTAGTTAGTCTTTCCAAGAAAATTGAAGAAAACAAACAAGCCTATTACGAGACACTAAAACAAGCACAACGAAAACAAGATGTTAGTGATTGGCTACGATATTTTTTTACAATTTTAATTGAAGCACAAAAAGAAGTAAAAGAAACTGTGCTGTATGTTGTTGAAAAAGCCCTATTCTTTAAACGGTATAATCATCAATTGAATGAACGTCAAACAAAAGTCTTGCAAAAAATGACTGAAAAAGGGAAGTCAGGTTTTGAAGGAGGAATGACAGCCAAGAAATACATTTCAATCACCAAAACTTCAAAAGCAACAGCAACCCGAGATTTACAATTTTTATTTGAAATTGGAGCTTTGATAAGAGCGGGTGAGGGTAGAAATGTAAAGTATCATTTGAATTGGACCTTGTTTTCTTGATTAATAAAAATTTGCTAAATCTATTTCGGTTTGCAGAGCCAGTTTATAGCCAGTTCATGTAGCCGGACAAGCTTAATTCAACGTTACTTAACATAGAAAACTCCCGATTTATCGGGAGTTTATTGTTTAATCAAATTAACTAGGATCTATATCCTCTTTTTTATAATTTCAGCAACAAATTACACTATTTAAGATTGTACAATAGTTTATTTTTTAACCATTAAGGTATTAAGATTCATTACCTTTTTATTAATGATGATAGGTAATTTTAGCCACAGATTCGCTGATTGTTTAGTTTAAAAATAATGGCTTTGCAAACCCAATAATTGGGTTAACGCAGACTTTTTGCTATGTTTTAATGGTGAATTAACGCTATTTTTCAAATTAATTTAGCCCTTTTAAACTTTTTCTTACTCCTTTATCACCTTGATCACAGTAACCTTTTCGCCATCAAAAACCTTAACAAGATAGATACCATTGGCTAAATGAGCTAAATCAATTTCGGTAGTGGCTGTTTTTTCGAGTACCAATTGTCCGATGGGACTATATACCTGTATTTTTGAAAAACCA
>NZ_PNJW01000008.1 GCF_013822155.1 Flavobacterium sp.
CCTGATGGAATGGATTGTGAAAATCTATTTCCTCTCACCACTTGGTTTAAAGAAGTTAGATTAGTATCACAATTCTCCGCTCTTAAGCGTGCAGTAATAACAGCACAACTGTTCATCAAGTTACCATCACAGTTTTGATCGATACCGTCGTAGCAGATTTCTGTTGCTCCAGGGTTGATGGTTCCGTCATTATCGTCGCAATCTACCCCAAGTGTGGTCAAACTATAAAATGGGTCAAAGGTTGCTCCGTAACATACTGTAACTTGTGGAACGTCTAAATTATAACCATCACCATCAATATCAATATAGAAATCTCCGGTTTGCCATACAAGTTCATTTGTATCATCACAATCTGTACTGTTGGTCACATATCCCTCAGGTGCAGTCTCAGCTAATACTGAAGAAGCTAAATTACCAAAACCATCTCCATCACTATCGGCATAGAAAGTAAATAAGTCATTACTGAAATAGATGTTATCTATAAACAAACGGAATGCTGAAGTATAATTCTGCTCAATTTTTAACCCGTAAATATCGTTCAAGGCTCCTGGATAGGCTGTTAAAGGAACTCTCAATGTATTCCAACCTGCTGTAAGTGGACCTGTATTATAAAGTCTATCACTAGGTGCTAACAGAACTAAAAATAAATTAGGTCTTGGTGCATCCAAATAAATATCAATATTTAAATGTGACATTCCGGTTCCTACAAGGTTCAAACGTCTTTCTCCAGCTACAGCTGGAGGACCAACTTCACCGATATCAATCAATCCCATAAAACCAAGTCCATCTATACGTAGAGCAGTATTTGTTCCGTTTGGAACTTGTGTTAAAACCCTACCACCACCTGTAGACCAAAATGCTTGTCCAAGATTATAGTTAGGTACGTTCGTGTAAATTGACTGGTCACCTGTATAGAGAGAGATTACTCTATTTGAATCTCTTGCAGGAGGTATTGGCGATGGTCCCGGTTCAGGATAAGTCACCACAAAAGATGCCGAAGCAAGACCTGGTCCAAATTCACCGGGAACAGCGGCTTGATTTGCTGAAATGGTAGCGGTACCACCTCCAATTATCGTTACAACATCACCATCAATGGTTGCGATACCGGCTGGACTGATAGTGTAAGACCATGCACCTGAACTGTTTGAAGTTGGTGGTGTCAATGTAAATGGTGCATCTCCCAATACTTTAGTTGGTACTGTGAATACTCCCAGCGTTGGAGGAGCATCGGTTTCAGGTCTGTAAAAATAAATATTATCAATATAAATAGTTCTTGACGGTGGAGTAGCACCTACAGGATTTTCAAATCTGAAAAGATTAATAGCATTAAGATTTATAGTACCTCCTGTTGGGCTAGAGGTAAAATTGGACAAAGGTATGTCTAAAGTTACCCAACCGTTTACAGGAGTATCTATGGTTAATCTTTTAGAGGCACCCGCAGAACCTAAGAAAAACCACATAGGGGTAAGATTCACAGAAAAAACATCTACTCGTACATGCGTCATTTGTGAAACATTGGTTGCAGCAAATGCTATTTGACCATTGGTAAAACCAGTGAATAATCTTGTATTGTTTCCAGAAATCTGAATATTTGAATTTGTTGTTCCACCCCAAGTAGGTGATGAAGAAACGGCATAACTATCACTAAAAAAAGAAATAACATCTTGTGTATTTCTAGTAGGTGGTGCTGGAGCGGCAGGTGGTGTTACAGTTAACGTAGCAGTAGTTGAACCTGCATAATAACTACTAGTAGCTGCCTGGTTTGCAGTGATGGTAGTAGTACCAACACCTAAAATAGTCACAAGACCTGATGTAGAGTTAATTGTTGCTACTGCAGCATTACTACTTGTATAAGTAATAGCACCAGGACTATCTGAACTAGCAGTTGCTGTAAAAGGAGCATCTCCTAATAATTTAGGTCCAACAGTGAATGGATCAAATGTTGGATTAATAAGACATGGACCACAAGTTGAACCTCCACAATCTACACCAGTTTCATCAGCATCTTGTATACCATTAGTACATTGAGTAGCAACCCCTGGTACTATTGCTACGTCGTCAATATATACTGCAGCTGTTGTATTAACTCCCAAATTAGCCATGTGGAAATTAAGCTGAGCATTATTATTAGTAGATGTAGCAACAAAAACATAAGAATAAGTTGTCATGGTAGTTGTTAGTGCTACAGCATTATTTCTGAATTGATCAGTCCATATATTTGTATTTTGAATATTTACAGATATATTTCTACTTAATGCCGCACGAGCTCTAAAAGTAATAGTATAAGTTGCACCACCTATAAATGACTTACCTGTTTGTTTCAGTTCTGTGTCCCATGGATTTCCTCCTGCATTTGGAGCACTGAACACAGCTTCTCCATTGGTTACCGTACCACCGTCATTAAGTACCCAATTTGTTGAGCCGGCAGCAAATGTACCATTCAGTATCTGGTTTTGCGATTGTCCTAATGAAAAAGTCAGAAGGAATAATAATAAGAAATTTTTTTTCATAATTGTTTAAAATTATAGTTAATAAAAGTTTTGTTTGAAGTAGGAAATCAAATCTATTACTTTAATTTTTTTGATGGATAAAATTAGAGTATACAAAAACTATACATGACAATTATTTATACTAGTGGAATGCAAAGTACAATGATTGCTAATGTTTTATTATATAATATTGATTTTCAGATAGTGTAATAGCATCCATTTATGGGCAATGTTGAGTTGTTGTATAGGTAAATTGAGTTGTTTTACATCAATTACATCGTTATAGTTGGTGATTTTATAATTTAATTATACTAAAAATAGCGTTTGTGTAAAATTTTGAAGTTATTTTTAAGAATTAGATAAAATTAATATTGATAAAATATTTAATAATTCAGTAAGGATTTTATACTATATTGTAATAAAAAATGCTGATTTAATAATTGTTTGGATTTGTAAAGCAATTTTTATGAATAAATTATTCGTAAAACTAATTTATTTTGAAATTCAAGAATCATAAAGATAACTTAAGCTAAATTTGCACCAATATATTTTTATGTTACTTATTCAAAACATTGCTTTTTCTTACTTGAAGGAAACAACCATTCAAAACTGTACTTTTTCGCTTGAAAAAGGAAATAATCTTGCTATTATTGGTGAAAGTGGTTGTGGGAAAAGTACGCTTTTAAAACTCATTTATGGCTTATATGATTTGGATGAAGGACAAATATTTTGGAATAATTCAGCGGTTTTAGGGCCAAAATTTAATCTTATTCCCGGAATGCCCTATATGAAATATTTGGCTCAGGATTTCGATTTGATGCCTTTTATAACTGTTGCTGAAAATATAGGAAAGTACCTTTCAAATTTTTATCCGGAAGAAAAAAAAGAGCGGATTTCTGAATTGTTGGAGATTGTTGAAATGACCGAATTTGCAACTGTCAAAGCCAAATTTTTAAGTGGTGGGCAAATGCAACGCGTGGCTTTGGCTCGTGTTTTGGCTTTGGAACCGGAAGTATTATTGTTAGACGAGCCTTTCAGCCATATCGATAATTTTAGAAAAAATAGTTTGCGTCGTAAATTGTTTTCCTATTTGAAAGAGAAAAAAATTACCACTATTGTAGCCACACACGATAGTACTGATGTTTTGTCTTTTGCTGATGATGTTTTGGTAATGAAAAAGGGACAAATTTGCACTCAAGGCAGTCCAAATGAATTGTATATAAATCCACAATCAAAATATGTTGCTTCACTTTTTGGTGATGTAAATGAAATTCCCGGTTTTTATTTTAACGAAAAAGCAATTCAGTATTTATTTCCGCATCAATTAATTGTAGTAGAACATTCTAATTTAAAAGTTATTGTAGTAAATAGCTATTTTAGAGGTAGTCATTATTTAATTGAAGCATCTTCAGAAAATGGAATCTTGTTTTTTGAGAGCGAAATTAAGTTGGAAAAAGATCATTTGGTTTATTTAAATAAAAAATAAACCCCAAAATTTATCAATTTCAGGGTTAATCTATTGTGTTTTTTCTATATTCTTAAAACTAATTCTTCAAATATTTTTCTAAAAATTGATCTTGTTCCCAAAGTAAATGAAGAATATTTTCTTTTGCAGCATATCCATGACTTTCTTTCGGTAAAATCACCATGCGAACGGGAGCTCCTAAATTTTTCAACGCTTGAAAATAACGTTCCGTTTGCAAAGTAAACGTTCCCGGATTATTATCAGCTTCGCCGTGAGTTAATAATAAAGGTGTTTTCATTTTATTGGCATTCATAAAGGGCGACATAGTGTTATAAACTTCAGGAACATCCCAATAATTTCGTTGTTCACTTTGAAATCCAAATGGCGTTAAGGTTCTGTTGTAGGCACCGCTGCGGGCAATTCCACAGGCAAATAAGTTCGAATGGGTCAATAAATTTGCCGTCATAAAAGCTCCGTAAGAATGTCCGCCAACCGCTACTTTTTTACGGTTGATATACCCCAATTTATCTACGGCATCTATCGCTGCTTCAGCATTGGCAACTAATTGTTCGATGAAGGTGTCGTTTGGTTCCGTTGTTCCTTCTCCAATAATTGGGAAAGAAGCATTGTCTAATACAACATAGCCTCTTGTAACCCAATAAACAAAAGAGCCATAGTTAGGAAAGGTAAATTGATTTTCATTTTTATCGCTTTGTCCCGCTGATTTTTTGTCTTTATATTCAGCTGGATAGGCCCAAATTAAGAGCGGAAGTTTTTCTTTTTTAACTTTGTCATAACCAATAGGAAGGTATAACGTTCCTGAAAGCTCTACACCATCTTTCCGTTGGTATTTTATCACTTCTTTGTACACGTTTTTGATACTTTCAAATGGATTTTTAAAGTTTGTAATTTGTGTTAATTTTCCTTTTGATTTTATATTTCTGAAGTAATAATTAGGAAATTCATTTTTTGATTGAATCATAACCAATGCTTCCCCTTTTTTGACATCTTCCATCGATAAAATATCTTCCTTTTTATATTTATAGGTAGATTGATATAAACGTTTTGTTTTTAAAGTGGATAAGTTCAGCTCATCTATGAAAGGAAATTGGCCTTCTTTAGTAAATCCTTTTCCAATTAAATAAGCGTTATTGTTTTCTAAAACTAAAACATATTTTCCATACTGATTTTTTTTAGTTTCAAAATCACCCGGGTCTGCATAAATATCCTGATAATTTCTATCCGATATAACTTTTGGAGAAAGCATTGGGCTAGATGGATTGATTAAATATGTTTTCATGTTTCTGGTGTCGTACCATTGATCATAAACTATGGCAGTTGTATCATCACCCCATTCAATTCCGGAAAAACGTTGTTGGGTTTTCACTAATGAAGTTGGATTGGATGAAAAAGGGGCATCCCATAAAAAAATTTCATCTCTGAAATCTACTTTATTAGCCTGATCACCTTCGTCTAATGCTTCAACAAAATATAAAGTTGCCGGTTTGTCAGTTCTCCAAGTCATATTTCTTTTTCCTTTTCGAACAGAAGAGAATCCTTTTGGAATGATTTCAGAAAGAGGCACTTCGTTAACAACTTTAATTTCATTTCCGGTTTTGTCATAAACAACTGTTTTTTGAGGAAATCTGCTTAAAGGTACAATATAGGAAAAGGGTCTTTGAATCGTTGAAATCATTATGTAATTTCCATCGGGCGAAATGCTTTCTCCGGAATACATATCAGCTTTTTTGAATAACGTGGCTTTTCCATTCACTGAAATTTTATATAATTCGGAGGTAACCAATGTTTCAAAATTTTGTTCATCAAGGGGGTTTTTCAACAAATCCTGGTAGGTTCTGTTTTGAGAAACATTTCCATCACTAGTGGAAACCGTAGGACCGGTTGGTAAATCTTTTTTAACATCAATTAAGGCAGGACGATTTTGAACTAACATTCGAACTAAAATAGATTCACTGTCAGCAAACCAACTAAATGGATTCCCCATGTTTGCATTAACAATTGCCTCGGTTAATTTAGTCGCCTGAGCTGAAACAACATCAATAATCCAAAGTTCGACTCCTGTATTTGTAGTGTGTGAAAAGGCAATTTTCTTTTGATTAGGTGCCATTGAAAGGTTGCTTATTTTCGGGTTTTCCGGTAAACCTTTGACTTGAATTTCATCTTTATCAGCAATTTTTCGCAATTTCAGGTTGTTAACATAAGTAACAGTACTTGAAATATTTGTAACAGGATTAATGCGAAGTCCGCCTAAACGCATTTCTTCTTGATTCAATTCATCCAATGTTTTATAAGTACTTCTGTAGGACAACAACATGTATTCTTTATTGGTATCCATGTTGACCGTTGGAGCTCTTTCGTAATCAGCCAAATCCAAAATTTCTTTGGGAGGTTTTTGATAGGTTAAATTTTCCTGAGCTGAAACAAAATAGCTCACTAAAAGAAACAGAAGTAATTGAATTTTCATAAAGAGTAAGTTTGAAATATTTGTGCACTAAAAATAGCACATAATAAATCCAAACTTCTAAAAAATCTGTTAAAATAGGGAAGAAGTAGAAGCGAGTATTATTCTTTTACTACAATAAGTGATGCTTTAGCTCCGGTCGCTAAATTCCAAATGTCGGACATAATTACATTTCCAAATTCGTCCTGAACCGCAAATTGAGCAGTATTTGGACCGGATTCTCCTTGATTTAATGCTAAAAATTCAAGATTATTAAATCCGGGTTGAAGTTCTATAAAGTAGACTTTGAATGATTCTGTTAAGTAAACACTGCTTTGAACTAATTTATCATTGAGGTAAATGCTAACTCGGTCACCATCAACCGCTTCATGATCTCGGCACATTACTTTAATGAATTTTGATTTACTTCTAAAATCACCAAAATATTTACCTCGTTTATATTCTTCTTTCATTTCAACTTCACCTGTGAGGTAATTTGGTTTTACCTCAAATTTTTTCTCCATCAGACCATAATTTTGAGTTAGGTCAATTTTTTTTTCTTCTCGTAGAGGTGTTGTATTAGGTTCAGGGGAAGGCGTACTTTTTGGTGCGAATAGTGAACTTCCGGTTGTGCTTGGTGTCACTCCAAAATTGCCACCAAATGAAGTTGACTTATTTGTATTGTCAAATTGTGCCTGGGTTACAGGAACCAAAATAAAATAAAATAAAACAGGCAGTATAAATCTCATGGTAATAAATTTCGTTTCAAATATACTAGTTAGACATTAATCAGGCTCTTAACAAAATGCTAAATGTAAATTATATTTAACAATAAGGGTGCCAAATAACAAGAAGAAGTTGTTATTTTGTTTATAATTAAAAACAAAGTCATTTTTAGCGATACTTTTTAAAAGATTGCTAAATTTGTGTAACTAATTTTATTAAAAAAGCAAAATATGTATCATTCAAAAATAGCCGGATTAGGATTTTATGTGCCTGAAAATGTAGTGACCAACGATGATTTGTCAAAATTAATGGATACAAATGATGAATGGATTCAGGAGCGAACCGGAATAAAAGAACGCAGACATGTTCAAAGAGGTGATGGTAACTCAACAACATCGATGGGTGTTAAGGCCGCTCAAATAGCTATAGAAAGATCAGGTGTGGCAAAAGAGGATATTGATTTTATTGTTTTTGCCACTTTAAGTCCGGATTATTATTTTCCCGGTCCGGGTGTTTTAGTGCAACGTGATTTGGGTTTAAACACGATTGGAGCTTTGGATGTTCGAAATCAATGTTCCGGTTTTGTTTATGCTGTTTCTGTTGCGGACCAATATATAAAAACAGGAATGTACAAAAACATTTTAGTGATAGGCTCTGAATTGCAATCGTATGGATTAGACATGACTGACAGAGGAAGAGGTGTTTCCGTTATTTTTGGTGATGGGGCAGGAGCAGCAATACTTTCCAGAGAGGAAGATTTAACCAGCGGAATTCTTTCAACTCATTTACATTCTGAAGGAATTCATGCAGAAGAATTAGCTGTTGTTGCACCCGGAATGGGGAAACGCTGGGTGACTGATATTATTAAAGATAATGATCCTAATGATGAAAGTTATTATCCCTACATGAATGGGCAATTTGTATTTAAAAATGCAGTTGTTCGATTTAGTGAAGTAATTAATGAAGGCTTGCAAGTGAATAATTTAGCAGTTTCTGATATTAATTTATTGATTCCTCATCAAGCTAATTTGAGGATTTCCCAATTCATTCAACACAAATTTAAATTATCAGATGAGCAAGTATTTAATAATATTCAAAAATACGGAAATACGACTGCGGCTTCTATTCCAATTGCTTTGACGGAAGCATGGGAACAAGGTAAAATTAAAAAAGGAGACATTGTTGTTTTAGCAGCATTTGGAAGTGGTTTTACTTGGGGAAGTGTCATAATTAAATGGTAAAATAAATGTAAAATATTATTGTAGCAATATTCTTTGTTAAAGACTTTTTTATATTTTTGTTTTAAATTTACATGTTATTTTAAACTTTTTATTAAAATGAAACCCAAGAGAGTTCAGCACACGGGTCAAGCCAGACTTTTTGAAAGTGATATTCTAGAAATGTTGACAAAAACAAACCCCGGAATTATTTGGGGAGTTTATATTCCAATACTAAGTTATATACTTTTTAGGGCTAATCAAGTTTATGGATTAGAAATAAAAACCATTGTATTGTTGTTTTTTGCAGGAATGATTTATTGGACTTTTTTTGAATATATTGCTCACCGATTTCTTTTTCATATGGTTAGTGATAATTTAAAAACACAAAAAGTAGCTTATATTTTGCATGGAAATCATCATGAATATCCACGCGACAGACAACGATTATTTATGCCTTTGGTTCCCAGTTTGATTTTAGCAACGATCTTATTTTTATTCCACTATCTTTTTTTAGGCAAATATAATTGGGCTTTTTTTCCGGGATTTATGATTGGTTATCTTTCCTATGCCTCGATGCATTATGCCATTCATGCTTTTGATCCTCCCTTTAAATTTATGCAACCTTTGTGGAGAAATCATCAATTGCATCATTATAAAGATGAACATTTGGGTTTTGGTGTGAGTAATACTTTTTGGGACCGTGTTTTTGGAACTATGTTTGATTTAACTAAAAACAAACAAGACAAGGAAAAAGTAAAAGAGTTAATGTTTGATAAAGAGAATTAAAATAGAAGCCGTCTAAATAATAATTTTAGGCGGCTTTTTTTATGAGTATTAAAATTAACTTACTCTTGTTTGTTGTCTTTTCTATTCGTTAGTCATAATAATTGACAATTAAATGAAAGATAACTTTAATTTGCAGAAAGATTATATAACCAAAAGTAAACAAATAGATTAAAATGTTATAGGTAAAAAAAAAGACCTTCACGTGGAAGGTCTTTAATTTCTAAACAACAAAACAATATAAAACTATCTCTTCAATGAAAAGTGAGATTTGAATTCTTTGGTTTGATTATTTTCTTCATAAGTTACTGTAAACCAATAATCAGAAGAAGGCATTTGTTGACCGTTGTATAAACCATCCCAACCTTTTTTGTTTGGGAATAATTGGGCAATAAATTTACCATATCGATCATAAATATAGATAGTGGCTTTTACTTGTTCTTTTAAATCAACTATATTCCACGTGTCATTGTATCCGTCTCCATTTGGGGTGAAGAATTTCGGATAGTTGATAACTAAGACAGTGTCAGTAGCAGATCCACAACCATTTTTATCACGAACAGTAACAGAATGAATACCTGAAGCAACATTATCAAACGTAGGACTGTCTTGAAATGGACTGCCATCTAATGAATATTCATAATTTCCACCTACACCGTTTGCATTAATGGTTATAGAATTAGTGCTACTAAAAGCCATGCTTACAGTAAAGTTAATAGCAGCCGGTTCTGAAGCTAATACTTCTGCAGGAGTTGGTTCAGACGAACATCCTGTTGCTAAACTGGTTGCAATTACACTATATACGCCAGGGGCCATTACTTGTAAAGAACTTCCTGTTGCACCTTCAATTAATGTTGTGTCTAAATACCATTCAAATGTATGAGTAGTAGAGGATAGACCACTAAAAATGGTATAAGGATTTAATAGATTTCCTGTTTCACTTTCTATACAAACAATACCATCTAATGGAGTTGGTTCAGGAATTTTATTGACAATGATTGTAATTGGTTTGATATCAAAACAATCAGGTACCAATGTATTATTTACTCTCACATAAACCAACTGTAATTCAGAAGAACTAAAAGAGTTGATTTGACTGGAAGCATCACTCAAACTAGCATAATAGTTAACAGTAAATTCACTTCCGGTTTGAGAACCTAACACAATACTGCTTAAAGTGCTAAAATCAAAAGAGGTTATTCCATCATTTTCACCATCTTCATCACAAACAGTTCTGTTAACTAATGGAACAGGATTTGCAATTGGAGTAGGAATAATTGTAACAATGAAAGAACTTTCATCTGAACAATTTGGTGAATAACCGGATGAGGCAAAAATATAGATTGTTTGAGTCGTTGTAATTGAACTTCCGGCCGGAATTTGACCACCTGTTCCGTTTGGTCCTCTGTAATATTTTCCAACAGTTAAAGGTTGTAAAACATAACTAGAACACGTTGACACATTATCTAAAACATCTACATTAAATATATTTATATCAAAACTTTTTTCATCAAAACAATTTGGTGTTGTGCCGGTTTCTGCATAAACAAATAATGTTTGTGAAGTTGTTAATTCTGTTCCTGCTAGAATTGTTGATCCATTTCCACCTGATTGAGTAAAATAATTTCCAACAGTTAACGTAGGTAAAATATAGGAGCTACAAACGTTTACATTTGATATAGGCTCAATTACAGGTGATACATAAATAGTCACCGTAAAAGACGTTTGATCAGTACAAGAAAATGCCGGTCTAATTTGATTTTCTTTATAGATGTAAATTGTTTGTGTTGTTGTAATTAATGTACCCGGTGTTAGAACTGTTCCAAAACCATTTGGTCCATCTGGTGCAGTATAATAAATATTACCGGCAGTTAGAGTTGGTAATACATAACTGTCACACACTTCAACATTGTTTAAAACGTCTGCATGAATTTCAAAAACATTTACTTGAAAACTAGTTTCAGCACTACATCCATTTTCTTCGGCATAAATATAGATTATTTGAGAGGTTGTAATTACATCACCTCCATGAAGCATATTTCCAGTTCCATTTGGTCCAGTATAATAATGGCCAAGTGTAAGATCCGTTAAAATATAATTGTTACACCCATCAATATCTGATCTGGAGTCTATTTGAGGTGGAGTTAGCACCGTAACATCAAAACTTACTGAGTTTTGACAACCATTTCCATTATTTAAATAAATATATAATGTTTGAGAGGAAGTTACTTCACTACCAACTGCTAAAGCTGTTCCTGTTCCATTTGGACCAGTAAAATAATTTCCAAGCGGAATACTAGGTAAAAAATAACTTTCACAACCTGTAGTTACAAGGGGAGTTTCAATCACTGGTAAAGCAATAGTTACTGTAAAATTTAAATTATCTGTACAGTTTGGTTGAGATTGACTAGGGGCATATACATATATTGTTTGAGTACTACTAATTACTGTCCCGGCTTGTATTTGTTGTCCAGTTCCATTTGGCCCTGTAAAATAACCGCCAATTGGTAAAGAAGGTAATATGAAATTAACACATTCGGTAGTAGATGTTGGTGCATCAATGCCAATATATACTGTAAAACTTGTTTGACTTTCACAAAAGCTATTCGCAGCATAAATATATATTGTAGTAGTTTCTGTAATTATAGTTCCGGGAGCCAATTGGTTACCTGATCCATTTGGAGCATCATAATATTGCCCATTTGAAATGGATGGTAAAGTATAGGAAGTACAATCAAAAACATTTGTAAATGTTTCTGTGCTTGGAGCTGGTAATATGGTTAAATTAATTGGTAAATCTAAAATACAATATGGTGGTTCAGGTGAGACAAAGTAAAAATAGATAGTTTGAGATGACGTTAATGTTGTGCCGTTTAACTGTGTTCCTGTTCCTCCCGGACCGGTAAAATATCCACCAATTGCTGAATTAGGTACATTATATGAATTACAAAATTGATTATTTGTGGTATTGATATCTTCCGGTTTTATGATAGTTACCATAAAACTAGACTGATTTGGACAAAATGGTTCAATTAATCCAATATTATAAATGTATATTCTTTGTGTTTCTTCTATAATATCACCCGCAAATTTTGCTGTTCCTGTTCCATTCGGACCGGTGAAATAATTACCATAAATTAAAGAAGGTAAAATATAATATTCACAAACGATTACATCTTCTTTTGTATCGACTAAAGGAAGTGGTGAAACAACAATATTAAATGATACAACACTATAACAAGATGGGTCTGAAGCATTTTGAAGTCTAGCATATAGTGTTCTTGAAACACTAACAAATTGACTTTGACCAATCGGGTTTAAGCCATTGTTTGCATTTGCTAAATTTCCATGATAGGAAACTATATTGTATTCAGATGATTGACCATTTAATATTTGATTATTTAAAGTTGACAACATAAAGGTGCCTCTAGTTGGATCAGTTATTCTTGCACATCCTAACAAATCAGAAGGTTGATGAGCTACTGGAGCAGGAGTCACTAATAATTGAAATGACTTAATAGAATAACACGAAGTATTATTTTTTTGAACTCGTACATAAATAGTTTGATTCCCGGCACTTGTGTATAGTAAGGGTAATGCACTAGTTGAATTAGTTGCTTGTGCTAATGTAGCATGATAAGTAACTGTTGTTCCTCCGGAAATTCCTGCTGTTACAACCGGATTATTGAGAGCTAAATTAAATTGATACGTTGAAGCACCTGAATCACATTTTAAAATGTCAATAGGCTCTGGAGCATTAAAAACAGAGTTGTATTCTATTTGTACAATATCACTCACCACTTGACATGGGAAAGCAATATTAGTATAAGTCAATTCATAACTTCCGGGTTCTGTAATGGTCAAAGTGGGTCCGTTTTCACCGACCAAAACTACACCATCTTTTTTCCAAACAAATGAGTATTGGGTTGCACTTAAATTGCTATTGATTATATGTGATTCTCCGCTACATAAAGCAGAATTAGAAGCAATTATTAAATCATCGCCTAACACATTTTGTCCAATATTAAAACTATTAGCTGATAAAAAGATTGCTGAATCTGATTGTGGGTCTATTCTATCTGCAACAACTAATTTAATTTTATAGGGTGTATTAGGAATTAAAACAGCTGCTGCATTCATCACAACTGTTTGACCATTAAAATTGGTTGGAGATAAAGCGGAATTAGCACCTCCATTAAAAGAACCAAAAAATTGTGGATTAACAGACGGACAAGCAGAATTGTATAGAAAATCTCTAACTGTAACTACAGATATAGGGGTATTAGTTCCCGGTACAACAGCTAGGTTAGTTGTTACTCCCGTATTTAAATTTGTCAATAAAAAGGCAAAAGCATCGGAAAACTGACATTGAAAATTACCATATTCCTCTGAAGCAAATAAAAAGTCAAAATCAAAATAGGGAGACATTGCGGTGAAATTGAACTCTAAAACGGTTGCATTAGTTGAAGTCATTGCAATTCCGGCATTGGCTAGAATATTTTCCAAATCACTGTCACCTGGCCATGTATTTAATCCATCATTAAGCATGGAGTTGTTTGGCCCTACAGAATTCATTACATTTCCAGTACTCAGTATAACACCACTTTGCATTGGAAAATTGGGATTGGTATTTTGAAAATATCCAATTCCATTTGATGAACCAAAGTTGGTACCTGTGCTCCAATTAATATTGTTAACTGTTAAGCATGGTGAATTCACTAACACATTTGAAACCAATTCTGGTACAGTATAGGTGGTAGTGTTCACCGTGATAGCTTGTGAAATTCCAAGTATTGGAATTAAAAGCAACAAGAAGAGTAATTTTGTTTTCATGCTTATTAATTTGGGTATTTAAACTTTTATTGATTTTTTGACACAACAAATGAATGAATAAATATCGATTAAAAGCAAATAAAATCGATGAAATACACTTTAATAATCTTTAACAATATAAAATACTTACAAAAATGAGTAATAATTAGGTGTTTTTTCATTTAAAATGATTTTTTAGACAAAAAACCTATTCATAAATAATAAGAATGCATCTTAAGTTTTTAGAATTTAAAATTATCTTTGTCGAAATAAAGAATGATAATGAATTTAGAAGAATTTTTAAATCAACCAGTCCAAAAAGCAGTACAAACTATATTTGATATATCTCCAGAAAAAATTGAATTTCAATTAACTAGAAAGGATTTTGAGGGTGATATTACCTTAGTTATTTTTCCTTTATTAAAATTAATTAAGGGAAACCCGATTGAAATTGGAAATAAAATAGGAACTTTTTTAGTTGAAAATGTAGTTGAGGTTGAAAAATTCAATGTAGTTTCCGGGTTTTTAAATATTGTTATTTCTGATTCTTATTATAGTAAGTTTTTCTCTGAAATTAAAAACAATCCAACTTTTGGATTTGTTTCTCAAAATGAAAATGAGAAGGCAATGATGGTGGAATATTCTTCTCCAAATACTAATAAACCTTTGCATTTAGGCCATATAAGAAATAATCTATTAGGCTTTTCCGTGGCAAAAATCATTAAAGCTTCGGGTAAAAAAGTTTATAAAACTCAAATCATTAATGACCGCGGAATTCATATTTGTAAGTCCATGTTGGCTTGGCAAAAATTCGGAAACGGACAAACACCTGAATCAACCGGATTGAAAGGGGATAAGTTAGTCGGTAATTTTTATGTAGCTTTTGATAAACAATATAAAGCCGAAATAAATGATTTAATTGCCCAAGGTCAAAAGGAAGAGGAAGCCAAGAAAAATGCTCCTTCTATTTTAGAAGCTCAACAAATGCTCCTCGATTGGGAAGCTGGTAAACCGGAGGTAATCGAACTTTGGAAAACAATGAACCGGTGGGTTTATGATGGTTTTGAAACAACATATAAAAATTTAGGTGTCAATTTTGATAGTTATTATTATGAAAGTAACACCTATTTACTCGGAAAAGAAGTAGTTCAATTTGGATTAGAAAAAGGAATTTTTGAAAAAGATCCTGATGGTTCAGTTTGGATTGATTTGACAGAGGAAGGATTAGATAGAAAAATCGTGCTACGCTCAGACGGTACTGCTGTCTATATGACACAAGACATAGGAACAGCTATCCAACGGGTAAAAGATTTTCCTGATGTCGGCGGAATGGTTTATACAGTTGGTAATGAGCAAGATTATCACTTTAAAGTACTTTTTTTAATCTTAAAAAAATTAGGATTTGATTGGGCTAAAAACCTTTTCCATTTATCCTATGGAATGGTAGAATTGCCATCAGGTAAAATGAAATCCCGTGAAGGAACGGTTGTGGATGCTGATGATTTGATGGATGAAATGACTGAAACTGCTGCGAAAATTTCACAAGAATTAGGTAAACTTGAGGGTTATTCAGAAGAAGAAAAACAAAAGCTATACAAAATTATAGGTCTTGGTGCTTTGAAATATTTTATGCTGAAAGTCGATCCTAAAAAATCAATGCTTTTCAATCCGGAAGAATCAGTTGATTTTGCCGGGAATACGGGACCGTTTATTCAATACACTTATGCTCGAATTCAATCTATTTTGAGAAAAGCTAACTTTGACTATTCGGAAACTATTACTACATTAATTTTACATCCAAAAGAGAAAGAATTACTGAAAATGTTGGAAATGTATCCTAGCATTATTCAAAACGCGGCAAATCAACTCAGTCCTGCTCTAGTTGCCAATTATACATACGATTTAGTTAAAGAATATAATTCATTTTATCAAACGGTTCCAATTTTACCGGAAACGGATTTAACACTAAAAAAATTCAGAGTACAATTATCTCAAAAAGTAGGTGAAACTATTAAATCGGCATTCTCCCTATTGGGAATTGAAGTTCCGGAAAGAATGTAATTTTACTGTTGTGAGTACAAAAACGTCTTATTTTTTTCAAACTTTGGTAGTAATTTTTATTTCTGCCCTTGGTTTTTTGTTTTTTAAAGAAGTGTTGCCTAAGCGAATTTTTTCAGAATCAACGATTTCTTCAAAAAATGTAGTTATTGATAGTTTACTATTAGAAACAATTGCGTTAGAGGAAGAAATAAAAAAAGATGAAAAAACTATTGATACTTTTTATAGAAAAAAAATAGTTTTTGAACAAATAGAAGGAATTGCCTATCCTCCGGAAGAATATGGGCAATACAAAGGTTTTCAGTATCTAATTCCTTTTTTTGAAAAACTATACCAATTAGAAACTAAACAAGAAGGAGATATCAGAATTGCTTATTTTGGTGATTCTATGACAGATGGCGATTTAATAGTACAGGATTTTCGAAAGGCAATGCAAACACAGTTTGGCGGTGAAGGAGTTGGATTCGTTTCAATCACTTCAGAATCAGCTGGTTCCAGAAGCTCTATTTCACATCAATATTCCGGAAATTGGAAAACACAATCGTATCTGAATGTGAAGCGTCCATTAAAACCTTTTGGAGTTAATGGGCATGTTTTTTTTGCTAATGATACACTTTCTGATGCTTGGGTACAGTACAAAGCCGGATTTGGAATGCATACATCCCAACTTAATAATCCAACCTTGTTTTATGGAAATTCTTCTAATAAAATGGGAGAAATGTTAATTAAAATTGGAAAAGACACTTTGATTAAAAAGCTAAATCCCGAGAAACAACTAAATGCTTTAGCTGTTTCAATGACTAATTTGAAAAGTTTTAAAGCAGTTTTTAAAGAAGCGGATTCTATTCCAATTTACGGATTTAATTTTGATGATGGAAAAGGCGTTCATGTCGATAATTTCTCCAATCGGGGAAATTCAGGATTACCTATTTCTACTTTTAATACCAATTTAATGAAACAATTTCAAGAGCGATTGGATTATGATTTAATCATTTTGCACTATGGAACAAATGTTTTAAATTATGGTACATACAATTATAATTGGTACGAAAAAGGAATGACTCGAGTAGTCAATCATATCAAAGAATGTTTTCCGGGCGTCACAATTTTAGTGATTTCAACTGCCGATAAAGCAACCAAATATGAATTGGAAATGAAAACCGATTCGGCCGTTGTTCCTTTAACTTTGGCTCAACGAAAATATGCTGTGCAATCAAAAGCCGGTTATTTCAACTTATATGAAGCGATGGGGGGTGAAGGTTCGATGGCTAAATGGGCAGAAGAAGTTCCGCCAATGGCCAATAAAGATTATACTCACTTTAATTATAAAGGAGCTCAAAAAGTTGCCGGTTTATTATATGACCAAATACAAACCGGATATGCACAGTATAAACTAATGCGAAAAAATAAAAAAGTACTTCCAACTAAACCTACGGTTGATTCCGTTTCTTCTAAAAACAACACCGTAAATGCACAGTAAATTTTTTTTCTTTCTTTTTTTTCTTTTATTTAGTTTTAGTCTTTGTGCTCAATCTGATTCTTTGTTCGTTGAAATTGATACAACTGAAGTTATCACGGCAATAAATGAAATAAAAAACAATAAAGCTATAAACCCAATTTTTGAAAAATTGGTCAATCTCCAAAAATCAAAAGTTGGAAAGCTAAATGTTGTTCATATTGGCGATTCACACATTCAAGCCGATTTGTTTTCAGGATTAATGCGTAAAAATTTGCAGCAACAATTTGGAAATGCCGGACGGGGTCTTGTTTTTCCTCATAGTTTGGTTAAAACAAATGGAACGGGTGATGTTCGTTTTTCTTCCAACCAAACATGGGAAAGCCAACGAAATATTTATCCAAATACGGGAAATCCGGTTGGTTTAAGTGGAATAGCCCTGTTTACTAAATCCAACGATTTTGCTATTGAAATGACAGTAAAAAATCAAGAATATGTTTTTAACAAACTAAAAATTATTACGCCACAAAATATAAAAATGTTTGAGGTGGCTTTGACCTCAAAAACGATTAAAATCGAGTCAGAAATTCCAAAGAATATTTTACACAAAATTAAAAATGGTGAAAGTTTATCGGTCATTTCTGAAAAGTATGATGTTTCAATTGCTCAAATCAAAAAAGAAAACAGATTAAAAAATAATAACATCCGAGCCGGAAAAACATTGAAAATACCCTCAAAAGAAAAAGCCAAAAAAGTAGTTGAACGTTCAGAATTCATTCCTTTAGAAACTCGTTTAGAGGATGGTTTTCATTCGTTTGAAACAGATACATTATTACATAAAATATACTTAATTCCTGCCTTGAACCAATCGGATTATGCTTTAAACGGATTAGTTTTAGAAAATAATAATCCGGGAATTATATACCACACAATAGGAGTAAACGGTGCAAAATGCTCTGATTTCACTAAATTTCCTTTGTTTTTTGAACAATTAGCTATTTTACAACCGGATTTGGTTATCATTTCTTTAGGAACCAATGAGAGTTTTGATAAAATGGTAACTACCAATTTTATAGTTCAGTTGAATTTGATGATGGAACTTATTTTAGCTAAAAATCCAACTACAACTTTTTTAATTACAACACCGCCACCTTCACAATTTAAACGAAAATTTCCTAATACTTTTGTGGCAGATTATACAAAAGAAATTTTAGCTCAAGCCGAGTTGAAAAATTATGCTGTTTGGGATATGTTTTCCAATTTTGGTGGACTTTTCGGAGTAAATCAATTGGTAAAAGAAGGAATAATTGGAGCAGATAAAGTACACTATACCAAAGTTGGTTATGAACGTCAGGGACAACTTTTAACTGAAGCTTTTTTGAGTTCATTTGAAAATTATAATTTAGAGATAAATAAGTGATACCGCTTTTTAATATAAACCGTTGGGTGGAACAGAATTTTGGACATCTCACTTGGGAACAAGTGCAAAGTTGGTTTGTGTTTGATTCTCAAAAACCACTTTTATTCAATAGTGGTTTGTTTTTGGGATTGTTTCTTATCTTTTATTTCTTTTATATTTTAACACAAAAAACACATCGATTACGCATTGCTTATGTTGTAGCTTTTTCACTTTTTTTCTATTATAAATCAAGTGGGATTTTCTTTTTACTGATTATTTTTTCTTCTGTTTTAGATTATGTTATTGCCAAATTAATTTATGATGAAAAAAGTAATTTTTATAGAAAATTTTATCTGATTGTCAGTTTATTGGTTAACCTTGGATTACTTGGTTATTTTAAATACACTAATTTTTTTATTGATAATACGAACTTAATTTTTGATAGAAATTTTGAGTTTCAAGATATCATACTTCCTGTTGGAATTTCATTCTACACCTTTCAAACCCTTAGTTATACGATTGATGTTTACAGAAAACAACTTGAACCTACCAAAAGTTTTGTGGACTTTTTGTTTTTCGTTTCTTTCTTTCCTCAATTAGTAGCCGGTCCAATTGTTCGTGCCAGTGATTTTATTCCACAAATATACAAGCGACTAAATCTGACAAAAGAAGAATTTAATGCGGCTTTGTTTTTGATTGTTGGAGGATTATTAAAAAAAGCGGTCATTTCCGATTATATTTCTATCAACTTTGTAGATAGAGTGTTTGATGCTCCAAACAGTTATACTTCATTTGAAAATCTGATGGCTTCTTATGGATATGCCATTCAGATTTATTGTGATTTTTCGGGTTATTCCGACATGGCGATTGGCTTGGCTTTATTGATGGGATTTTGGCTTCCGCCCAATTTCAGAACACCATATCAATCCGCTTCAGTTACAGAGTTTTGGCGTCGTTGGCATATTTCATTATCCACATGGTTGCGGGATTATCTTTATATCTCTTTAGGTGGAAATCGAAATGGAAAATTAAAAACCTATATTAATTTATTTCTAACCATGTTATTAGGTGGACTATGGCATGGTGCTTCTTGGAAATTCGTTTTTTGGGGAACTCTTCACGGTTTGGCACTAGCTTTTGAACGTTTCTTTGGTAATTTTATCAAATTACCTAAAAACCATTTTATCAAAACCTTACAAATCTTATTGACATTTCATTTTGTGGCCTTTTGTTGGTTGTTCTTCCGAGCAAAAGATTTTCAAACGGCTTTTTTAATTATTGATAATATTGGTAAACTAACGTTTAATCCAAATCAATGGTTCATCATTGCTCAAGGATATCAAAATGTGTTTTTATTACTTTTAATCGGATTTGTTTGGCATTTTCTGCCTAATAGTGTTATTAAATTATTACAAAAAAGTTTTAATGCTACTCCTCTACTTGGAAAGGCAATTCTTTTGGCTTTTATATATTGGATAGTATATGCTACCGCTTCTGCAGGACCACAACCGTTTATTTATTTCCAATTTTAAAAATTGAAATAAAAATTCATTTATAGTGACAAAAGCAATAGCAATTTCCTTACTCTTCTTTTAAAAATTAATTACTTCCTATAAAAACACTACACTTTTACAATTTTGAAGTATTTTATATTAGATTCACTTTTAACAGAGATAATATAAATGCCATTCGTTAAGTTACTTACATCTAAAGTTTTATCGTTTAATGAATTTGACTTTAAAGATTTAATTATTTTACCATCTATATTGAATATTGTAATTTCATCAAAATTTGTAGTAGAAAAATGGAGTAAGTTGTTTACAGGATTTGGATATATTTTAAACGAATCTTTTTCTAAATCAGTAGTAGATAATAAATTATTAATATTTATACCCCAGAGAATATTTGATGGAGTGGCTTGAGAAACTCCAATTAATATGGTTTGACCCGGCACTATATCTGAAGACAAAAATGTTCCGCCTGCTAAAGAAGAAGTAACACCATTTGAAGACAAATCATTTGCGAAGACATCATAATTTACCAACATTGCTCCGGTACTTAAAGATATACTTGAAATGATATCATTGCTGGGAGCAGATTGATTATAAACAAATAAAGTATTAGTAGCACTATTTACTGCTGCTCCATACATTCCGGTTAAACCATGTGTTGTTGCCGGTATAACATTAATTTGATTTCCGGACATGTCAACAGCCACAATATCAGTATTAAAATTGCCAATCCAAAATCCACCCGTATTTCCATTTAAAGTGGCATCATATGTTAAAAATCTAATGTTTATTCCAGATGTAGTTGTTGTAGTAATAGTATTTGTTAATGTCTTAGTAATAGGGTTAATAACATATATGTTTGTGTTATTTGCACCTGCATAAACATTAGTGCCATCAGTTGTTAATGAGCGTGTACCTGTAACCCCAGCAACGGTAAAAGTTTCTACAAATCCACCAGAATTATTTAATACATGAATATTGGAAGAAGCCCAAGCAGAAACCCAAAACTGATTATTTAAAAATAAAACGCCTGCATTTCCTTGTGTACCGATTGCACTTCCAATATCATATAAAAATTCGGTAGTGTATGGATTAAATAAAGAACTATAGTTAGGAAAACTATTATTTGATAAATTAGGCGAAACATCATCTACTTGAGCATTTGCTTCAGCTAAAATTAGCACAAAAAATAAAAGAGTAATTTTTTTCATAATTCATTGGATTTAAATTTTTAGTAACATAAATTTAAGAATATTTTATGAATTCTTTTAAATTATTTACAAATAAAAGTTTGATTTCCAAAATGGCATTATCTTTTATTTAATTTTTCCCTTTTTTTCGAATTGTTAGGGAACTATTTTTTTATAAAACATTCATTTTTTGAATTAGTAAAGCTTTGTTTGAGATCAACTGAACAAATCAATTTAATTTTTAAAGCATTTTATAATGACGTAAGTTATAATGAAAATATGTTTTTATTTCTATCAACTGAATTTTTTAGCTTTTATCTATTGGATAGTTTATGAAACTGCTACTTCAGGACCACAACCGTTTATTTATTTCCAGTTTTAAAAACTAAATTTTAAAAAGGCATTTGGTGTTCGTTCTAAACTATAGGTATTTACTTCTTCAATTCCGTTGTTATTTTGATTAATACGATAGAATTGATTGATAATGTTTTTATTATTCAATATATTTTGAACAGAAAACCCCAATTGTAATTTAGATTTTTCACTAACCAAAAAAGTATAAGCCGTGGAAAAATTCAACTGAAAATAATCGTCAAGATTAGTTGAGTTCGGCAAACTATAATCTATTTCCGGATTATCTGGAGTGTTGTAAATAGGTGTGTCACTTAATGGAATAGTGCTTGGTCTTCCGGTGAACCATTTAGAACCGATTGCAATTTTGAAATTTTTCCAATCATATGTTGTGCCAAAGGAAAGACTATTAGTTACTTCGAAATTGTTAGCAAATTGAGGAGGAATATAACCTTCAAATTTATAATCATTAGTATTCCAAGTGTAATTAATCCAAGCTGTAAAATTGTAAATTTGTTTTTGGATTAAGAATTCAGCTCCATAAATTTCATATTCACCTATAATTTTCACAAATTCTAATTGATTTTGAAATCCTTGACCAGAACTGGTAATTCCGTTTACTTCTTTATAAAAGCCTTCCAAATTCAATAACCAATTGTTTTGCTTAAATATAAAACCACAAGAGGCTTGCGTACTTTTTTGTATCGGAATACTCTCATTATTGGCTAAAATCCATCTTCTTTTTTCAACTCCTAAAAAATCTTGTTGCAAATCAATAATTTGTGATGTAGTTTGGTTTTTTATTTCACCTAAAAGTTCCACACTTAAAAAATCGGTCAAAGCATAATTTAATTGAAAACGAGGTTCAATTAATATCATTTCCCATTTTTCAAAATAATTTCCTCTTAATCCAAATTTTGAAAAGAGTTTGTTGTTTTTTGATTCATATTGGATTTCGGCAATTAAAGCATGACTTCTCAAAACTTCTTTGACGCTTCTGTTATATAGTGGGGTATTGATGTCATCATAACTGCGAATCCCTATTTCATTGAATTGATAACCATCTAATAACGTAAATGTTTCTGAAAGTTGATGCGAATTTTTTAGTTTGATTCCTGTATCTAAAATGGTATTTTCCTGAACTAAAATTTGATTGTTATTAACGGATTGATTGTAAGCATCTAAAAAATAATAGGAACCACTCAAACTAATTTCTGAAAAGTTTTTGGAGTTCCAAGCCGTTTTCCATGTAAGATTGCCTCCAAATGTTTGCTGTGCCAATTCACTGTTTTTAGAAATGGATTCTCCATTTGAAAGTGTGCTTTCAGTAAAACTTAAATGATTTGATATACCTATGATATCTACAAAAAACTCATTTTTTTCACCTACTTTTTGTTGGTATTGAATGGAGGCATCATAAAAATAAAAATCTTCCGTATTGTTATAATTAATATCTTGATTATTAGTCAAATCGATTACTTCAGTATTTTGAAAAATACGGTTGTAATAATTTTTATACGTAGGTGTTGAAATTAAATCGGTAAATGAACGACGGGCTGCTATTTCAATGGATGCATTTTCAGTAGTTTTTAAATGGGTATAAAATTCACCATTAATCATGTTTGCACCAAGAGTTGTACTTGTTTTTTCTATAACTTTTGATCGAGATGAAATATCTACTACGCTGGAGACACTTTCAGTATAAAAAGCTGAACTTCCGTTTTTTGAGATACTAATTGTGTGTGCTAAATTTGGATTTAAAGATGATATTAATCCAAAAAAATGACCGGTTTGAAAAAGTCGAATACCATTCCATAAAAATAAATTCTGATCATGCGTTCCACCTCGAACATTAATATTAGCAACAGTTTCATCGGTACTGATAATTCCCGGGATTTGTTGCATAGTTTGCATAACATCTGGCTCTACAAGACCGGGAAGAATACCAAATTCTTTTGGTTTAATTTCAAAAATGCCACTCTTTTTTTTTCGTATTCCTGAGGTTAAATATTTTTCGCCTATCACTTCATTTAATTTTTGAATAAAAGGGGAAAGTACAATATTCGGACAAGTTTCTACATAAACATCCTCAGCTAAAACCGTTTTGTTTTCATAGCTAATGTGTTTTATTTCAATTGGATTAGCGGAAATAACAGGTAATTGAAAAAAACCTTTTTCGTCCGTTAAAACAAAGGTATTTGTTCCGGAAATTCTAACAGTTGCATTGTAAATAGGTTGGTTGGTTTCAATGTCTAACAAATATCCACAAAGTGGTTTATCCAGTTTATGATTATTGGAAATGGTGATTAAAGTTTCTGTTACAAATTTAAATTGCAACTTTGTTTTTGTTTGAATGTAATCGATTTTGACCTCTAATGTTGTCTTAGAGAGAGGTGGAATGATTTTATGAACAACAATCTCCTCATCAATATAATTGAATTTAACGGAATGTTGAATTTCTATTTGATTTAATACTTCTTTTAAAGGCAAAGAAACAGTTTGGTCTTGAGCATAGGATGTCAAGACCAAATTTATATATAAAACGAAACAAAAAAATAGCTTCTTTTTAGTCATTCAATGATTCTAAAATAATCTTTTTGTCATTTATTTTGCTATTAACAGGTTTTAAATGATAAGTATTTGTAATGATTTCAAGAGCAACGGCTAAATTATCCATTGGAATTGTTCCTGAGAAATCTTGGTTCGAAGGGTTTTCTTTACATTCTACAGTAATATCATATTGACGACTAATCTCTTCCAATATGGTTGAAAGTTTTTCTTTAGAAAAAGAAATTTCATTTGATAGCCAAGTTGGTTGAGAACTTGTTGGATTTGAAATAGCTATTTTTTTCCCATCTTCAAAAGCTACACTCATTCCTTTGGTTAAGATTATTTCTTCTAAATTATAATTTACTTTTACTCTTCCTTCAAAACATGTTACATCTATTCTTTTGTTTCTGCTTTTTACATTAAACTGAGTACCTAAAACGGTTACTTTTCCTAAATCAGTTGCCACTTCAAATTTTTTGCCTTTAGCTACTTTGAAAAAGGCCTCTCCTTCAAGATTTAATTTTCGCTCAGTACTCCAATTCCATTTTTTATATTGAATTTCAGAACCTGAATTCAATACAACTTCAGAATTATCAGGCAATATAAAGCTCGTTTTTTTACCATTTTGTGCTGATTCTGTGAAAGATACAAAATTTCGAGAGGCAAAAATAATTCCGAGGCTAAAAATTAAAACTGCGGCTATTTTAAACAGCCACGATTTTTGAAAAGGAATCACTTTAGATTCTTTCTTTTTATGAGATAAAATTGTTTTCAATAGTTTATCTTCATCAAAATCTGGTGTTTTCAGCTGTGCAGAATATTCTTTTATCTTTTGGTAATCAGCAAATTCTTCAGAGGCTTCAAAAGCTTTTAGCTCATCGCCTTCTAATTCATTATTAAGCCATTTTGCCAATGTGTAATTATCTTCCATAATATGGATTTTAGTTTAAAACAAGTTAACTTTAAAAAACCCTACTTTAAATTTTTAATTTCTTTGCGTAATTCAATTAAAGCTAAATGCATTCGCTTTTCAACAGCTTTCACACTGATATCTAAAATTGTTGCAATTTCACTATATTTTTTCCCATCAATACGATGCATTAAAAAACAAGTGCGTTGACCTTCGGTTAATTTAGCAATAGCATTTTGTAATTTTACCTTAAATTGCTCTTCCTCAATTATATAGTCTGGACTTTCGTAATTTTTTTCTAATCCAGACGAACTTTTAGCATATTCTAGTACTACTTTTTGATGGGCAATATGATTTAAAGAAGTATTGTTTGCGATTGTATAAATGTAAGATTTAGCTTTGTCAAGTGGAACTTTGTCACAGTTTTCCCATAATTTGATAAAAGCTTCCTGAGTTACGTCTTCAGCTTGTTCTTCATTACCGAATTTGTAATACATGTAATTTCGCAAGGCTTTGACATGACTTTTAAAAAAATCGGAAAAAATGAGTTCTTCACAAATTCCGGAAAGTGAAATGTTTTTCATTTACTTTTATAAAAATTTTTGTGAAAGTATAAAAAAATAGTAAATTAAGGGTAGGGTATTTTACTTTTAAGTTGTTCTTAATATAAATGGATTGAATATGAAAATAGGTTTACATTATTTCTTATTGATTTTAAGCTTTAGTTTGATTTCTTCATGTCAGGAAGAAGAAAGTAGTATCATTCAAGATACTACTCAAAATTTATATACTATTTCTCCTGTTTCCAAATTAGTGGAACGAGTGACTCAAAATAATACTTCGATTGATAATGTTATGGATAACACAAGTGTTTTCAGAGTGAAACTACCGGTTTCAATAACTTTAAATGGGGTGGATTTAACGGTTTCTAGTGAAGCAGATTATGTTATCATTAAAAATTTAAAAGAAGCTTCAAATTCAGATGACGATATTGTGAGCTACACTTATCCAATCGTGGTTTCTTTGCGAAATTATGCAGAAACAACCGTAAGTAGTTTAAGCCAATTAAATGATGTTGTTGCTCAATATGAAGATTTAAAAGATATTAGTTGCATTGCTTTTCAATTTCCAATTACGATAAATGAATATGATACATCAAATCAAATAGCAAACACAGTAACCTTTGTAAGTAATTCACAAGTAATTAATTATTTATTCAATTTACAGTCAAATGTTTACTATAGTTTTGTTTTTCCAATTACTATGACTGATTCAATGAATCAACCGATTGTTTTTAATTCAAATTCAGAACTAGAAACTTTTATTGAAAGTTCTATAGATGATTGTGATGATGGAAGTACAACGCCATTAAATTTCGACACAGTTCTCACAACTGGAACATGGTATGTTTCATACTTTTATGAAGATGGCGATGGCGATGAAACAAGTGATTTTAATGGTTATGTTTTTACTTTTTATGCCAATGGCACAAACAAAGTTGTGAAGTCAGCAACAACTGTAAATGGAACGTGGACTACTTTTACAGACAGTGGATTTAATTATATAGAATTGGTATATGATGGTAGTGATATATTAAGTGAAATTGAAGAAGATTGGAAAATTATTGAATTTACAGAAACATTAATTCGATTGAAACATGAAAGTGGTGGTGGTGGAGGAACAGATTATTTGAATTTTACTAGAAATTAATTTTGATTATCTATTTAAATTAATGGAAGAAAATCAACTTAGACAATTTTTTCAGAATTTTTTGTTTGGAAAAAACAACTGGATATATTTTATAACTCAATTGGTTATATGGATATTCAATATCATTTTGATTTATATTTTATTTTATAAGTAATACTAACCTAAAATATTTTAAACATGTGTAAATCGTCAACAAAAAGTGTACTGATTTAGTCAAAAACTAAGAGAGTGTTTTCAAAATCCTTAAATTTGAATTATTATGAAAACACCAAAGAAACAAACTGCAGAAAACTACATTAAAGAAATTCGTAGAAATACACGAAGAATCTTTAGCTCTGAACAGAAAATTCAGATTGTCATGGAAGCTTTACGAGCAGAAATGTCAGTTGCAGAATTGTGTAGAAAGTATTCCATTCATGAATCTCAGTTTTATAAATGGAACAAAGAGTTTTTAGAAGCTGGAAAGAAACGATTGTCGGTGATACAGTAAGAGAAGCAACTAGTGACGAAGTATCAGAGTTAAAGAAGGAAAATCAACGTTTAAAAGTAATGATTGCCGATTTAGTTTTACGCTACGATATTGTAAAAAAAAGCTTGGACATGCTGGATTAACTGAAAAGTTCAAGAAATATATGCGACTTACAGTATCTGAAAAACAAGAAATCATTCACATGGTTACTCGTTCTGAAATTGGTGTTAATCGAACACTTCGGGAGATTGGAATCAACAAAATGTCAGTAAAAAAAATGAGCCAAGTACTTTTTTTGCCAAAACAGAGGAAGACAGTGAAATATTATTGTTACCTGCAAATAAGGTGCAAGAATGGATTAAAAAATATCCTTCATTTAATGCAATGTACTTCAATTTATTTAACGAACGTTATTTCGATTTAATCAATACACTCAATCATGTTTTGTTTGATCGGTTAGATTCAAGATTGTATTTGTATTTAAAAGATAAAATGGCTATTAATAATGCTGCAATAATTACTTCTTCTCACAAAGATATTGCCTACGAAATGGGAACTTCCCGCGAAGTAATTACTCGTGTTCTAAAGAAACTTGAGTCTGAATCAAAAGTGATTCAAACCTCAAAAGGGATACAATTATTTTAGATGTGACTTTAGTCACTTTTTTTTGCTTTAGATTTATTTATTTTTACAGTAGTAAGATATTTAAAATCAAAATCGTATGAAAGCAAATGTTGGAAACACAGACAAATTGATTAGAATCGTATTAGCAATCGTATTTGGTACATTGTTTTTTACAAATACAGTTACCGGAATTTTAGGGATGGCTCTTTTAATTTTTGGAATAATTCTTATTGCAACTAGTTTAATTAGTTTTTGTCCAATTTATCCATTATTAGGAATAAACACTTGTTCCGCTAAAAATAAAAAAATATGAAATACATAGTAAAAATATTGTTTTTCTTCTCTTTTATTTCGCAGGCTCAAGTTAATGTTGAATGGTCTAATTATCCCGGTGGTATTTCTGTTGCGGTTGATCAATTACATCAAGTGTATTCGGCAAATTGGGACTATAATCCTGCTGGTGATATTACTTTAACCAAACGAAATTCGTCCGGTAGCATTTTGTGGAATTCAACATTTGACAATGTCGATAATACAAGGCACGAAGTTGCAACATGGCTTGAAATAGATAGTCAAAATAACTGTTTAATTTCCGGTACTATTCGTTCAGGGTATTCTAATCCGGTTAATGCAGTAAGTCTTTTAATGAAGTATAGCCCAGAGGGTGAATTACTTTGGAGAGTTGTTTTTGAATCATCTTTTGAAGGTTCATCTACAAGGAAAATACTGGTTGATTCTTCAGATAATATTTATGTTTTGGGATTGGGGATGGGACCGAATGGAATGGTAACAAGGGTTAAGAAATTTAATTCGAATGGTGAAACAATATGGACCTATTATGATAGTAACGGAATTGGTGCACCCAACAATATCAAATTTACAACGGACAATGCTTTGGTAGTTTCAGGAAGAGGAATAACTGGTATTATCAATGGTTATTTAAAACTTGGTTTAGAGGGTAATTTAATTTGGAGTAAAGCAGGGATAACAAGTTCAACAATTGGAGATATTGCCGGGGATTCTTTTGGGAATTCTTATATCATAAATGGGGAAAATGTTGTTTCAAACGCCGGAAGTATACTTGAGAAATTGGATGGAGATGGTGCTTCGATTTGGGCTCATACTAATTCCATGGCAGGAAGCAAGGTTGAAGTTGGTTATGATAATAATCCAATCATCAGTGGTTTTCCTAACACGGGAACCGGAGGAGCAGCTTTTATGAAATATAATTCAGATGGATCTGTACTTTGGCAAAATTTAAATGCTGATGGGCCGGAAATTCTGCTTCTTCATGGCCAATTGAAATTAGATACAGCAAACAATGCCTATCTTTCTGCAGGAAATTTGTTTAATATGGCAATTTGTAAAATCAATTCTGATGGAACAAATGGCTGGGTTGGTTTAGTTTCTGGAAGCAGTTCGGCTAGTTCATTTGTCATTGATACTGATAATTCAGTTTACGTTGTTGGAGGAACAACAGCTAAACTTGGACAAACCCCACTAAATATTAATTCGTTTACTATGTCAGATTTTTTAATTTTTCCAAATCCCTTTGAATCAAAATTCACTATCTTATCGAATAATATTGGTGACTCAAAAAAAGTGTTTATTTATGATTTTACCGGTAAATTAATTTACAAAGAGAATTTTTCAGGATTAAATACCGATATATTTTTATCCGCTATTTCTAATGGAGTTTATTTTATAAATATTGTAGATAGAAACGGAAAAGTTTTTCGTCAAAAGTTGATTAAAAATTAATTACTATTCAAATTAAATAAAAAAAAAGCTGCATTTTTTTCTGCAGCTTTTTTTACGCATAGTAGGACAAGTGGCATTATTTTAACTAACTTTAATCATCTAATAAATCTGTAAATTCTTTAATTTTATTTTTAATAAAGTGTGCCAAATTTTGATTTCCATCCGGATCATTTGGGCTAATTTCAATAATACCATCTCCATTTCCATCAACTGCTACAGATAAATCAACACTAGCTAAAATAGCATCTAAATTAAAATCGAAAACGATAGTAGCGGTATTATCAGCAATTACTAAACTTTGACCCAAATCTTGGTAGTCAATCTCAAATTTTTCTTCAGCATTATGCCAAAAAAGGAAAGGGACTCCATCTATTGTTCCTTGAATTTGAATGGATTTATTAAACATAGTACTTAACGTATCACGGTTTCGATTCATTTTAAATTCTACTTCTTCATAAGAGCCGTTTGGTAAGTTTAAAGAGGTAATAGTGGTTTGACCACTTAATAAATCAATTTCGAAAGGACCTCTTAACTCAATTTCTTCTTCGTCACCGTAATAACCGTCATGGTTGCTGTCGTGGTCATCACTATGATTGTCATCATTACCATTGTCATCATTACCATTGTCATCATTACCATTATCATCATTACCATCATTACTACCGTAATAATTATCATCTAATTTAAATTCAATTTCCTTTAAATTAATTTTGAATTCTGAAATTGTAACGGTACTATTACGTCTAGCACCATTGGAACCACCTCCGGAATAGGTCGCTTTGGCAACAATTTTTAAATTATTAATTTTAGAATCTGTACTAGAAGCACTATCATCTTTGCTGCACGAGATTGTCAATACTAAAAGTATTAGTAGACTAAGTAACATTTTTTGGGTTTTCATGTTTATTACGTTTTTAAATTATAGTACTAAAACAGTTTATGTTGAAGAAACCCTACCATAAAATTTAAAAATTTGCTAAAATCATTTTTTGATGCTTATTTGGATTGTGTTATCTTTGCACTTCATCATTAGAAAATCCATTTTATGTTCAGTAATTTAAGCGATAAACTCGACAAAGCTTTCCATATATTAAAAGGTCACGGTAAAATTACCGAAGTAAACGTTGCAGAAACCTTAAAGGAAGTGCGTCGTGCCTTACTTGATGCCGACGTGAATTTTAAAATCGCTAAAGATTTTACGACAGCTGTCAAAGAAAAAGCCATTGGTCAAAACGTTTTAACGTCTTTGCAACCGGGCCAGTTGATGGTGAAGTTAGTAAAAGATGAACTAACGGAATTAATGGGTGGCTCTGAAGTTGGAATCAACCTTTCCGGAAACCCATCAGTTATTTTGATGTCGGGATTACAAGGTTCGGGTAAAACGACATTCTCTGGAAAGTTGGCCAACTTTTTAAAAACTAAAAAAGGCAAAAAACCACTTTTAGTAGCTTGTGATATTTACCGTCCGGCAGCAATTAATCAGTTGCATGTTGTAGGTGATCAAATTGGGGTAGAAGTTTATTCTGAACCTGAAAATAAAAATGCGGTTGATATTGCTCAAAATGCAATTAAGTATGCCAAATCAAACGGATTTAATGTTGTAATTGTCGATACGGCCGGTCGCTTGGCTATTGATGAACAAATGATGAATGAAATTGCAAATGTTCATCAAGCAATTCAACCTCAAGAAACATTATTTGTAGTCGATGCGATGACGGGTCAAGATGCAGTCAATACCGCAAAAGCGTTTAATGACAGGCTGAATTTTGATGGTGTTATATTAACTAAATTAGATGGGGATACCCGTGGTGGAGCTGCAATTTCAATTAAATCAGTTGTAGACAAACCAATTAAATTTATTGGAACGGGAGAAAAAATGGAAGCGATTGACGTTTTCTATCCTTCTCGTATGGCCGACAGAATTTTGGGAATGGGCGATGTAATTTCATTAGTTGAACGTGCTCAAGAACAATATGACGAAGAAGAAGCCCGAAAATTACAAAAGAAAATCGCCAAAAATGAATTTGGTTTTGATGATTTCTTAGCTCAAATTCAACAAATTAAGAAAATGGGAAACATGAAAGATTTGGTTGGTATGATTCCCGGAGCCGGTAAAGCGTTGAAAGATGTAGAGATTGAAGATGATGCCTTCAAACACATAGAAGCAATTATCCATTCAATGACTCCTTTAGAAAGAACGAAACCGGTAGTGATTGACGGTAAAAGAAAAATTAGAATAGCAAAAGGTTCAGGAACTAAAGTTGAGCAAGTAAACCAACTCATGAAACAATTTGATCAAATGAGTAAAATGATGAAAATGATGCAAGGCGGAGGCGGTAAAAATCTCGCCAGAATGATGGGCGGAATGAAAGGAATGAAATAATACTAATGAGACGCGATTTTTCGCGTCTTATTTTTTTTATAAAAACACAACTAACTTTTTATAATGCAAAAGTAAATGCATAACTACTAAACTATATAAAATGGAACTACTGGATGGAAAAAAAATAGCAGAAGACATAAAAAATGAAATTGCTGCGGAAGTTCTAAAAATGAAAGCTAATGGTGAAAAAGTACCTCACTTAGCAGCCATAATTGTTGGTAATGACGGAGCAAGTCTAACATATGTTGGAAGCAAAGTAAAATCGTGTGAGCGGGTTGGATTTGAAAGTACTTTGATTAAAATGCCTAGTACCACTTCTGAAACGGAGCTGCTTAAAAAAATTAAAGAACTTAACGAGGACAATAATATTGACGGTTTTATTGTGCAATTGCCTTTGCCAAAACAAATAGATACGCAGCATGTAATTATGTCTATCGATCCTAGTAAAGATGTAGACGGTTTTCATCCGGAGAATTTCGGAAAAATGGCGTTGGATATGAGTACATTTATTCCGGCGACTCCTTTTGGAATACTGGAATTATTAGAACGTTACGGAGTTGAAACACAAGGAAAACATACTGTAGTGATTGGTAGAAGTCATATTGTCGGAAGGCCAATGAGTATTTTGATGGGAAGAAAAGGTTTTCCGGGAAATTCAACAGTTACATTGACACATAGTTACACTAAAAATATTGCTCAAATAACCACTCAAGCTGACATTATTATCACCGCTTTGGGTGTGCCAAATTATTTAAAAGCAGAAATGATTAAAGATGATGCCGTTGTAATCGATGTGGGAATCACCAGAGTTTTGGATGAAACCAATGAAAAAGGATACAGAATTACCGGTGATGTAGATTTTGAACACGTTAGTAAAAAGGCTTCCTATATTACGCCGGTTCCTGGTGGAGTTGGTCCTATGACCATTGCAATGTTATTAAAAAACACTTTATTAGCTAGAGAACAAAAACGGATGAAAAGCAAATAAAAACAAAAACCCAAGTGTTGAGCTTGGGTTTTATTTTATACTATTTTTGATAGTTAACTACCATTTGAAACACCTCTTCTTAAATTCATAGTAACTTGAATATTTCCTACTTGATCAATATTTTTAAAGTTACCGGTATATTGAATGGTGTAATTATTTCCTCCGTTTGAAATGATTTTTAAAGTACCGGTTGGAGCATTTCCACTAACGGACGACTGAGAAATAATATTTGTTTTTGCAATTAAAGAAGTCCAACCTAAACATGCTCTGTTTTGACTGGCTAATATGTTTTCTAAATCAATTGGGTTGTCATCATCTTGGTCGGTTGAAATTTGATATTCACCATCTAATGATAATGAGTCTGATATAAATAGGTCAAATGTAACTGTTGCTACATCGGTCAACCCTTTAATGCCACTGATAATTAAAGTGTTTCGATAATACAAACTGCCATTTACTTCTATCGGTTCCGGAGAAACAACATTGACAATTCCTTGTGTTGTAGCTAATTCATAGGTTTCACCATCTACGACAAAAGAAGTTGAGTTTGTATTTTGAGGAGTGTCACTTTCGCTATCACTACAACTGTTGAAAAGGAAAGCAGAAGTACAAACCAATAAAAATACTAGTTTTTTCATATTTTAAATTTAATGTTTTCACAAAAATAGAAAATATCTTTAATAACCAAAATGTACGATTAAAATTTACGTTTCGGTTGAATTTTTTGGATTTCTACTTTTGGTAAACTCGCTTCTTCTGTTTTGCTGGAAGGTTCAATCAACTGATTTAATTCGTTTATTTCGGATGCTGTCAAATCTCGATATCTTCCCAAAGGTATATCAAGTATAATATTGATAATTCGAATACGTTTTAAAGCGGTTACTTCATAACCTAAATACTCACACATTCTACGAATTTGTCGGTTTAAACCTTGTGTTAATACAATTTTAAAAACGTTTGAGTTGATTTGTTCGACTTTACATTTTCGTGTAATGGTATCTAAAATTGGCAGTCCGTTGCTCATTTTTTGAATAAACCGCTCAGTGATAGTCTTATCAACGGTGACAATATATTCTTTTTCGTGATTATTCCTGGCTCGAAGAATTTTATTGACAATATCACCATCATTTGTCATAAATATCAAACCCTCACTGGCTTTGTCCAATCGGCCAATCGGAAAAATTCGTTCCGGATAATTAATATAATCCACAATATTATTCCGAACGCTTTGATTGGTTGTACATTCAATTCCGGCAGGTTTATTAAAGGCTAAATAAATAGGTTTTTCTCTGTTTTCTCGTATAAGTTTACCATCTACCCGAATTTCATCGGTATCAAAAACTTTAGTTCCCATTTCCGGAACTTTCCCGTTGATAGTTACACGACCTTCTCCAATTAATTTGTCGGCTTCTCTACGGGAACAAAATCCTGATTCAGATAAAAATTTGTTGATGCGTTTTCCGGTTTCTTCCATAGGGCAAAGATACTCTAAAGCTTTTGAAATAGAAATGAATAAATTGATTCATACAATTTTTCATCATGCATACTGTGTCCTAATCCATTTGTTTCAATAAAAGTAGCTTTTTCCCAACCTTCCGCAATTTTTTTGCTTTCTGAAAATAGCACAACATCATCCTCACGATCATGCGAAATAATTCCGTTCAAGGATAGGGTGGAGGCTAATTTTTTTCCCAGAAATTCTTTCGTCTTAATATTAAATCGTTTTAAGAAATAGGCATCCAGAAGTTGGATTACTTTAGTATTTAGTCCAAGTAATTTGGCATAATTCTCCAATAATACTTCTAAATCGGAAGGTGCTCCCATCAAAACCATTTTTTCTAGTGAAAGTGTAGTATAATGATGTTGAAAATATAAACAAGCCGAACCACCAATGGAGTGACCAATAATGATTTGAGGTTTATGTTTTAAAACTACTTCATGAATAAAATCAGCATATTTTGGTACACTGAATTCTACACCACTGGCTAATCCATGTGCGGGTCCATCCAAAGCAATAATGGTGCTTCCTGATTTTTGAAGAAATGGAAAAATTGGTTCCCAACGAGCGGCATTACTTTCCCAACCGTGGACTAAAAGAATTTTTGTTTCATTTCCTTTCCAAAGATATACCGGAAATTGATAATTTTCCAATTGTACTATTTCTCGTTCTGCTTGTTGTAAAATGGCAGGAAGTGAATTGGCATTTAATTTTCCAACTCGAGGCTCACTAAAAAACTTATAGGCTAATTTAGTGGCACTTTTCGGAAAGGTATGGCTCAACAGATTGATGTAGGCACCAATTGATTTTGTAACAATATTTTTGAGCGTTTTATTCATAAAAAAACCCCGAATCCGGGGTTTGTATTTTTAAATCTTAGCAAAAATGCTTTCCATTTTTTCTTTCTCTTCTGTTGCTAAAACGTTGTCAACTAAAATTCGTCCACTGTGTTCATCGGTTAAGATTTTTTTGCGGGCGGCAATTTCAACTTGCGTTTGTGGTGGAATGGTGAAGAATGATCCGGCAGATGCTCCTCTTTCGATGGAAACTACCGCTAATCCATTTCTAACACTATTTCTGATTCGGTTATAAGCAGCTAACAAACGAGGCTCAATATTTGAAGCATATTCATTTGATAACTTGGTTAAGTATTCCTCTTCTTTTTGCGTTTCGGCCATGATATCACCTAACTCCGCTTTTTTGTGTTCTAAATGCGATTGTTTTGCATTTAAACGTTCTTGAGAATCCGCTACTTGTTGTTTTTTGTATTCAACAGAAGCTTTCATTTCTTTAATGTGCTTCTCGCTCAATTGAATTTCTAATTCCTGAAACTCGATCTCTTTTGTTAAGGAATTGAATTCTCTATTATTACGAACATTTTTTTGTTGTTCAGTATATTTCTTAATTCCTTCTTTGTGAGCTTCAATAGCATTCTTTTTGCCTTTGATTTGATCATCAATTTGCTCTAAATCGGCTTTTAACTTTTCGTTACGTGCTTTCAAACCCGCTACTTCATCTTCTAAATCTTGCACTTCAAGCGGCAATTCTCCTCTTACATTTCGGATTTCATCAATTCTTGAGTCGATTAACTGCAAGTCATAGAGTGCTCTTAACTTTTCTTCTACACTCATTTCTTTTACGTTTGTCATAATCTAAAAGTACTTAACTGGATTTGTATTTTGTTCTGATAAAATGATGGCAAAATTAGGGATTTTTTTGATAAGAAAATCAACAATATAATTTTTTGTGTATCGTTCGCTTTCATAATGCCCAATATCAGCTAAAAGTAATTGATTTTCAGACTCATAGAACTGGTGATATTTCAAATCAGCTGTTAAAAATGCATCGGCTCCCATTTTTTTTGCCTGACTTATAGCAAAACTACCTGAACCGCCTAAAACAGCAACTTTTTTGATGTTTTTATGTGAAAATTCACTGTGTCGAATACTTCCACATTGCATTTTATCTTTTACAAATTGAAGAAAATCCAATTCTGAAAGTTCGGTTTCTAATTCACCAATCATTCCTAAACCAATATTTTGATGCTGATTTTGTAATTCATAAATTTCAAAAGCCACTTCTTCATAACAATGTGTTTTGAACAACGCTTTCAAAATTTTCGATTCTAAATGTTTTTCAAAAGTGACTTCTAATTTTATTTCTTCGTTTTCTACAAATTCAAATCGTTCTCCAATTTCAGGATTACTATTCTCATTTCCTAAATATGTTCCAATTCCTTTTGAATTAAAACTGCAATCTTCATAATTTCCAATATTTCCTGCTCCGGCATCAAAAAGTGCATTTCGGAGTTCTTCATGATTTTCTAAAATAGTATAGGTGACTAATTTTCGAATGAATTTCTCTTTTGGAATCAATATTTTGGTATTTTTTAATCCTAATTGGTTACAAATAATTTTATTCACACCATTTTGATGATTGTCTAAAGCGGTATGCAAGGCATAAATTGCAATATCATTTTTAATCGCTTTAATAACTACTCGTTCAACATAGGTTTTTCCGGTAATTTTTTTCAAACCCGAAAAAATAATTGGATGGAAGCATACAATAAGGTTGCATTTTTTTTCTATAGCCTCGTTTAGAACATTTTCTAACACGTCGTGACAAACCAGGATTCCGTTAATTTCCTGTTCACTATTTCCGGTAAGCAAACCTACATTGTCAAAATCTTCAGCATATGAAAGCGGTGCAAGCATTTCTAACTGTTCTATAATAGTGTTGAGTTTCATAATTGAGTTGGCTAAAAATCCAAATTGAGATTATTTCTCTCAAAGATAAAAAATCCCTACTTTCGTAACATGATTTTGTTGCGAAAAATACTCTTTCCTTTTGCCATTTTATATGGATTCATTACTTCTATTCGTAATTGGTGCTACGATATTGGAATTTTAAAATCTTATTCCTTTGATATCCCTATTATTGCGGTTGGAAATCTAAGCGTTGGAGGAACCGGTAAAACACCACAAATTGAATATTTAATTCGTTTGCTTTCTTCAAACTATCAAATTGCAGTTTTAAGTCGTGGATATAAACGGAAATCGAAAGGTTTTTTGTTGGCAGATGCAACATCAACGCCTGAAAGTTTGGGGGATGAACCTTTTCAAATGCATCAAAAATTTCCAGCTATCCAAGTTGCGGTTGATGCCAATCGAAAAAACGGAATTGAAAAATTACTTTCTTTAAAAAAGAAACCGGAGCTAATTTTATTAGATGATGCTTTTCAACACCGTAAAGTAAAAGCCGGTTTTTATATTTTATTGACGGCTTATTCAGATTTGTATTCTGAAGATTTTATTTTACCAACAGGAAATCTTCGGGAAAGTAGAAGTGGAGCTAAAAGAGCCAATATAATTGTGGTGACAAAATGTCCGCCAAATTTATCTGAATTTGAACAAAAAAAATGTTTGAATAAATTAAAAGTTTCTGAAAATCAGTCTGTTTATTTTTCTACAATTGCTTATGATGAAAGCTTAAGCTCGGAAATAGATTCTCGTTCTGTCGATTCTTTTCGAACTGTTGATAAATTACTTGTGGCAGGAATTGCGAAACCCAAACCCTTTTTTGCATATTTGCAAAATCCGAATGATGAGGAGCTCGATTATCCTGATCACCATGATTTTTCAGAGACAGATATTCAAACAATTATAAATAAAGCTAAAAACAAACCAATCATTACAACTGAAAAAGACTATGTGCGTTTAAAAGGGAAATTGCCTAAAAACCAGTTATATTTTTTGCCTATACAAAGTTCTTTTTTATCTAATAGTGATGATTTCAATAAAAAAATAACCGATTATGTGGAACAAAGTTCAGGAAACCGTTAACTACTTAAAGAATAAAACTAATTATATTCCGGAATTTGGAGTTATACTTGGTTCAGGACTTGGTTCTTTTACCCAAGATATGGAAATTGAATTTACGATTCCCTATGCTGAAATTCCAAATTTTCCGGTTTCTACCGTTCAAGGTCATAAAGGAGCTTTGGTTTTTGGAAAAATTGGAACAAAAAGTGTTGTAGCCATGCAAGGCCGGTTTCACTTTTATGAAGGTTATGATATGAAAACAGTTACTTTTCCGGTAAGAGTAATGAAATATTTAGGCGTTAACAAACTTATAGTTTCCAACGCTTCCGGTGGTGTAAATCCTAATTATAAAGTAGGTGATGTGGTACTTATTAAAGATCATATTAATTTTTTCCCTGATCATCCATTACGTGGAACAAATGATGAACGATTTGGCCCGAGGTTTGTTAATATGAGCGAACCATATTCGAGAAGTTTGATGAAAAGAGCCAAAGAAATCGCGTTACAAAACGAAATTGATCTTAAAGAGGGTATTTATTTAGGACTTCAAGGGCCAACTTTTGAAACTCTGGCAGAATATAAAATGGTAAAAAATGTTGGAGCCGATTGCGTTGGAATGTCAACTGTTCCTGAAGTTATTGTGGCTCGACACATGGAATTGGATTGTTTGGGTATTTCTGTCATTACCGATATGGGTGACGAAGAAAATATTGATGAAGTTAATCACAATGAAGTGCTTGAAGCTGCCCGAAAAGCAGAACCTCATGTTCGAAAGCTTATCAAAGAATTTATTTTAAGTTTTTAGAAGCTACTCCAGCTTTTCACTGCAATCTCTTGTCAGCAAAACTTTTTTGTTAGGTTCAAAAAGAGCTTCCTTTGGTCGCTTTTTTAAACCTACAAAAAATAGTTTTCCAGTCTGCGAGGATTTTCGTTACAATCAGGGCTATGAATCCAATTCAATTATTATTTAAAACATTTGTCTTTCAATCGATAAGATTTGTATTTTTGAAAGACCTTCTAAAAATAATAGTATGAAAAACAACTTCGCTTTTCTTTTTACATTCCTATTCTCTTGCATTTTATTAGCACAAGATACATATCTTCATTGTGGAAAAATAGTTGATGTACAAACAGGAAAAATACTCACTGATATGACAATTGTGGTTTCGGGCAATAAGATTATTAAAGTTGTAAATGGGTATGTTGCTCCTATTAATCCGAATGATATAGAAGTTGATTTAAAAAATAAATTTGTACTACCTGGGCTTATTGATATGCATGTGCATCTTGAAAATGAGTTTAATTCTACTAACTATGATGCTAAATATACTGATAATGAGGCTGATGTTGCTTTTGCTTCAACCCGTTATGCTCGAATAACATTAATGGCTGGATTTACCACTGTACGTGATTTGGGTGGTTCAGGAGTAAATATTTCTCTTCGCAAAGCTGTTGATAAAGGTATTGTAGTTGGTCCACGCATATTTGCTGCGGGAAAATCGATTGCTACTACGGGAGGTCATGCTGACCCAACTAATGGAAGTTCTCGAAAGTTAATGGGTGACCCGGGTCCGATTGAAGGAGTAATTAATTCACCCGAAGATGCTGTAAAAGCTGTTAGACAACGATACAAAGAAGGGGCAGATGTAATTAAGATTACAGCAACTGGAGGTGTTTTGAGTGTGGCAAAAAACGGAAAAAACCCTCAATTCACACTTGATGAAATTAAAGCGATTACGGCTACTGCCAAAGATTATAATATGTTAACGGCTGCTCATGCACATGGAGATGAAGGAATGCAAAGGGCAATTTTAGGAGGAATTAAAACTATTGAGCACGGTACTTTTATGAGTGAGGAAACAATGGAAATGATGAAAAAGTATGATGCATATTTAGTGCCTACTATTACTGCCGGAAAAGAGGTAGCAGAAAAAGCCAAAATAACCGGGTTTTATCCGGAAATTGTTAGGCCAAAAGCTTTAGAAGTCGGACCTCAAATTCAAAACACATTTGCAAAAGCATATAATAGAGGAGTAAAAATTGCTTTTGGAACAGATGCGGGCGTTTTCCCTCATGGTTTAAATGCCAAAGAGTTTGGCTATATGGTTGAAGCAGGAATGCCCGCAAAGGAAGCTATTCAAGCTGCAACTATAACTAATGCTAAATTATTAGGAATGGAAAACAGTTTGGGGCAACTCAAAGAAAGCTTCTTAGCAGATATTATAGCTGTAGATGAAAACCCATTGCAAAATATCAAAACATTGGAAAATGTAATTTTCGTAATGAAAGATGGCTTTATTTTTAAATCGAACTAAGTTGATTGGCAATAACTTTGTAAAAATTATCAGGATTGAATGGTTTAGTGACAACATCATTCATCCCAAACGAAAGTAACATTTCTCTATTTTCATTTAAAGAAATAGCGGTTAAGGCAATTACCGGAATTGTTTTATTGAATACACGAATCTTTTCAGTGGCTTCCGTTCCATTAATTCCTGGTAGGTGAACATCCATTAGTATTAAATCATATTCGTTGCTTCTAACCATCTCAATAGCTTCTTCACCGTTGTCAACTAACTCACAAATGATTTCCTTATTTTCCAACATTTTCTTGGTAATCATTTGGTTGATTTTATTGTCTTCTACTACCAAAACTTTTTTGTGTACAAAAATGCTTTCGTCATACTGTTTTTTAACTTCTACAAATGTTTGTTGACCTAATTTAAAATCAATGTCAAAAGAGAAAGTGGATCCAATTCCCTGACTGCTAATTAATTGAATTTCACCGCCAAGTAAACTAACTAATCTTTTTACAATGGCTAGACCTAAACCGGTTCCACCATATTTTCGGTTTATTTCAACAGAACCTTGTGAAAAACTTTCAAAAATAGAACTTTGTTTTTCAATTGGAATTCCAATACCGGTATCAGCAATTTCAAAATGTACGGTTGAAATATCATTCTCAGTTTTTACAACTGATGCTCCAATACTAACTTTTCCGTTTTTAGTGAATTTTAAAGCATTGTTGATGAGGTTAATGAAAATTTGTGAAAGCTTTGTTGGATCTCCAATTAAATGGTCAGGAATTTTTTCGTCAATTTCTAAAATAAATTCATTGTTATTTTTACTGGCTAAATCTTTAAATGAATTGTGTAAATCACTTAAAAGTTGTTTAACATTTACATTGATACTTTCAATTTCAATGTTTTCACTTTCAACGCGGTTTATTTCTAAAATATCATTGATAAAAGTGAGTAAATAATCACCGGAAAATTTAAGAGAAGTTAGGTATTGTAATTGTGATTTTTTCGGATTTTCTTCAATTAATAAATGGGTAATCCCATTGATGGCATTCAATGGTGTTCGCAGCTCGTGACTTACGGTAGATAAAAACTCTGCTCTGGCTTTTGAGGCTTTTTCAGCCTTGTCTTTAGCAATTTGTAATTCTTGATTTTTGTCTTGTAATTGTTTATTAGATTGACTTCGGATGATATTATTTTTATACAAAGACAAACTTAATAAAGATAAAATCGAGATTAATGCGATGCTTAAGATGCTTATTAATTTAGAGAATTTATTAGCTCTTTGTTGCTCTTTATTTTCGCGATTCATTTGGTCGATGGACTTTAATTGCTCTGCTTGTTTAAAGCTCAAGAAATCTTCCGTTCCAACTCTTTTGTTGATTATTTCTTTAATACTATCCCTAATTCGTATATGTTGTTTAATATATTTGAATGAATTGTTTATATCAATCATTTTTTCATAAACTTCGCTTAATGATTTTGCTACTTTGGCTTTAAGTTCAAAATTTTTATTTTTTGTACTTAATTCCATCGCTTTCGTTAAGTAATTTATAGCTAGATTGTTTCGGTTATTTTCAGCCTCAATTAGTCCAATTTGGTAAAGAGCCTCCGCTTTGGTTTTAAAATGATCTTCTTCGTCCGGTTTAACGATAATGGTGTTTAAAATAGATAAAGCCAATTGATTTTCACCTTTTGCTCTGTAAACAATTCCCTTTTGAAGGTTGACCATTTCCTTTGCTTCCGGTATTTCAATAATTTCATAAATATTTTCGGCTCCTTTAAAATAAAATTCTGCTTTAGAATAATCTTTCATTTCAACATAACAAACACCTAAATTATATAATGCATAGGCTTGATTAGAGGAGGGTTTTTGTGTGCTATACAGTTTGATGCTTTTGTCATAAGTTTGTATGGCATCTTCGATTTTTTTTAATTCGAAATAAACACTGCCTAGAAAAGAATAAGCATCTGCTTGGGCTTGAATGTCTTTTTTAATTTCAGCAAATTCAATGGCTTTTTGAATATATTCTTGTGAACTTCTGAAATTATTATTTTTTTTATGAAAATTGGCTAACTCTATATAATAATTAGTGCTGTCTAAAGCTACTTTAGCGTTAGTTTTTTTTTGAGCATTTATTGCTGTAGTAAAGAAAAGGATGGTTAAAATAAAATACTTCATACCAAAAAATCGAAAAATTTGATGGCATAAAATTAACTATTTATTTGAAATATATTCAATTAAGTCAATAATTCTCGATGAATATCCAATTTCATTGTCATACCAACCTACTACTTTTACCATTTTGCCAATAACAGAGGTCAATTGAGCATCAAATAAACAAGAATTTTGGTTTCCTATGATGTCCACGGAAACAATTGGGTCTTCAGTGTAAGCTAGTATTCCTTTCAAGTTATTTTGAGAAGCTATTAAAAAGGCAGTGTTAATCTCCTCAATAGTTACCGCATTGGAAACATAACAAGTAATGTCAGTCAAAGAACCATCGGGAACGGGAACTCGAATCCCACTTCCTCCTAATTTATCCACTAAGTTTGGAAAAATTTTGGTTAATGCTTTTGCGGCTCCTGTTGTGGTAGGTACAATCGATTGTGAAGCTCCTCGAGCTCTTCTCAAATCTTTATGGGGTTGATCATGCAAACTTTGATCGGTGGTATAAGAATGGACAGTAGTAATATAAGCTTGTTCGATACCACATAACTCGTCTATGATTTTAATCATAGGAGCAGCGTTGTTTGTGGTACAACTGGCATTTGAAATAATAATTTCTGAGCCGTCTAAAATGAATTCATTTACACCTAAAACAACAGTTTTTATTCGATCGTCTTCGGGTGGTGCAGAAAGAATTACTTTTTTTGCACCGGCCTCAATATGTAAATAGGCTTCATTATATGTTTTAAACTTTCCGGTTGCTTCAATAACAAAGTCTATAGCTTCCCAATGTTGGTTTTGAATATCTTTTTCTCTGTAAAAGGGAATTTTCTTTTCATTTATAATGATATTTTCTTCATCAAACGAAACAGTAGCATTTAAAATACCGTGAATACTATCGTATTTTAATAAATGAGCCATTGTTTTGGCATCGGCTAAATCATTGATAGCAACGACTTCAATGGTTGGATGATTTAATAATAAACGGAAAACATTTCTTCCGATACGACCAAATCCGTTAATGGCTATTTTTGTTTTTGGTTTCAAGTTTGAAGTTTCAGGTTTCAGGCTGAGATATTATTTTTTCACAGGTACTTTAATGCTTCCAATAAATTCATAAGAATCTTTTTCTCTATCTTTACTAGAAATTTTTATTTCTAAAGTATCAGATTTGCTTTTTTCTGATGTATAATTAATTTCAATATATGATCTTGAATTTTTATTTTGAATCAATTTAATTCCTCTACCTATAAAAATAGCATCACCTAATTCTATGTTAGTCCAAACCAATTCAGCTTTTGTAGGTATATCATATGTCAAAAAATCGGCTTCATTTTCTAATATTAATTCAACTTTTTTATCATCAATTTCTATAACAAAAGGGTTATTAATTTCTTGTTTTTTACAGGAAATTAATGAACAGAATATAACAAAAAAAATAGTTTTAATTTTCATGGAATAAAAATTATAAAATATGTTTCTGAGCATGATAGGAAGAACGAACCAAAGCTCCACTTTCCACATGGCGGAAACCTAATTCTTTTCCGTAGTCTTCGTATTTTTTAAATTGTTCTGGGGTGATAAATTCTTTCACCGGCAAATGTTTTTTACTCGGTTGCAGGTATTGACCAATGGTTACAATATCAACATTTACTGACCGTAGTTCACGCATTGTTTCCATTACTTCTTCTTCTGTTTCGCCCAAACCAAGCATGATGCCTGATTTTGTACGCTTAATTCCTTGAGCTTTTAAATACCGCAACACTTCTAAACTTCTATCAAACTTAGCTTGAATACGAACTTCACGAGTTAAACGTCGGACGGTTTCTATATTATGAGAAACAACTTCCGGATTGGCTTCAATAATTCTATCAATATTGCGTTCGTTCCCTTGAAAATCAGGAATCAAGGTTTCCAACGTTGTTTCAGGATTCATACGTCGAATGGCTTGAATCGTTTCGAACCAAATTATGGAACCCATGTCTTTCAAATCATCTCTGTCTACACTGGTAATAACTGCATGTTTGATATTCATAATTTTAATAGAACGTGCCACTTTTTCAGGCTCATCCCAATCTACTGTTTCCGGACGACCTGTTTTTACACCGCAAAAACCACAAGAACGCGTGCAGATATTTCCTAAAATCATGAAAGTTGCAGTGCCTTCGCCCCAACATTCACCCATATTTGGGCAGCTACCAGAAGTACAAATCGTATTTAGGCTATATTTATCCACTAAACCGCGTAGTTCAGTATATTTTTTTCCGGTAGGTAGTTTAACACGTAACCATTTTGGCTTGCCAATTGGTGGTTGAACGTTTTCTAAAACAGTATTCATAGTGCAATTTTTAGAAAAGCAAAGATAGAAAAAGATTAGGGATTTTAGCAGTTTAATGTTTTTTTAGGCTTTGTTGAATTATCTTTTTAAAATAATTTCTGCCAACAATTTTTTTGCCCGAAGCAATTTTATTTTCACATTGTTTAGAGGTTCGTCCAAATGTTCAGCAATTTCCTGATAACTTAATTCCTGAAAGTATCGAAGTTGAATAACTTCCTGATAATGGGGTTTTAACTCTTTTATGTAGGCTAATAAACGAGACAAATTTTGTTCTGTAATCAACTTATCTTCAGCAGATGGAGTAGTATCGGCAACATTATAAGCTTGATGGTCTTCTTCGTCATTCATATCCACAAAAAGCGTAGATTTCTTTTTTCTAAGCATGTCAATGTGGACATTTTTAGCAATTGCAATTAACCAAGTGTTAAATTGAAATTCTGAATTATAACTGGCAATTTTATCAAATGCTTTGGAAAAAGTTTCGATGGTTATATCTTCAGCATCGGTTTCATTTTCTGTTCGCTTAAGCATAAAACCATAGACTTCATTCCAATACATGTCTAATAATGAAGTAAAGGCAACTTGGTCACCACTAATGGCTTTTTCTATGATTTTTTTTATTTCCAATGAACAGGTTTTGAAAAAATATTAGTAAAAAACACATTTAATTGAGTGAAAATAAGAGCAATTTCCATGACCGGAAACCAATAGATAACGTCTTTTTCGTTTAGTTTAGTAGCAGCAAAACCCATTGATATCCAAGCAAAGGTGTAACGAATTAAAACAACAGGCAAAACAAACATCCATTGAAAATTAATGGACAATAAAAGAATGGCTAATATTAAAAATAATAATTGTGTCAGAAAAAACAACCCTAATTGAAACCGATCAAACATTTTGTAATAAGTAGCAGTTGAAACATGTCTGCGTTTTTGTGTAAACCACTCTTTATAAGTTGTTTTTGGCATGGAATAAGTGAAACTTTCTTTTGAAAAGCAAACTGCTGTATTTTCTTTTTCAGAAGCTTGATTGATAAATAAATCGTCATCACCGGAACGCAATTTCATGTGGTCAATAAATCCATTTACTCTAAAAAATTCTTCTCGTTTGTAGGCTAAATTTCGTCCGACACCCATGTAGGGTTTACCCATTTTTGCCCACCCAAAAAATTGAGTAGCCGTTAACATTGTTTCAAAACGAATCAGTTTATTTAAAAACGAATCAGGTATTTTTTCATAGGCTCCGTATCCCAATACAATTGTTTTCTTTAGGGTGAAATTAGAACTCATTTCCTTAATCCATTCTTTTGAAGTTGGATAACAATCAGCATCTGTAAATAACAGATATTCGTTTTTAGCGGCTTTAATTCCGAGGGTTAAGGCAAACTTTTTATTTCCCCAAAAGGCTTCGTTGTTTTTGACTTTAACTAATTTTACCCGGGAATCCTGTTTTTCAAATTGTTCAAATAATTCTAACGTTTCATCTGTAGACGAATCGTCAATTAGAACTAATTCAAAATCGGGATAATTTTGCTCTAATAAAAGCGGAACAAATTTTTTAATGTTATCCGCTTCATTTTTAGCACAAACAATAACGGATATCGGAATTCGTTTTGGATTATTTTTCTGGTTTTTTGTAAACGAAAAATTACCAAATACAACAATGTAATAGAATAATTGAATGATTACGACTCCAATTAAACTATAAAATAAAATGTCGAGCATTGTTTGGTTCTGGTTTAAGAATGTGAAGGTTCAGAACAATCTTTCATTTGTTCGGAAGTTTTTCCGCAAAAACTACAATTCTCGCCCTCTTTATTTAAAAACGGACTTTGACTGGCACAAGTTCCGGAAAATTTTCCATCTTTTTTTGCCCATATTTTAATAGCAATTCCAGCAAAAGCAAGTGCAAGAAGACCAATTGTGATTAAGACCAATTTCATTTTTCAAGTGTTTTTTTACGTGGCAAAGATACAAAAAAGTGTTCACTTAATGGTTCGTTATTTAAAGTTAATTTTAGAAATAAAACCTTTTTAAACATCAAATAATGTTGACTTCTGTCTCAATGGAAATAGAAAAAGTAGCTTGAATTGTTGCTTGAATGTCTTTTGCTACTGCTAATATTTCCTGACCGGTTGCGTTTCCGTAGTTTACTAAAACTAAGGCTTGATTTCTATGTATACCGGCATCACCAAAACGTTTTCCTTTAAATCCGGCTTGTTCTATAAGCCATCCGGCCGGAACTTTCACTTCTGTTTCTGAAACTACATAATGAGGCATTTCAGGAAATTTTTGTTGAATTTTTTCAAAATCAGTTTTCAAAATAACCGGATTTTTAAAGAAACTTCCACTATTTCCTAACTCTTTCGGGTCCGGTAATTTACTTTGACGGATAGAAATGACCGCATTACTAACGTCTTTTAACGTTGGATTAGTAATATGTTGTTTTTCCAATTCAGTTTCAATCGCACCGTAAGATGTATTGAGTTTGTGTTCTTTTTTGGTTAATTTAAAAACAACTGAAGTTATAATAAATTCATCTTTTACTTCGTTTTTAAAAATACTTTCGCGATACCCAAATTTGCATTTTTCATTGGTAAAAATCATCAACTCTTGCGTTTCACTATGAATAGCTTCACATAACACAAAGGTGTCTTTGATTTCTACACCATATGCTCCGATATTTTGAATGGGGGTAGTACCTACATTACCCGGGATTAAAGATAAGTTTTCTAAACCACCAAAGTTTTGATCAATTGTCCAAATTACAAACTCATGCCAGTTTTCACCGGCTTGACTTTCAACCCAAACAAAATCATCATTTTCATCTATGATTTTTTTCCCTTTTAAGTCTAAATGAATGACTAAAGCATCAATGTCTTGTGTTAGCAACATATTACTGCCACCTCCAAGTATAAATTTTTTAGTTGTTGGATTTTCATTTAATACGGTAATCAATTCATCAACGGAATGAACTGAAACGAATTGTCTGGCTTTGGCTTCAATACCAAAGGTGTTATACTTTTTTAATGAAAAATTTTTATGAATTTGCATTTTATTCTCTTATTCAATAGTTTCTAAAGCACGGTTCAAAAATACGTTCAAAGGTTTTAAAATTATAAGTTTTTGAGCCATTTTTTTTGCAAAATTGTTATCTGTAAAGAGCGAATCATCGATTTTTTGAGTGGCAGTGAAACTTTTTAATTTTAAAAATTCAATTGCTGGATGATTAGGCTCATAATCTTTTGGAGCTTTTTTAAGCACATTAGATTCGTCTCTGTCTAAACTTCCATATTCTTTTTTAAAGCTTGGATTAGCTAAAATTTCTTCTAAATCCTCCTGAAAAAAAGCAATTTCTTTACGAATTTTTTTCAAATCTTCCGGTTCCGGACAATGAATTCCGGCGGCAATAAAACTGCTTCCTTTTTCATAATGGATATAATATCCGGGTGCATTTTTTCGATTTCTATCGGTTGTCATCCAAATTCCCATGTTACTTTTATAAGGCGATTTGTCTTTAGAAAAGCGAATGTCTCGATTGATTCTAAAAGTACAATGTTTCACTTCCAGTAATTCCAAACTAGCATCTTGGGGTTTCATTTCTTGCAATAAAGCAGCAATCAAAGTTTGGTATTCTTTTTTAAAAAGATCATACCGTTTTTTGTTTTCATGAAACCATTCTTTGTTATTGTTGTTTTTTAAATCGTCAATAAATTGGAGTGCACTAGCTTGAATCATGATTTTATAATTTAAAAATTTTATAACTCTGATGTGTCGATTTTACAATATTTTCTGTTCGTTCAGGATGAGTATCAGAAATGAAAAGTTGACCAAATTCATCGTGGTTAACCATTTCTACAATTTTACTTACTCTAAATTCGTCTAATTTATCAAAAATATCATCAAATAGCAATATAGGTTTTTGACCACTATTTTTCTTTAAAAATTCAAATTGAGCTAGTTTTAAAGCAATTAAAAAAGATTTTTGTTGTCCTTGTGAGCCAAATTTTTTAATTGGATAGCCGTCAATTTCAAACGACAAATCATCTTTGTGAATGCCAACAGAAGTATATTGTAGAGCTTTATCTTTGGCTAAGTTAACTTCTAATAATTTTTCCAAATTATTTTCAAATAAATGGCTTTCATAGACCAAGTTGACTAGTTCAGCTGAATCGGTTATAGCATGATGATGCTTGTTAAAAATAGGTAGAAAATTCTCGATAAATTCTTTTCTTTTATCAAAAATAGTTTGCCCTAAAGCTTGTAATTGTTCATTATAAATTTGCAAAGTATCTTTATCAAATGTCTGATTTAAAGCAAAATATTTCAACAAGGCATTGCGTTGTAAAATAATTTTTTGGTATTGGATGAGTTGATTTAAATAGGATAAATCGAGTTGTGAAATCACGCTGTCCATGAATTTCCGTCGAGTTTCACTTCCTTCTGTGATTAAATCGCTGTCAGTAGGGGAAATGATTACTAAAGGAATTAAACCTAAATGTTCAGAGAATTTATCATAAACTTTCCCATTGCGTTTTAAGATTTTTTTGAGTCCTTTCTTTAAACTACAGACAATTTGTTCGTTGCGATTGTTTTTATCAAAATCACCTTCAACAACAAAAAATTCTTCTCCATGCTTAATATTTTGTACAGCCAACGGATTAAAATAGCTTTTGCCATAAGCTAAATGATAAATTGCATCGAGAACGTTGGTTTTTCCTACTCCGTTTTTTCCAACAAAACAATTTATTTTGGTGTCAAACTCAAATTGAGTCTCAGAAAAATTTTTATAATTAAAAAGTGAAATTCGTTTTAAAAACACAATAAGACGGATTAAAATGTTCAGTTTGTTTTGTAATATACCCTGCAAAAGTAATCTGATTTAAAGGAATAATTGCAGTACAAAATCAAAGCCATGCAAAATATTCAAAAATATCTAAAAAATTACTTTCAAATAGGAATAAAAATTTTATTTTTGCGGCTCATTAAATTAAATATAAATGGCAACTTACAATAAAAGAGGATTTAAATCTCCAAAACCAAAGGAAGTAGAAGATATTGAAGAGAATGTTGATATCGATGCAAAAGACAGTACCACAGCTGGTGTTTTTAATAAGTTAGATGAAGGAGCTTCTAAAACTGAAGAGTGGGTTGTTAAAAATCAAAAATATATTTTTGGAATCGTTGGTGCTATCGCTTTAGTTACTATTGGATATTTAATGTATCAAAAGTTTATTGTTGAGCCAAAAGAAACAGATGCTGCGGAAGAAATGTTTACAGCTCAACAAAATTTTCAAAAAGCAATTGATGGAACAACCGGTCAAGACAGTTTATTTAATGCTGCTTTGAATGGAGTAGACGGAAAATATGGTTTTATTAAAATCGCTGATGAATATTCAGGAACAGATGCCGGAAATTTAGCTAATTTTTATGCGGGTGTTTCTTATTTGAACCTTGGTAAAAACACAGAAGCTATTGCAAGTTTGGATAAATTCAAATCGGATGATTTAATTTTAAGTACACAAGCAGTTGGATTAATTGGTGATGCTTTTGCACAAAAAAATCAATTAAAAGAAGCTTTAGAATATTATATAAAAGCTGCCGAAATGAATGTGAATGAAATGACAACGCCTATCTTTTTGCTTAAAGCAGGTCAAACTGCTTTAACGTTAGGTCAAAAGGCAGAGGCATTAAAATATTTTACAGAAATCAAAGAAAAATATGAAACGGCTCCGGAAGCTCGTAATATTGATGGCTTAATTGGAATGGCACAATAAATCATGGCTACCGAAAATAAAAATTTATCGCAGTACGATAAAAACACACTCCCAAACGTTAGTGATCTTTCGTTTGGGATTGTTGTTTCTGAGTGGAATGAAACAATTACAGAAGGCCTTTTTCAAGGAGCTTTAGCTACTTTATTGGATTGCAATGTGAAACCTGAAAATATTATTCGTTGGAATGTTCCCGGAAGTTTTGAACTCATTTACGGTTGTAGTAAAATGATGGAAATAATTCCTAATTTAGCTGGGATTATTGCCATTGGCAGTGTGATTCAGGGGGAAACTAAACATTTTGATTTTGTTTGTGAGGGCGTCACACAAGGCATAAAAGATTTAAATGTAATGGGGAGAGTACCCGTTATTTTTTGTGTATTAACAGATAATAATCTTCAACAATCTATCGATAGAAGTGGTGGTAAACACGGTAATAAAGGTGTTGAAGCTGCTGTTGCCGCCATTAAAATGTCTCATTTTCAATAGTTTTTCAATTATTATTTAGATTTTTCAATCTTTTCTTCCTTATTTATTTTTAAATAGTAAGTAAGCATTGTTTTTTTAATTAATTTTAACAAGAAATGGTGTTTGCGTTTAAAGCAAATAGTTGTTTTTACATTTTGGCTATGAAAAAAACATTTCTATATATAATTCCTTTTCTAATTTCATTTTTTGGTTTTGGTCAAAATTTGCCAAATGATTGTATGAATTATATACAGGCTTGTGATAATCAAAATATTGCCTATGATGTATCAGGTTTCGGTGTGCAAGAAATTATTCCTCAATCTTGTTCATCGCAAGAAAATAATTCATTGTGGATTCGTGTAACTGTTGAACAATGGGGAACTTTAGGTTTTGATTTGGTTCCTATAAGTTCTGCAATTGAGGAAGATTATGATTTTTGGGTATTTGGTCCGGATGCTTCTTGCTCTAATTTAGGTTCACCGATACGATGTTCTACAACTAATCCCGAAGCAATTAATCAAGCAAATAATCATACCGGAATGAATTCGTCTTCCAGTGATTTTTTTGAAGGTCCTGGAAATGATGGTAACAGTTATGTTCGAAATTTATCGGTTATGTCCGGTCAAAGTTATTTTATTGTTATTGATCGACCAATTGGAAGTTCTCCATTTACCTTAACTTGGACTGGGACAGCAACAATAGCCAATCCATTTCAAGCCTATAATTTTCAGGATTTTGATGAAGTAACGTTATGTGATTCCGGGAATGACGGCATAGAAACTTTTGATTTTTCTACCTTAAGTGCAAGTTATCTTGCCGGAACGAATGGCGAATTTGTTGTTACATATTTCAGTTCTTCAGAGAATGCTATTTTTAATGTAAATCCTTTAGTTGGTCCAGTTGCCGTAAATTCAGCTACTTATTATGCTAGGGTTTCTAATATTTTAACGGTTTGTTTTGAAGTCAAAACAATCCCGATTGTTTTAGGTGGTATTGAAGTAAATGATGTTTCTGAAATTGTTTGTGAAAATACTGTTAACCAAGAAGCAATAGTTGATTTAGGAGCTTTTTCGAACGAGATTTATACAGGAAATGATTCAGTTTCTTTTTCCTATTTCCCAACTTTAGCAGATGCTGAAGGAATAACAAACGAATTGACGAATGTGCAATCAATTCCATTACCAATTGGAATGCATGCTTTTTTTGTTAGGGTAGTTTCGGGGGATTGTTTTGCAATTGCTGAACTTGCGATTGAAGTTGTTGCAAGACCATTGTTAAATTCGAATATTTCTCTTAAACAATGTGATGATAACCTGGACGGATTTAGTGCTTTTAATTTAACGGAGGCTAATTCATTATTGGTTACAAATACTAATGGGTTAGTTTTTGATTATTTCACAAACCTTACGGATGCTCAAGATAACTTAAATAGAATTCTAAATCCGATGAATTTTGTAAACCAAAATACTGGTTTTGGCGAAGTTTATGTTCGAGTAACCAATTTGAATAATTGTTATAACATTGTCAGTTTGAGTTTAATTGTTGCTACAACTTTAATTCCGGCTGGTTATCTGGAAACTTTTACGGAATGTGATGATACGGCTTCGGGTTCTAATACTGATGGTATTTCAACATTTGATTTTAGTTCCTTTACGAATACAATTTTAAATTTATTTCCACAGGGGCAACAATTAATAGTTACTTATTTTGAGTCTATTGAGGATGCTTTAGCAGAAAATAATCCTATTTTGGATACTGCTAACTTTGTGAATAGTAATTCTCCTAATTTTCAAAATATTTATGTTAGAATTGACAGTCAGTTGAATAATTCATGTATCGGATTGGGGCATCATATTACGTTGAAAGTAGAACAAATTCCAATCGTGAACCCTTTTGAAATAGTAACTTGTGACGACGACGATGATGGATTGTTTAGTTTTGATACTACCAATTTAGAAAATAATTTTTTAAATGGATTGACCAATGTAACAATCGAATATCGGGATCAAAATAATGTTGTTTTACCTAGTCCATTACCAAATCCATTTGTGTCGGGTACAAAAACACTTCAGGTTACAATTAAGAACAATACACTTTTGGCCTGTTCCTTTCAAACTACTCTTTCCTTTGTAGTTGATTATTTGCCGAAAGCATTTGAGGTGCCTACTAGTTTGATTCGAGTATGTGATGATGAAATTGATCCCTCTGTACAAAACGGAGTTTATAGTTTTGACACATCATCCTTTCAATCGGCAATTTTGGGCGGTCAAACAGGAATGATAGTTGAATATTACGATGAAAACAATGTGCCACTGAGTAGTCCGCTACCAAATCCTTATGTTAGCAGTTCACAAATTATAACAGCAAAAGTCATTAATCCTACTAATCTAAATTGTTTTGCAACTATTCAAATACCATTAACCGTTTTGCCAACTCCAAAGATTATTTTAGAAGGTGATATTCAATATGTTTGTAAAAATAATCCCGATTATTTTGTTGAGCTTACCGCAGGATTAGAGGATGAAAATTCAACTGGTAATTACAATTATCAATGGTTTTTAAATCAAACTTTAATTCCGAATGCTGTTAATTATTCAATTTTGGTAAATCAAGCGGGAAACTACACAGTTGAGGTAACTTCATTCGAAGGTTGTGCCAAGACGAGAACCATTCAAGTGATGGATTCAGAAATTGCAGTAATTGAAGATATTATTATAAATGATTTAATTGATGAAAATTCAATTGTTATAGTTGTTTCTGGAATTGGAAATTATGTTTATAGTATTGATGGCGTTTTATACCAGGAGTCAACTATTTTTACAAATGTTGAGCCCGGATTAATTACAGTTTACGTCAAAGATTTATATAATTGCGGAATTGAAACTAATGACATTAATATTTTAAGCATTCCCAAATTTTTCACTCCAAATTCTGATGGATACAATGATTTATGGAACTTGAGAGGAATAACCCAAGATTCTAATGTAAAAATACAAATAGACATTTTTGATCGATACGGCAAATTGTTATTTCAAATTACACCCGTCAATCAAGGTTGGAACGGAACAATTAATGGTAATCCTTTACCGGCAGATGATTATTGGTATGTAATCAGTTTAGAAGACAATCGAACAATTAAGGGGCATTTTTCATTAAAAAGATAATTTAGTTTACAATTTCTACTTTTTAATTTTTACTTTTTTTGTTGAAAAGTAACAAAACTTTCACATATTCAAATTTTCAAGTCAATTGAGAATTACTTAACTTTGAAGGTTAATACAAAACACAATGATTAAAAAATCGTTATTCAAATTGCCCAAAAACAGAAGTTTCAATTATACTCCTAGACATTATCAAGGGAAGGAGCATGGCAACTTGTATGATTTTGATTCTAAGTTTAATAAAAACCGAGAAACGGTAAACTATAATGACTTCAGAGCACATTGGAGTGATGCCAGAAATGACAGCAGACACCGTGGTAACAGAGAAATAAATTTCAGATTAATTGCCATAATCCTTGTATTACTATTGATTTTTTTATTCATTATCGATTTCGATCTTTCCATATTTATCAAAAGATAATGTCGAGTATTATACAATTACTTCCCGATCATGTGGCTAATCAAATTGCTGCCGGTGAGGTCGTTCAACGACCTGCATCTGTGGTAAAAGAATTGTTAGAAAATGCAGTTGATGCAAAAGCTACAGATATTAAACTGATAGTAAAAGACGCAGGAAAATCATTAGTTCAAGTAATTGATAACGGCAATGGAATGAGCGTTACGGATGCCAGAATGTGTTTTGAACGCCATGCAACTTCTAAAATTCGTCATGCTGAAGATTTATTTACTATTCATACCAAAGGATTTAGAGGAGAAGCCTTAGCGTCAATAGCAGCAATTGCTCATGTGGAACTAAAAACAAAACAAGAGTTTGACGAATTAGGAACGCATATTATTATTGAAGGGAGTAAATTTATAACACAAGATCCTTCTGTTTTGCCAAAAGGAACATCCTTTGCCGTAAAGAATTTGTTTTTTAATATTCCGGCACGGCGTAATTTTCTTAAGTCAGAAACTGTAGAACATCGCCATATTGTTGATGAATTTCAGAGAGTTGCTTTAGCTCATCCTTCCATTCATTTTACGTTTATTCATAATGGAAGTGAGTTGTTTAATTTGCCCTCTTCAAATTTAAGACAACGGATAGTCGCTATTTTTTCAGGGAAAACCAATGAAAAATTAGTCCCTATTTCTGAAGAAACTGAAATTGTTCAAGTGAATGGTTTTATTTCAAAACCTGAATTTTCAAAAAAGAACAGAAGTGAGCAATTCTTTTTTGTTAACAATAGATATATTAAGAGCGGTTATTTGCATCATGCAGTGATGGCTGCTTATGAAGGTTTACTCAAAGATGGTATGCAACCGGGTTATTTTATTTATTTAGAGGTATCACCAAATACTATTGATATCAATATTCATCCTACCAAAACTGAAATTAAGTTTGATGATGAACACGCTTTATATGCAATTTTACGTTCTACCGTAAAACATAGTTTAGGTCAATTTAATGTGGCTCCCGTATTGGATTTTGAACGTGACCCCAATTTAGACACACCTTATCATTATCAAAATAAAGATGCTTCGACGCCATTAATTCAGGTTAATTCTAATTTTAATCCGTTTGCGGAAGAAAAAGCAACAATGAATTTTGGAGGTTCAACTTATAGAGAAAGAAAAACGGAAAATGCTCATTGGGAAAGTTTGTATGTTGGTTTAAAAAATGACACTAAGGAAATAGAATCATTTCCATTTGAACAGGAAGCAGTATCAAGCTCCCTTTTTAACGATACAGATATAGAGGAATCTAAAAACAGAACTTATCAAATTCAGAAAAAATACATTTTGAGTTCCATTAAATCAGGCATGATGGTGATTGACCAAAAAAGAGCTCATCAACGAATTTTGTATGAGCAATATTTGAAAAACATGACAGTTCAACAAGCCTCCAGTCAGCATTTGTTATTTCCTTTAGAAATTTATTTTTCTACTAATGAAATTCATTTGATGAAAGAGTTAAAAACAGCTTTAGAAAATACAGGATTTATTTTTGATGCAATTGAAAGTGATAAAATTATCATTTCAGGAATTCCAATTCAAGTAACAGAAAGTGAAGTTTCTATTGTTTTAGAAGAGTTAGTAAATGATTTACAAGATGGGATTCCGGAAAGTAGCTTTAGTCAAAATGATTCTATTGCCAAATCAATGGCACGAAGTTTAGCGGTGAAAACAGGAACTTATTTAACTGAAAAAGAGCAGGAAAACATAGTAAATGGCCTTTTTGCATGCAAAGAGCCGGATGTTTCTCCATTTAACAAACCCACATTCATCACTATAAGTGTGGATGATTTAGATAAAAAATTTGCGATATGATGCGAATGACTGAAACCGTAAAGCAATTGGTAATTATCAATGTGATTTTTTTCATTGCTTCTAATACAATTGCGACAGCTGCTAATGATCTTTTGGCACTTTATTATCCTTTGAATGATAATTTTCATTGGTGGCAACCCATTACACATATGTTTATGCATGCTAAATTGCCTAATTTGATGCATATTTTCTTTAATATGTTCGGATTAATCATGTTTGGCTCAGCTTTGGAACATTTTTGGGGATGGAAAAAGTTTTTGTTTTTTTATATTTCTTGTGGATTAGGAGCAGCTTTACTACACACCGGAATGAACTATTATGAGATTAATTCATTGTTACAACAAGTTTCTGAATTAAATATTTCAGCTTCTGATATGCACATATTAATGAATATTGATCATACTAATCAATTTGATGTTAATAATAAAATTATTGACGGGAGTTTAAATAATATTCTTGAAAAAGTAAATGCTAATCAAGAGCAATATAATATTATTGTTCGTGCAGCAATCAAATATCAAACCGCCGCTGTTGGAGCATCAGGAGCATTGTATGGTGTAATTGTTGCCTTTGCTTTTATGTTTCCAAATGCGGAATTGATGTTGTTGTTTTTACCAATACCCATCAAAGCGAAATATTTTGTTCCGGTATTAGTTTTAGGTGATTTATTTATGGGATTAAAAGGAGAATCTATTTTCGGAGGTGGCGGAATTGCCCATTTTGCTCACGTAGGTGGAGCTTTAACCGGATTTTTAATGATGTGGTTTTGGAAGAAAAATCAGTTTAATGAAAAACGGTGGGATTGAGAAAGGTAATTAATAAAGGTGGATGGTAATTGGTAAAAGATAATTGAAATGAGTATTTTAAAGGAATTAAAACAACAATATATTTTAGGTGGAGTAACTGAAAAGTTAATCTACTGGAATGTGGCTTTGTTTGCCATTCCATGGATAATAAAAGGTTTGTTGTCTTTATTTGGAATTGGTTTTAATTTTACAGACTATATCAGTTTATCTTCTAACCCAAGTGATTTGGCATGGAAACCTTGGTCTGTTATTTCTTATGCTTTTTTTCATGCCGATATTTTTCATGTTCTTTTTAATTTGATTATTCTAAACTTTGTTGGGCGATTGTTTTTGACCTTTTTTACTCAAAAACAATTATTGAGCTTATATTTGATGGGTGCCATTTTTGCGGGATTAATTTATATTTTAAGCTATTTGCTTTTCCCGGCATTGTCGAATCAATTAGTCACATTAGTTGGAGCTTCCGGGGCTATTATGGCTGTTTTATTTGCTGTTTCGTCTTATGCTCCCTACATGCAAATTAGGTTGCTTTTAATAGGTAATATTAAACTCTGGCACATAGCTGTTTTTTATTTGGTTATTGACTTAATAAGTTTGTCCTATACAAATGTTGGCGGTCACATAGCCCATTTAGGAGGAGCTTTATTTGGCTATTTATATGCTAGTCAACTTAAAAAAGGAACAGATATTACAAAAGGATTCACTTCCTTAATGGATAGTATTGTAAATTTGTTTAAAGCTAAAAAGAATACACCGTTTAAAAAAGTACATAAAAACACAACATATACAAAACCTAAACCTAGTCCAAAAGATAAATCACAACAGCAGATTGATGAAATTTTAGATAAAATCAGTAAATCTGGTTATGATAGTTTAACAAAAGACGAAAAAGAATTTTTGTTTAAAGCCGGAAAAAGTTAATAATTGCAATTAATTTGGTTTTAGTAATTGAATAAATAAAATATGAAAAACCTAAATTGGTTTAATAAAGTGATGTTTTTTTTCAATATAGTATTAACTATAATGACTTTCATTGCTTATGTTTTGCCTTTTTTGGCTCCTAAATTTTTTCCGTTACTTTCTGTGCTGACTTTAGTTTTACCATTGATGTTGATTTTTAATTTATTATTTTTTGTGTATTGGTTGCTGCAATTCAAAAAACAAATGTTGCTTTCCGGGATTGTTTTGTTATTAGGAATCACATTCGTAACTAAATTTTATAAATTTTCTGAAACTAATTTACTAGTCGAAGATGAAGATTTTGTGCTAATGAGTTATAATGTTCGTTTATTTAATTTATATAAATGGATTGAACGTGACGATGTGAGTAGTCAAATTTCTTCCTTTATTAAAGAACAAAATCCGGATATTTTATGTCTGCAGGAATATTCCAGAAATAATAATGTTGATTTCAGAATTTATAAACATAAATATATTTTTGTTGAAGGAAAGAATACTAAATTAGGTCAGGCAATTTTTTCAAAATATCCCATCATTGAAGAGGGAATTATTGAGTTTCCTAATTCAACAAATAATGCTGTTTATGCTGATATTAAAAGAGGGAAAGATACGATAAGGGTTTACAGCATACATTTACAATCAATTAAAATAACACCTGATGTGCATGAAATTGATGAAAATATTCAAGGTGTTTCTCAAGATCAATCCAAACGTATTTTCAGACGAATGAGTGCCTCTTTTAAAACGCAACAGCAACAAGCGGAGATAATTAAGAAGCATAAATTAGACTGTAAACATCCTGTAATTATCTGTGGGGATTTAAATAATAGTGCTTATTCTTTTGTATATCGAAGTATTAAAGGTGACTTAAATGATACTTTTGAAGAAGCAGGTTCAGGCTTTGGGAAATCGTATAATTTTAAATATTATCCGGGTCGAATAGACTATGTTTTTACTGACAAACTGTTTTTGGTTAAACAATTTACTACTCATGCTGAATTTATTAATTCAGATCATTTTCCAATCGTAACGCGTTTAGCATTTAAGAAAATAGAATAATTATAACTTCTGATTTTTTAAATAATCTAAGGCATATCGACCTTCATTAAATAGTAAATCTAAAATACTTAAGTTGTTTAAAAAACCATGTTTGTCTTCAAAAACCTGTGTGTAATGTTCACAACTGGTTTGGTCTTTTTTACCGTTAGTTAAAGTTCGATAATCAATATAATCCGGACTGTTTTGAAAGTACTCTGCTGTTTTTTCGAAAGGTAATGTTATGCCTAAACACTGGTTAACTATCTCAAAAACTTCTAGGTTTAAATCTAATAAAAAAGTTTGCTTTTTTTGAAATATCGGAAGAATATCATCTTCAAAATATTCAAAAAAAGGAGATGTTCGATAGGCAGCTTCTAGTGATTTGAAATGTTGTTTTTGCCAATTGAAATCTTGTTCTATTTTTACTTCTTTCGTTTTTTGGTGAGCTTCTTTAGAATGTTTTATAGGTATATTGAGCAATTGTATTCCATTCGGACTATAAATATACATTCTGTTCCGATTAGTTTGTTTTTGGAAATTATCTTCCGTTTCAAAGGTAATCGAATCAGCCTGAACCATCGCTGCATAATGGCTAATTGAAGGAAAGTAGGTTGGATATAATAAAGCCTTCATATAGAAATTTATTCAGCAGATTTTTTCCTTTTTTTTCTGAAATAATCAAAACCAAACCAAGCTACCAAGGCAATTACAAAATAGATAAAATAGGATACGGGTTTTCCGCTACCTCCAACGGTAGTAAACATTCTTTCCCAACGAACTTTGTCAAATAATTTTCCCCAAGGTTCATTTTGGTCTAAACTCATCCAAATAAATACCGGTTTTCCAACAATATGATCGGCTGGAACATAGCCCCAATAACGGCTGTCTTCAGAATTATGACGGTTATCTCCCATCATCCAGTAGTAATCCATTTGAAAGGTGTAAGAATTAACTACTTTTCCATTGATTTTAATTTCATCACCGTTTACTTGCAACTCATTTTTTTCATAATCGGTGATTATTTCTTTGTAAAATGGTAACGTTTCTTTGTTTAAAACCACTGTTTTTCCGGCTTGAGGAATATATATTGGGCCAAAATTATCTGCATTCCAACTTTTTGTGTGTGGAAAAACTTTTGTATTACCAATAGTATCAATGTTTTTGGTCACTGATTTAACCATTGGATTATTTCTCAAACGGTTTACATTTTCGTCTGTTAATGCTGAAAAAGTATATGAATTTTGTGAATTAACATAAATACCATCGGTGATTTGTAATTCTTTAAATATATATTCTTCGTTAAATTGTGAGCCGTCCGTTTCAACATTATAAGAAAATTGTAATCTTTGACGGTCATGAAGCGGAAGTAATTTTCCATTAACAAAAACATCTCCTTTTATAATTTGAAGACTATCTCCTGCAATGGCAGTACAGCGTTTAACGTAATTAGATTTTTTATCAAGTGGTTTGTCTGCTCTTTTTCCCGATCTGTCGAAAAATTTATAAACAGTATCTTTTGGCCAGTTAAAAACCACGATGTCATTGCGTTCAACACTTTGTATACCCGGAAATCTAAAATAGGGTAGTTGTGGCCAACTAAAATAGGATTTTGTTTTTATAAATGGTATGCTATCGTGAACCATTGGTAGGGCAACTGCCGTTGTTGGAGTTCGTGCCCCATAATGAAATTTACTTACAAAGAGAAAGTCTCCAATCAATAACGATTTTTCTAAAGATGAAGTAGGGATAGTATAGGGTTGCATGACATACGTATGCACTGTCGTTGCTACAACTATGGCAAATAAAATAGAGCTTACAAAATCTGCTGTTGGATTTTTAGGATGTAAAGAACGTTCTTTTATGTGGATAACTTCTTGGGTATAATTCACATAGCCAATATACAATCCAAATGTTATCACCGCCAAAAGAGTATCTAAAGAAGAATGTTTACCAAAACTTCTTAAGGTTTCTACCCAAATCACCGGAAACATGATTAAATTGACAATAGGGATAAATAATAAAAAAGTCCACCACCATGGGCGATTAATTATTTTCATCAATATAACGGCATTATAAACCGGTATGGCAGCCTCCCAAGATTGTCGACCTGCTTTTTGATATAATTTCCAAGTGCAGATATAATGCACGAGTTGAATCACTAAGAAAAATATAAACCACTGATATAATGTCATTTTATAAAAATTTAAGTTTGTTTTTAATAAACTGGCTAAATTGTATTAGTTGTATCTCAAGAAAAATTGTTACCAATTTAACTTTTAATTATTATTTTAATCCCAAAACATCTTTCATTGTAAAAACACCGGTTTTACCAACAATCCATTCCGCGGCAATAATTGCACCAAAGGCAAAACCATCCCGATTGTGAGCAGTATGTTTAATCTCGATAGTATCTACTGCTGAGGTATAAAAAATAGTGTGAGTTCCCGGTACATTATCCACTCTTTTGACATCAATAAATAAATCATCTTTTAGTGGGTTTTCAATACTCCAACTATTTTTATCGGTATGATTTATAATTGAATTAGCCAACGAAATGGCAGTTCCACTTGGTTTGTCAAGTTTTTGAGTGTGATGAATTTCTTCCATCGAAACATTATATTGATTGAATTTTGACATCATTTTAGCCAAATAATCATTCAATTCAAAAAATAAGTTAACTCCTAAACTAAAATTAGATCCATAAATAAACGCTGCTTTTTTCGAATGACAAAGCTGAACCATCGTATGGTAATTTTCTAACCAACCTGTTGTGCCTGAAACTACCGGAATTCCTTGTTCGATGCAATAGGAAATATTTGAAACGGCTGCATTTGGAATACTGAAATCAATCGCGACATCTGCTAATTCTAATCCTTCAAACGAATCGGAACTCGATTTTCGCAATACAATTTCATGTCCGCGTTCTAAAGCTATCCGTTCAATAACTTTTCCCATTTTCCCATAACCTAACAGTGCTATTTTCATTAGAATTTATAGTTTAATACTAACCCTAAATTTTGTTTTCTAGTGATGTCATTTATATTCATGTCAGGTCTTAAGGATAGATTCTCGTTGACATTAAATTGAATTAAATGGGCATCAACATTCGCGTCTATAATGTTTAATACATAAATACCTATTATAACCATCAGTGAAATATCACGATTTCTTTGATAGGTACGCTGAGCATTAATCAATACATTATCAGAGTAAATGCCATAATATTTATCGTCTGTGTAGCCTTCTAAACGTCTTTTATAAATATCTCTGAATTCATTATAATAGTTATTATTATCATTATAAAAATAATAACCAATAGCTAATCCACCATAAACAATGGGTATTTTCCAGTATTTTTTATTATAAGCTTGTCCTAAACCCGGCAGTATGGCAGAATAAAAGGCAGCTTTTGAAGGTGCCAAAGGGTCAATTGGTTTGTATTTTACCGTGTCTTGGGTTTGACCAAATTCTTCAATTTGAACTTGAGCATTAGCAAAAGTTGTCCCCAAAAGGAAAAAAGCAAAAAATATGATTCTTAAGCTATGCACTATCCTTTTATTAAAGCTATAATGCGTTGAAAATCAGCTTCAGATTTGAATGGAATGGTGATTTTTCCTTTTCCTTTCGCATCAATTTTTATATCAACCTTTGTGCCTAACGTGGTTCCAATTTCCTTTTTATCCATTTCTGAAACGGAAAACGGTGGAATAGCTTTTATTGTCTTTCCTGATTTTGGTTTTAAACTTTCCTGATAATTTTTTACGACATTTTCAGTTTCCCGCACAGATAGATTTTGACTGATAATTTTATGATAGATATCTGATTGTATATCCTCATTTTCAATTGTAATCAAAGCTCGACCATGTCCCATGGAAATAAAACCATCCCGAATACCGGTTTGTATAATTGGGTCTAATTTCAATAACCGCAAGTAATTTGCAATTGTCGAACGTTTTTTTCCAACTTTATCGCTCATTTGCTCTTGTGTTAATTGAATTTCATCAATCAAACGTTGGTAGGACAAGGCAATTTCAATAGGGTCTAAATCATGACGTTGAATATTTTCAACCAAAGCCATCACCAATGATTCATTATCATCGGCAATTCGAATATAGGAGGGGATGACCGTTAAACCGGCTATTTTTGCAGCCCGTAGTCTTCGTTCTCCTGAAATTAATTGGTACTTATTAAATTCTAGTTTTCTTACTGTAATAGGTTGAATTACGCCTAATTCTTTAATGGATGAAGCCAGCTCCTGAAGTGTTTCTTCATTAAAATTACTTCGTGGTTGAAACGGATTAATTTCAATTGCTTCTAATTCAAGTTCGATGATATTACCAACAACTTTGTCGGCATTTTTATCATTAACTGATTTAATATCGTTTTCAGGATCTTTTAATAAAGCGGATAATCCTCTTCCTAATGCTTGCTTTTTGATGGCTTGTGTCATAAAATACTAGCTATTTTTTTTTATAATCTCTTCTGCCAAACTTAAATAATTGTTTGCTCCTTTACTGGTTGCATCAAAATTAATGATGCTTTCCCCAAAACTTGGAGCTTCACTTAATTTTACATTTCGTTGAATAATGGTTTTAAATACCATGTCATTGAAATGTTTTTGTACTTCTTCTACCACTTGATTTGATAAACGCAAGCGGGAATCAAACATGGTTAATAATAATCCTTCAATATCTAAATCGGGATTGTGTAATCGTTGAATGCTTTTGATTGTATTTAATAATTTACCTAAACCTTCTAATGCAAAATATTCACATTGAATAGGAATAATTACACTATCAGCGGCAGTTAATGCGTTCAAGGTCAATAAGCCTAGGGAAGGAGCACAGTCAATTAAAATGTAATCATATTGGTCTTTTATCGATGCTAATGCTTCTTTCAGCATATATTCTCGATTCTCTTTGTCAACCAATTCAATCTCTATGGCAACTAAATCAATGTGAGCAGGAATAATATCTACATTCGGTGCTGAACATTTCATTATTGCCTCAGCAGCAGTATTACTGTGTTCTAAAACTTGATAGGAACCAATGGCGACAGAATCAACGTCAATCCCCAATCCTGAACTTGCGTTTGCTTGAGGGTCAGCATCAATCAGTAATACTTTTTTTTCTAAAACACCTAAAGAAGCCGCTAAATTTACGGTAGTTGTAGTTTTTCCAACACCTCCTTTTTGGTTAGCAATTGCAATTATTTTACCCATTGATTTTATAAAATTTTGAGCCGTAAAATTACGATTATTTATGGGTTTTTCAACTTCAAGTTGTTAACAAATGTTAATTGTTTTGTCCTTCAAATGATTAGCTTTTAAATCGAAAAACGGGATACAAATTCTTATTGAATTAACCGTTTTTCTTCGCTTTAATCATAGCTTCTAACATATCCCACATTTCTTCGGGAATAGCTTCTAAAAGATTAAATTGACCGGCACCTTTTAACCATTCACCACCGTCAATGGTAATAACTTCACCATTTACGTAAGCCGAAAAATCAGATACTAAATAAGCCGCTAAATTGGCTAATTCCTGATGATCGCCAACTCTTTTCAAAGGTACTTTTTTGGCCATATCAAATTTTTCGGCTAAATCGCCCGGTAATAAGCGGTCCCAAGCCCCTTTGGTTGGAAAAGGTCCGGGTGCAATAGCATTACTACGAATACCATATTTTGCCCATTCTACAGCCAAACTTCTGGTCATAGCCAAAACGCCCGCTTTTGCCGTTGCACTAGGTACAACATAAGCAGAACCTGTCCATGCATAAGTTGTGACAATATTTAAAATTACAGAACTTTCCTGTTTGGTATCAATCCAATGTTTTCCAAAAGCCAAGGTGCAGTTTTTTGAACCTTTTAAAACGATGTCAATAATCGTATCAAAAGCATTGGCCGATAATCTTTCTGTTGGTGAGATGAAATTTCCGGCAGCATTATTCAGTAATACATCCGCTTTTCCAAATGTTTTTACTACTTCTTGTAACATTGCTTCCACTTGATCATAATGGCGAACATCACATTGCAAAGGCAAACAAATTCCTCCGGTTTGTGATTCTAATTCAGCAGCGGTTGTTGTTAACTTGTCTAAATCTCTGGAAGTTATGGCTACTTTTGCTCCTAATTCTAAGAAATATTTTGTCATCGCTTTTCCGAGTCCGCTACCGCCACCGGTTACAACAATTACTTTGCCTTCTAGGGCATTATCACGAAGCATTTTTGCAGAAAAATTCATAAATAGTTGGTTTTTTGTAAAGATATAAAATAGCTATAATTCTGAAAGTAATTTATAGTTTATGTAACGTTTTTATTTTAATTTAAGCAATCGTTCTGCTGCTTTTGTGAGTGTTTCATCATCTTTGGCAAAGCAAAAGCGAATGCGTTTTAAATCGGTATTATCACCGTAAAAAATAGATAGCGGAATGGTTGAAACACCAAATTCAGTTACTAATCGTTTGGTAAAATCCAAGTCAGATTCAGTTGAAATGCCTTTGTAAGAAGCAACTTGAAAATAAGTTCCTTCACAGGGTAATAATTCAAAAGAGGTTTCTTTCATTAAGTTTTGAAAAAAATCACGTTTTTGTTGGTATACTGTTTTGACTGAACTGATGTCGAAAATATCTAAATAATCACTTATGGCAGCTTGAGATAGACTGTTGACACTAAAAACTAAAAATTGATGTACTTTTTTTACTTCTTTCATCAAATGTTCAGGAGCAACGGCGTAACCAATTTTCCATCCAGTTAGGTGTAATGTTTTTCCAAAAGAAGAAGTAATAATTGCCCGATGACGCAGTTTTTCTCTTGTATTGACAGAAATGTGGTTGTTTTCAAAAGCTATGTATTCGTAAACTTCATCGGATAAAAGTAAAACATCAGGAAATTTTTCTAACAAATTTTCTAATTCAACAAACTCTTTTTCACACCACATTTTTCCGGAGGGATTGTGCGGATTATTTAAAATTAGAAGTTTAGTTTTAGGCGATAAATGATGAGCAATTTTCTCAAAATTTGGGGAATAATCCTCATTTAAAGAAACGCGAACCGGTTTGGCATTGCTTAATAAAATGGGGGTTTCATAACAATCATAACTTGGATCCAAAATCAATACTTCATCACCAGAATGAACTAAAGCTTGAATGGTTGCAAAAATAGCTTCTGTAGCTCCCGCAGTAATTAGCAGTTCCGTCAAAGGATTGATGACTCTTTGGTAGGATTGAGCGGTTAGTTTGGCAATTTTTTCCATCAAAGTCGGATAACCTGCCATTGGCGTGTATTGATGCACATCTGAACCTGCTAATCGTCTTGTAATCTCAGCCATTTTTTCATCAATCGGAAAATTTGGAAATCCTTGAGATAAATTTATGGCATTGAAATCTACTGCCATTTTAGACATGACAGTGAAAATGCTGGTTTGCAAGTGCGGAAGTTTAGACATATTGTAAAAATAGAAATGTTTTAAAACTAATTGAGTTAAAAAGCTTATTTCTTAACAAAATTTCGTTTTAAAAGCGAATAGACCGCTGAATCCCAAAACTTGCCGTCCCAATATTCGTTTTCTAAAAAGTGGGCTTCTTTTACAAATCCATTTTTCTCTAAGACTTTTGCAGAAACATGATTTTCCGGGTCCACAACCGCTTCTACTGAATGAAAATTTAGCACATTGAAACCATACTCTAAAATCATATTAATGGCTTCACTTACAATTCCTTGACCTTGGTATTCGGGCAACAACATATACCCAATTTCCGAACGGTAATTTTCGGTTTGAATGCGATAGTGACCAATAACACCCAGTAATTTTGGATTTCCTTTTACTGTAATTGCCCAATTGATACCGATATTGTTTTCAATTTTTTCGGTAATCATTCCAATATGTTCCAATGCCATTTCTGTAGACGTAACTAAGGGTCTCGGAATGAATTTCATCGTTTCCGGATTGCCACGAAGTTCCAATATTTCATTAACATCATCAGTTGAAACCGCTCGCAGTAACAAACGATTGGATTCTAGAATGGGGAATGGAGTAAAGGAGAGGGTGAGCATTTTATTTTTTTTGTAAAGATAAAAAAAACACCAACCTCTCAGTCAGTGTTTTTCAATTATGTAATTTCAACTATTAATCTTCCAGTAAAACCTCCAAAATACTAATCGCTGCTTCACTAATCTTAGTTCCGGGGCCAAAAACAGCAACTGCTCCAGCATCGAATAAAAATTGATAATCTTGATGAGGAATCACACCACCCACAATGACCATAATGTCTTCACGACCGTATTTTTTAAGTTCTTCAATTACTTGTGGAACCAAGGTTTTGTGTCCGGCAGCCAGAGAGGAAACACCTAAAATGTGCACGTCGTTTTCAACGGCTTGTTTGGCTGCTTCGGCTGGCGTTTGAAATAACGGGCCAATGTCCACATCAAAACCAACATCAGCATAACCGGTGGCAACCACTTTTGCTCCGCGGTCATGACCGTCTTGTCCCATTTTCGCAATCATAATGCGGGGACGACGACCTTCTTTTTTTGCAAAGGCATCGGCTAATTGTTTCGCTTTTTCGAAACTTACATCATTTTTAATTTCTTTACTATACACGCCACTAAATGTTCTGATTTGTGCTTTATATCTGCTGAAAACTTCTTCTAAGGCATCACTGATTTCACCCAAAGTAGCTCTGTTTCTAGCAGCTTCAACGGCTAAAGTTAATAAATTTTCAGTTCCTGTTTTTGCCGCTTCTGTCAATTTTGCTAAACAAACTTTTACTTGTTCATTATTTCGACTCGCTTTTATTCGGTTTAAACTTTCAATTTGTTGTTTTCGAACCATTTGATTATCAACATCCAAAATCATCAACGGATCTTCTTTCTCCAAACGGTATTTGTTGACACCCACAATGATATCCTGACCACTGTCAATTCTGGCTTGCTTTCTGGCAGAGGCTTCTTCAATTCGCAATTTGGGAATTCCGGCTTCAATGGCTTTTGTCATACCGCCTAATTCTTCTACTTCTTCAATCAAAGCCCATGCTTTTTCAGCAATTTCATTAGTTAAACTTTCTACATAATAACTTCCTGCCCAAGGGTCAACCGTTTTACAAATTTTAGTTTCTTCTTGTAAAAATATTTGTGTATTTCGAGCAATTCGAGCTGAAAAATCCGTTGGTAAAGCAATGGCTTCATCCAATGCATTGGTGTGTAAAGATTGTGTTCCTCCAAAGGCGGCTGCGGCTGCTTCAATACAAGTTCTGGCCACATTATTAAAAGGATCTTGCTCTGTTAAGCTCCAACCTGATGTTTGACAATGGGTTCGTAGAGCCAGTGATTTTTCGTCTTTTGGATTGAATTGTTTTAATAGTTTTGCCCATAACATTCTCCCTGCTCGCATTTTGGCAATTTCCATAAAGTGATTCATTCCAATTGCCCAGAAAAATGATAAGCGAGGAGCAAAAGTGTCAATATCCATTCCGGCAGCTAAACCGGTTCGAATGTATTCTAAACCATCGGCTAGGGTATAAGCTAATTCAATATCTGCAGTGGCTCCGGCTTCCTGCATGTGATAACCGGAAATCGAAATTGAATTGAATTTAGGCATATTTTTGCTGGTATATTCAAAAATATCCGCAATAATTTTCATGGAAGGAGTAGGTGGATAGATATATGTATTTCTAACCATAAACTCTTTCAAAATATCATTTTGAATGGTTCCTGAAAGTAAATTCGGAGCAACACCTTGTTCTTCGGCTGCTACAATATAAAAAGCCATGATTGGTAAAACTGCTCCGTTCATAGTCATTGAAACCGACATTTCGCCAAGGGGAATTTGGTCAAATAATACTTTCATATCTTCTACCGAATCAATGGCCACTCCCGCTTTTCCTACATCACCAACCACGCGTTCGTGATCAGAATCATAACCGCGGTGCGTTGCCAAATCAAATGCAACTGAAAGACCTTTTTGACCAGCAGCTAGATTTCTACGGTAAAAAGCATTACTTTCTTCCGCTGTAGAAAATCCGGCATATTGACGAACTGTCCAAGGACGACGGACATACATCGTGGCATAAGGACCTCTAAGATTTGGTGCAAATCCGGCAGCAAAACCTAAATGTTCTAATTTTTCAACGTCAGATTTATGATAAGATTGTTTTAATTCAATGTGTTCAGCTGTGCTGAAAGGGACAACAGAACTAGTATCAGCTTTTTTTACTGCACTTTTCAAGGTTAACTGTTGTATGTTTTTTCGTTTCATTTTATAAATTCTATTGAAACCGTTTTGTTAATTTATCTAATTATGCTTCTAAGGATAATCGTTCTTGTTCTGTTTTTTCGGCTAAACGTTTTTCAATAATTGGCGTTATCAACGTTTTTCGGGCGTTCGTTTTTACAAAAGGAAAAAGTTCTAATTCTTTTGCCATTTTATCATTTTTGTTTGGATATTTATTGGTTCCCAACAAAACTTCTTTTCCGGAATCAAATAAGTCTTGTTCTTTTTGAGCACTTTCATTGATTTTACGTTGAATTGTTCCTTCTATTAATTGCGTAATTAATCCGCCGTTTGCTTCAATATCTTTAAATAATTCCAAAGCTTTTTCAGCTAATTGCTCGGTTAATGATTCAATATAATAGGCACCGTCTGCAGGGTTGTGCACTTGATTGAAATAACTTTCATGCTTTAAAACCAATAATTGGTTTCTGGAAATTCTATCCCCGAATTCATTGTCTTTGTGATAAAGTGCATCATAAGCCAAATTAGAAATTCCGTCTGCACCTCCCAAAATAGCACTCATACATTCTGTAGTAGTACGAAGCATATTCACATTATAATCGAATAAAGTTTTGTTGCGTTTGGTGGGAGTAACAATGATATGACAATCAAAGGTATAGTCATATTCTTTTGCTAACGAATCAAAAAGTAATCGCAAGGCACGTAATTTTGCTATTTCGAAAAAATAATTGGTTCCAACAGAAACTTCAAAAGTTATTGGAGTTGAAATACTATCAATTCGATTGAAATATTCATTCACATGAGCCATGGCATAAGCCAATTGTTGAATGATATTTGCTCCTGCATTTTGATATAAATCAATTTTACAACTTAGGAATGGAAAATTTAACGATGCTACAGATTGCAGTTGGTTGAAATCTTTTTCTAATGATTCAAACCAATTTCCGTCCTTCGCTAATTGCCCTATAGTATCTTGTAAAACAATGATTTTGTAGTTATTTTGAGAGGCAAAAGATGCGGATTTCTTGATAAAATCAGCCGAAAGAAATAACACGTTAAAATAATAGATGATGTTTTCCTTCGGAAGATTTTTCATCAGTTTTTCTAAAGAAACAGTATCAGATTCAAGCGTAAACCGAATTGATTCTGCTCCTCTATTAATCGTTTCTGCTGCTCTTTCATTAGACTTTGAAATATCATAAACATAAATGTTTTGAATAATTTTAAATCCGTTTGAAATTGGTGATTCGAATTTTAACTGATTTTCATCGGCGTGGTAAAAAGGTTTTACTTTAATACCTTCCGGACTTTCCCAAACTAAAGTTTCGTTATAATCAGCCCCTTTGAGTTCGTACTGAATTTGCTGTTTCCATTGTTTGGATGAAACAGATTCAAATTCGTTGAATAGATGCTTAGACATCGTTTATAGAGATTTATTGTTTTCTTCTTCTAACAAATCCTCTTCAAATTCGATGATATAAATATCTTCGCTGTCGCGTTTCATATAATACTTTTCGCGAGCATATTTTTCAATTTGATCAGGATTGTTTAATCGTTTAATATCAAGACAGTCTTTTTTAATTTCGTCTTGGTAGTATTTTTTATTGGTTTCAAGTTCATCCAATTCTTTATTTAAAACGCGATGTTCAATGTAAGAATAGTTATCAAGGAAAAGCATCCAAACAGCGAAAAAAACAAGTACTAATACATATCGGTTTCCGACATATTTGAACCATGGGTGTTTTTCCTTATAGCGTTGGATAAAGTTCATGTTTATAATATTCGTTGGTTAATTACGGCTCGAACTACATCGATGGCAACTGTATTGTATTTGTCATTCGGAATTATAATATCTGCAAAGGCTTTGGTGGGTTCAATGAACTGTTCGTGCATTGGTTTTAACGTAGTTTGATAGCGATTTATAACCTCATTCATATCACGTCCCCGTTCTGCAATATCACGTTTTAATCTTCGAATTAGTCGTTCATCAGAATCGGCATGAACATATACTTTAATGTCGAACATATCACGAAGCTCTGGATTAGATAGGATTAAAATGCCTTCAACAATAATTACCTTTCTGGGATGAGTAATAATTGTGTCATCTGTTCGATTGTGTGTAACAAAAGAATAAACCGGTTGTTCAATTATATTACCCGCTTTAAGTTCTTTTAAATGGTTAACTAATAATTCGAAATCGATGGCTCTGGGATGATCAAAATTAATTTTCGTTCGTTCTTCATAGCTTAAATTATGTGTTTCTTTGTAGTAGGAGTCTTGAGAAATTACTCCAACCTCGGTGTCAGGAAGTTCATTCATGATTTGATGAACAACAGTTGTTTTTCCACTCCCGGTACCTCCTGCAATTCCAATAATCAGCATAATTTATTTATTGTTTTATTCCCTACAAATTTAGGAAAATTTAACTACTTAGAATTAGTAATGCAAATCTTTTTTAAAGGAGTTACTAACGAAAACGTTTTAAAAAATGAGATTATTTAAAAAACAGGATTGAATTTTAAGAAATGTGAAATGGAAGGAAATAAATTCTTTTTCAAAGGAAAATTTACAAATAAAAAATCCCGAACATGTCAGGATAATTTTATTCATTTGGTTTGGTGTAATTATTCTTTTGACGCTAAATATCTTTCTGCATCTAAAGCTGCCATACAACCTGTACCGGCTGCGGTTATTGCTTGTCGGTAAACATGATCAGCGGCATCACCGGCCACAAAAACTCCGGGGACATTAGTTTTAGATGTGCCGGGAATATTTTTGATATATCCTGTTTCATCTAATGTAATAAAATCTTTAAAGATTGCAGTATTAGGTTCATGTCCAATGGCAACAAAGAATCCGGTAGTCGGAATTTCAGTTTCAACGCCACTTGTTCTTTCTTTTACTAAGACTGAACTAACCACTTGACCGTCTCCCTTTACTTCTATGGTTTCGGTATTTAATAAGATTTCTATATTTTCAGTTTTTCTAACTCTGGTTTCCATTATTTTTGAAGCTCTGAACTTTTCACTTCGCACTAACATGGTTACTTTTTTACACATTTTAGAAAGGTAATGTGCCTCTTCACAAGCTGAATCGCCGGCACCTACAATCACAACTTCTTGATTTCGGTAGAAGAAACCATCACAAACGGCACAAGCAGAAACACCACCCCCTAATTTCAAGTAATGTTGTTCTGAAGGTAAACCCAAATATTTTGCTGATGCACCTGTAGAAATAATGACCGTTTCACAATGTAATTCTATGGTGTCATTTATCCAAACTTTATGAATAGGTCCGGTAAAATCAACTTTTGTTGCCCAACCATCTCTAATGTCGGTATTGAATCTTTTGGCTTGAGCCTGAAGTTGAATCATCATTTCCGGACCGGTAACCCCATCAGGATAACCCGGAAAATTTTCAACTTCATTAGTGGTTGTTAATTGACCACCGGGTTGAGTTCCTTGATATAACACTGGTTGCATACTTGCTCTGGCGGCATAAATAGCAGCAGTATATCCTGCAGGGCCAGAACCTATAATTAAACATTTTACTTTTTCTATCGTATTTGACATGACTTAAATTTTTCAATTTCGAAGTGCAAAGGTAAGTTTTAATAGAAAAAAAATTCTTAATTGTTGATTAGTTTTAATAAATTATAAAAAATGAAATTTTCTTTTGAGTTTTGATTTGTAAAACATTTTATTTGTTTTATATTTGCAACCTCAAATAAGGGAAATGATTTGAAAATATCCCGATTTTGAAATTTGCTTTTCGGGGTGTAGCGTAGCCCGGTTATCGCGCCTGCTTTGGGAGCAGGAGGCCGCAGGTTCGAATCCTGCCACCCCGACAACACTTACACTAAGTAAGGTCTAAAACCCTCAAATTCTATGAATTTGAGGGTTTTTTGTTTTATATCATATCAAGAAACCCCAATCAATATCAATCTAAATGTGAGTTAAACGGTGAGTCTTTTTAAGTTTTATATTTACTCACTGAATAGCTTATAAATAACTGCAAATCATTTATTTACAACATTTATTTTGATGCTATTTATTATTGTTTGACTTCTTTACTGCATCCCTTCCAACGGTTGGAATGAGAGAACAGCGCCAAAGAGTATGAGTTGAACATAAAATAAATGGATATGAAGAGTAAAAACACCTTTGGGATTCAATTCGTGTTACGGTTGCCCAAGAACAAGAAAGATGAGACGGCCACTGTTTATGCAAGGATTACAGTAAACGGTCGCAGAGCTGAAATTTCCTTAAAAAGCAAAGTATCGATCAACAATTGGGACGAAGCAAAAGGAAAAGCAAAAGGGAAACGGCAAGAAATCGTAAAATTGAACAGTCACATGGAACAGGTGCGTTCTTTGATCTTTGATAGCTATCAGGAATTGATACAGCAAAACAAAGTGGTTTCTGTTGATGCTGTTAAAGCCAAATACCTTGGTGAAGATATAGAGGAAGCAATGACCTTGCTAAAGGTTATTGAATATCATAAGCAAGTAGCTATTACAAAACTTGCACCAGGCACCATGAAGAACTATTACACGACAGAAAGTTATCTCAAAAAGTTTATACAACATCAATATCGTAAAAATGATATAACACTGGATGAACTCAATTATAAGTTCATTCTGGATTTCGAAAACTTCCTTATTAATTATGAGTCGGTTGATCATCATAAATCTCTTAATAATAATGGAGTGATGAAACACATGGAGCGTTTGCGGAAAATGGTAAATATGGCTGTTATGATGGACTGGCTAGAAAAGGATCCTTTTTCCAAATACAAACTCCACTTCGACAAGGTAGAACGAGGGCATCTTACAAAGGAAGAATTAAAGGTATTGAGCAATAAAAATTTTAAAATTGAACGGTTGCAATCTGTACTTGATATGTTTCTTTTCAGTTGTCACACGGGGCTTGCCTACATTGATATATTCAATCTAACCCGAGAAAACATTGCTAAAGGAATCGATGGCAGGGATTGGTTAATGACCAACCGACAAAAAACGAACACCACGGTTAGGGTTCCCCTCTTGCCGGAGGCGGTTCAATTGATCAAGAAATATAAAGACCATCCCGTAGCTTTAGCAAAAGTCACCCTTTTTCCAGTCATTTCCAATCAGCGCATGAACGGTTACTTAAAGGAGATTGCTGAAATCTGTGGAATCAATAAGAATTTTACGTTCCACCTTGCTAGACATACATTTGCTACCACTGTAACTTTGAGTAACGGTGTTCCGATTGAATCTGTCAGCAAGATGCTTGGGCACACTTCAATACGTACTACACAGATTTATGCAAAAGTTGTGGAACACAAACTTAGCGAGGATATGCAGAATCTAAGGGAGCGAATGGCTGTAAAGGGTTAGCTCGATGCAATGGGTTTATTTTATAGAAGGTTTTTATAAAGAATGCGTCAGGTAAGCCATGCCTTTTCTAGCCAAATGGTGCCTTTGGATGCCAATTTATTAAAGCCTTTAGTCACTTTCAGTTCATTTGTATTCATAGTGGCAGAATTGATAACAGAAGACTGTTCTGCCCTTCAGAAAATTATTTTAATAATATCAAAGGAATTGCAAATGAGAGTAGAACTTATCACCCGAGAGGATCTTGAAAGTTTTAAAAAAGAACTTTTTGAAGAAATCAAAAGACATTCACCTTATATGAGAAAATCGGCACAAGAACCAAAGGAATGGTTGAAAAGCTATGAGGTACGTAAATTATTAGGAATTTCGGCAGGTACACTTCAAAACCTCAGGTTAAATGGAACATTACCCTATACTAAAATAGGTGGATTGATGTACTATCGTTACGAAGATATTCGGAAGTTGTTGGACGGTCATGAAAACCGAAAAGAAAGAACTTAATGGTATGGGCAGGTATTTTTATTTTGGTCTATAACAAACATAAAAATTTGGTATAATATTTACCAAATTTTTATGTTTATAGCAAACTAAACGCTCCTTAAAACTCTGTCATACACCTCATTAAACCAAAGACGCTTAAACTCTTTATTCACCCTATCGTCAGTAAGTTTATTGTATAGACCCAACTTCCCATCAATAAAATTTAATAATTCATCATCGATCGTTTCGTCAAACTTATCTTGGATATTCGCTTTAGAGTTATTCTTATTAAAGAATGTCATTAACTCTTCGTTTTGATATACATTCTCTTTCATCTTCATAAATTCGATCTTGTCTTCATCTTTTAAATCTAAACCAAACGTGTCATTTAATACTTTTATGATTTTCGTCAATAGTTCAAATTCATCTTCTTGAGGACCAATACCACCACCAGGTTTTTGACCTTGCATATTGGTTTCAGTACTTTCTAACTGTAAATCCGTGGTATATTGGTGCTGTAGCTTATAGCTATCTAATTCAACATTTTCTAGCACATCAGTTGGTAAGGACGATCTATTTGAAGGTAATTTCTTAAATAAAGCAGCCAATAATACATAGTATTTTTCTAAATCTACATCAGTAAAGGTGATGATTTGTGATAAGAATCTATATAAACGGATAAAATCATTGATAGATGCTTTTAAATCTATTTGTACTTCCTCTTCAAAGCCATTATAACGTTCAGCCAAATTATTTAGAATTGGTTGTAATTTTTCCATATTATCCCCTTTTCTAAAGAAGATTTCTGCAAAAGCATCTAAGTCATTTTTGTAAATTAAATTTGATGACTCAATTTTGTTCAATACATCATAGACTGAATTTTGGTCGGTTTGATCTTCAAACTCCATTCTGTTGCTACCATAATAGAATTGAAAATCTAACTGTACTTTTTCAGGATCATTTACAAAATCAAGTACCATAGTAGAATCTTTCCCTTTGCGTGTACGATTCAAACGACTAAGTGTTTGCACCGTACTTGAACCACCTAATTTCTTATCTACAAACATTGTATGCAACAAAGGTTCATCAAAACCTGTTTGGTACATATTTGCAACAATTAAAATTCTATATTTAGGTAGTTTTAAAGCCTCTGGAACAGATACTTTACCTTCTAGTTGGTTCATAGAAGCAGAGGTGTGTTCTGCGCCTGTATCGCCATCTGTAACCGTACCACTAAATGCTACTAAAGCTTCATAAGGCAGATTCATTTCACGCATAATTTCATCAAACTTTAGTTTGTAACGAACTGCATGTAACCTGCTTTTTGTAACTAACATAGCACGCGACATTCCTTGAATTTCATTTTGCGTTTGTGATGCAAAATGTTCTAGCATTATACGCGTTTTTTTATCAATAGCATGATCCTGTAAATCAACGTAATTAGCTAACAAACGTAACGTTTGTTTTTTAGAATATTCTTTGTCTTCTACCTCAGAACGTTTCACTAATTTATAGTAACGTCGCCAAGACATGTAATTTTTAAGTACATCTAAAATAAACCCTTCTTTTATAGCTTGTTCCATTGAGTACAGATCAAACTCAGTTTTATCACCTGCTTGATTTCTAGTCCCAAAGATTTCCAAAGTTTTAGTTTTTGGGGTAGCTGTGAATGCAAAGAAAGATATATTCTTTTGGTCACCTTTACTTAGGATTTCATCTTCAATAATATCATCTAAACTTTTTTCTACAATATCTTTATCTTCTGCTTCTTCCAAGGATAAAGCCTTACGAAGATGACGAGCTGATTCGCCTGCTTGTGAACTATGAGCCTCATCTATAATCACTGCAAATCTGCGATCCGAAAAGTGTGACACAGATTCAGATATAACCGGGAATTTTTGTAAAGTTGTTACAATAATTCTACTTCCATTTTCAATAGCAAGTCTTAAATCTTGTGCTGTTTTATTTTCATCTATATATGCCACTGCACCAGGAGTTTGCTCGAACTGGCGAATGTTATTTTGGATTTGTTTATCTAATACACGGCGGTCGGTAACTACAATAGTGGTATCAAACAATGACTTGGAATCTGATGGTTTTTGATATACATCAGATAAACGGTGTGCTAACCAAGATATAGTGTTAGACTTACCAGAACCAGCTGAATGCTGAATTAAGTATTTTTGGCCTACACCTTTTTCTTTTACATCTGTCAATAATCGATTTACCGCACGGCGTTGATGAAAACGAGGAAAAATTAACACTTCTGATTTCTTTACTTCAATGGCATTAGTTTTTGCATTAAAAACTTTTTCTTCATTGATTTGAAGATTGATAAAGTTCTGTACTAAATCTAGCAAAGAGTCTTTACGTAATACATCACGATACCAATACGCCGTAGCAAAATCATCTTCACAATAGTTTTCTAAATCTTGATTGAATGGTAAGAAAAATGTTTTCTCATCTGCCAAACGCGTTGTCATGGCTACTTTTTCTGTACTTACAGCAAAATGAACCAAACACCGTTGAAATTCGAAAAGCTTTTCTTTAGAATCTCTATCTTTCCGATATTGCTCTATAGCTTGTGAAAGATATTGTCCCGTTAAAGCATTTTTTAGTTCAGCCGTAACTACAGGGATTCCATTGATAAAGAATGCTAAATCAAGTGAATTGTTGTTTTTGTTGGAATAAGCTAACTGACGAACAATAGTCAGTTTATTCTTTTTATAGTTTTCTAAATGTTCAGGAGAGCGGTTGTGGTTGGGCTTAAAGTAAGCCATTTTTAATTTAACACCACGATCTTTCATAGCGCCATCACGTAGCACTTGCAATGTTGTATTATTAGTAATAGACTTTGCTAAATTTTCTACAATCTTTTGATTTGTTAAATCCCCGTATTGTTCCTGTAGCCTTGCGTATTCATTTGGTTGAGTATCTTGTACAAAGGCAACAATATCTTCCTCAATAAGACATAAATCTTTATTGTAAACACTAGTGTGTTTTTCTTGATACTCTTGTACGGTATTTACCAGATAATTTACCACATGCGCTTCGAATGCAGCTTCGTTCGTTCCTGTAGCCATAGCGTATTATATATCTATCTTGCCTGTTACGGCTTCTGAGATTAATGATTGACGGTATTCTTTTAGTTTGTCGATTTGATTTGATATTTTTTCTTTCGCCTCATCTATTATTTGGAATTGTTTTTCAAAATATAATACAATATTTTTTTGATCCTCATAAGAGGGCAAAATTACTTTTAATGATTTTAAAAGAGTTTGGCTTAAGGATGCTCTGGTTACAATATTCATCTCTTTAACTAATGAAACTCTAATATAATTACTTCTAAAAAAGTATTTAGAATATTCAGGATATAATTCTTTTAAATTATAAGGTCTAAATCTTATAGTAAAACCTGAAAAAACTGCATTTTCAATTGTTTTTAGACAGGTGGATGCAATTCCAATCTCTTCAATAGTTTCAGATGTTCTAGTGAAGAAAACATCACCGTATAACACCGAATATGCTTCGCGATCTTCTTCAGAAGATTTTGCTAAACCTTCAATTTGAGTAGGTAACTCATAGTTTTTATAAATATCTCCATAACTTACAAATGGATAACCTTCACCAAAATAATCACCACCTTTACTTACACCATTTTGACAACTTCCTAAATAACCAAGGGGTTTCACCTCCCAATGCTCAGGAATTTCCCCGATCCATTCGATACCAGAATCCTTCATTGAGGCAGATGGATTAAGTCCTTTGGTTGCCGTTTCATCGATAATGGTTTTTTTCTTTTCTTCTAAAGATAAAAGCATCTGCTCTTTTTTCAGAATAATGGTGTCAATCTCCGACGTTTTTTTATTCAAAAACTCAGCAATGCGGGCTTGGGTTTGGATTGGAGGAACTGGGATTAAAGAACTATTAATAACCTCTTGATTGAAAATTTTAGCACCATAAATATTAATATTAGCATTCTGTTCTAATATAATAGGTAGCATATAATACAAATACCCCAAACATCTGTCATACTTTGGTACAATAGCTAAAATTGCTTCATTTGTATATAAATCTTTCCCCGCAAAGGCTACTTTGCCTATACTCAATTTAAATGAATACAATAAGGATCCTTTTTTTACGGGCAATTTGCCTGAATTATCAACACCCTTTTGGCTTAACTTATTCTTCGTTTCAAAAATAACTTTTGAATTTAAATCAGATATTGTTACCCAATCATAGTCATCAGAGTCATAGAATTCTGATTTATTTGTTGGAGGTGTAAAACCAACACTAAAATCTAAAATATATTGAAAAGCAACAATCTTCCATGAGTTTGGTACGTTATTAATCCACCTTAATTTTAAGTATTTAGAATTAGTTACTACCATTACACAAACAATTCTTTAATTAAATCAGAAATTCCTTTTTCACCATCTTTCCCAAACTCAAGATCTAAGATTTCTTGTTTGATATCTCTAGATGGACGTAAAGGCACATAATTGTAGAAATATTTAGAGAAATTAATCTCATAGCCAATTTTAATTTTGTTTGCATCTGGCCAAGCATGGTCTACATGCGGCAAGATGTTTTCTGCAAAATATGTGCGAATATCCGCAGACAATGGAATGCGTTCTGTACTGCGTTTTTTGGAATCGGCAACTAATTCCCCTTTTTTATCTTTTTTAAACTCACCATTCTCATCCAAGATTGGTCGTTCAACTGGTACACTATAATAGCCGAAGAATTCATTATCAAAAATTTTTGAATACTCATTTTCCTCAAAATTTGAGTAGATATCTACTACACTATCAATGTGCTGTTCCAGTATCTCGTTACGTTTATTACCTAAGCTACGTTTATTAGATACAGCAAAACCTGTTTTACCCGCACGCTTATCCTCGACATCAGACGAATTTATTAATTGTACTTTACCACGACGATGGGTAGGTTTATTATTGTCTAAAAACCAGATATAGGTACCAATACCGGTATTATAGAACATGTCTTTTGGTAAAGAAATGATACAATCTAATAAATCGCTTTCAATAATAAATTTACGGATATCGCTTTCGCCACCACCAGCACTACCTGAAAATAGAGGTGAACCGTTGGTTACGACAGCTATTTTACCACCCGATGTTTCCATTTTAGAAATCATATGCTGCAAGAACAATAATTGTCCATCACCTTTTGAAGGTAAACCTGCATAAAAACGACCAGCAGGGTTGGTACTTTCGTTTAATACAAAATCGTAATCCTTTGCCCATGTAACGCCATACGGAGGATTAGCAAATTGGTAGTGAAATTTTTTATCTGGGAAACGGTCATTTGTTAAGGTATTTCCGTGTTTAATATTATCTACATCACCTCCCGAAATTAAAGCTTCGGCTTTGGCAATCGCATAAGACTGCTCATTGATTTCTTGACCGTAAGTAAAAATGGTTGGTTTTGGTCCTACGGTGAATAATTCATCAACAATATAATTCTTCGCTAAATTAACCATACCGCCAGTACCCATTGTTGGATCATAGACAGTACGAATGATTCCAGATTGTGCTAATTCTTCTTTTTCTGTAGAGAAAACCACTTTATACATCAATTCAATTACATCACGTGGTGTAAAGTGCTCTCCAGCCGTTTCATTGGATTGTTCGTTCGAGATTCGTATCAACTCTTCGAATACATATCCCATATTTTGGTTATCGTACTTACTTAAAGATAAATCTACATCGCACATGGCTTTCACCATTTCGTACAATAATTTATTCTTTTGTAGACGAGCAATGATTTTTTCGAATTGAAAATTTTCTAAAATTTCAATTACAATAGCATTAAAACCATTTAAATAATTATGGAAATCGATATCGATTGTTTTCGTACTTTCTTTTAATGAGTCAAATGTGTGTCTGGATGTATTATGAAAATTCAGACCACCAGCTGCTTTTTTTAGGATAGGTGCTAATTTATCATCTGCTACCTTTCCTTTAAAATTTTCGTAAGCAGTACGTACATTTTCGTTTTTGTCTTTTAAGATACAATCTAAACGACGTAATACGACGAATGGTAATAATACATCACCAATTTCGTTTTTCTTGAAAACATTCCATAGTACCTTATCAGTAATATTAAAAATAAAGCTTATATCAGGTCTTTTTATAGACATATTATTCTAGTGTTTGATTTTGTTAATGCAAAGATATGTTTTAATTGTGCAGTACAAATGCATTGGTTATGGGAAATGATTAATTAATCTATTTTGT
>NZ_PNJW01000009.1 GCF_013822155.1 Flavobacterium sp.
ATTTACGATGAATTGAATCAGGGTATGACTTTCTTGTCTTTTCACTAATTTATTATTGCAATAATATAGAAAAAGCAACAACAAAATGAGTCGCACAAAACCGATTAATATGGTGCTGGAAAGTATCATTTGATAGTTTTGGTGAAATTTGGAATTGATTGTAAGTCAATTTTTCCAATAAAATACTCGAAATTAGTTGAAGTAAGACGACTAATAACTTCTGAATATAACTTTTGATTATCAGCATATTCAACTAAAATAATTGGCAATTTATACTTAGAATGTATCGCTTTTAAACGCTCAAGATAAGCTGTATAATCCTTTATTTCTCTTAGTTTGTATGCATTATCCTTAAAACTGAAATTTGTTGCAACTGACTCAAATAGAATTGCATCAACAGATTTGTTTGTATCCTCTATAAGTTCAGCTCCTGAATTTTGAATCAATAAGTGATTGGGATATTGCTTTTTAATTTTTTTTATTAATTCAATTAATTCTTTCCGCTGGTTTTTTTGAGGACCAAAAGAAGAATAATTATCAATATTATCAAGAAATAATCCATCAAAACCTTTGTCTAAATTCTTCTTGATTAACCGCATCAAAACAATGGTTGTTTTATCTGATTTCAAATCTAAATAATGACTATTCCAATTATTATTTTTTCCTAATGTATTATCTTTTAATAAATTATAATGTGAAGCATTACTATTTACTTCACCTAAACTAATGTAGGCCAATACATTTTTATTATTCTTTTTAATGATAGTTATTTCCTCTTTTTTAAAATGTTTTTCTTCAAGAATCACATAATTATACCCTTTAATTTTTGCAGCGTCAAGTTTGCCATAACAAACCAAAACAGTACTCTTGTTTACAGGAAAACTGAAAACAGGAGAGCCTATTAACGATGGCAAAAACCACAAAAACAAATTAAAACGACGCATAATAATGATAATCTAATTTTTTGAAAAAATGAAATATGTGTTTTAAAGTATATAACATAAAAAACAGAGCTCCTATTAACATGCCTACAACACTGTACTCAAAACTTAAAAAGCGGCTCAAAATAAAACCAACGGTTATATTTATTACAATCGCATAAATTATCCCTTTTAATGGCTGTTGAGTATGTCCTAAAGTAAACAAATACAACGTATTAAGCATTCCCCAAGCTAAGAAAAAATAACCGGTTCCACCTAAATAACAAACTTTTATACTAATGTTTTGTAAATCTTCATTAAACTGGCCTTTATAACCCCATGAAGCAAACATAACTTGATAAATTAAAAAATAAATTATCAAACTGGTTATTAATAAAACCAAAATGTTTTGCCAATATAATTTGTGCAGTTCTTTATTAAAGTTTTTGGGCTTTTCAAATTGAACTAATTTTTGGGTAATATCTAAAAACCTGGTAAAAGAGGCTATACTGAACTCTAACACACCCGCTAATAATAGAAAAACCAAAATTGCCATGTCCATGCCTAATTCGTAATCTTTTTCAAAATAAATTACAAAAGGAAGTTGACCTTTAGTATTGGCAGACCAAGCTAAAATTCTATCAATGAAAATAAAGAAATAAACAAATAAACCATATAAGAAATATCTATGATTTTGATAAATAAAAACAGAGGATTTAATATTTAAATCCGCTTTAGGTGGATGATTTTTCAAATAATTTCTAAAGAAAAAATAAATATACGTTTTAGCCGAAAGTATCGCAAGTGCAATTCCGAACCAATGGGTGTAATAAATAAGTAAATCGGTATATTTATTTAATATGACCGTAACAAAAGTTCCTAAAATAACCGCAATGGTTATCATCCATCGTTGCTTAATGGTATGTAGGGGTGCTAAAACTAATAATAATGTACCCACAAAAAAAGCATATGTAAAAACAATAAATAAAACCTTGAACGGATATATGTGAATAAATATATTTATAAAACAAATGAGTAAAAATATTATTAATAATGTTTTTACTCCTAATTTAAGTAAATAATCAATGGTTTTTTTGGTCATGGAATAATCATGATAATTCCAATAAAAAGAGGCTTGCCTACCAATAACTTGAACAAAACCGCCACTTGTTATGATACCAATCATAACTCCTAAAACTACCGCGGTTGATTGCAAATGATTGAAATGAACATGCGTCCATAAAGAATAACCAAATACTACAATTGCAGCAATTTGGAGAAAAACAGGTAGTAAATGAAAAATTCCTAATGGATAATATTGAGCAAAGATTTTTGCTTTTACCATCATGTAATCCGAAAGTTGGATTGTATCGGTATTTGTTTCAACAAATTCCCGCTCCTTAACATTCAAACTATCTTTATGTTCTAGAGAAGTTGTTAACTGTCTATAAACATATACTGATAAATCCTGAATGTTAGAAACACCAAAATCGGCTTCTGTATCTATATCTCTAATGCCAAAAGATTCGATGGTAGCGGCAACAACTCTACTGCTGACCGGTTTACCTATTTTATCTTTGACATTATTGATTAAGTTTTTTATGTTTTCACTATGCTTTTCCATTTGCATTTTTTAGAACACAAATATTCTATATTTTTCGGTTAAGTTGGGTTTGGGCTTGGGTTGGTTTATGAGGCTTTTACTTGTTCTTCTTCCATAGATGGGATTAAAATTGGCATTTGAACTTCTTTTACTTCTCTTGTAATTACTCTTTCGTAAACATCTTCATATTCAGCAATAAATTTACCAATTGTAAAGTTATCTATTACTTTTTTTCTTGCATTTTCTCCCATTTTTTCTCTCAAGGCTTTGTCATTAAGCAGTTCTACTACTCTATTTCCAATTTCCTCAAAATCTTTTGGCTTACAAATATAACCACAGGAATTGTCCAATGCTTCAGTAACACCACCTACATCAGTTGCTACAACAGGAATTCCACAACTCATAGATTCCAAAACTGTATATGGAAATCCTTCAGAAATAGAAGTTAAGATGGATATATCACCTTCACAAAATAATTCATGTGGTTTACTGTGGTATCCTGCTAATTTAAAATTATTTCTTAAATCTAATTCATCAATTAATTTTTCACATTCTGCAGTATATTCCGGTACAGCATTATTATCACCATAAACTAAATACTGAATATTCGGAATTTGTTTTTTGGCAACTGCACACGATCTAATCATAGTTTCAATGTCTTTCAAATCAAAAATACGGGCAGCGGCAACAACCGTTGGTATATTTTCTAAATGAGCTGGCTTTTGTAGCGGTTTAAACACATTGTGATCTATTCCGTTGTAAATAATTTCAATTTTTTCCGGATCAGCTCCATACATTTTTTCCCATTTAATATTAAATTTATTAACGGAAAGAATTTTATCTGCTTTATAGTAAACTAATTCTGTTACACATTCTGAGAATTTAATCAACATTTTTTTCAAAAAATAAGAATACTCAGAAGAGTTGATTGCTAATAAACGCTCACGAATAAAAACGCCGTGTTCTGTAACAATCATTGGTGTTCCATATTTATATTTCAAAACTAAAGCTGGAATAACCGGGAAACCTGATAATGTTAAGTGAGAAACATCAACTCTTGGAACTTCAACAGAAAGTGGAATTAAAAATCGATAAATCCAACGCATTCCTGAAGTTAAGTCATACAAAGTAACTTTTTCATTTTCGCTTTCTGAATTCAAATCACTAACCATGTAACAAAAAGTTCTCCAAACCGGTTCACTTTTCATTGTTTTTTTATAATCGTGTTTTTGAAAATATTTCCACATTTTTCGGATAGTATCATCAAATGCTCTAACATCTCTGTTATTAGAAAAGATATGACGCAATAAATCTTGGAAAATTGGAATGAATACTTGATTGATTTTTTCTAAATCATTTTTTTCTTTTAGGGAAATAATTTTATAGTATTTTTTACCATAATCAATCATTTCTTGTGGCTCCATTGGAGACCATAAAGGAACTTGAATAACATTAGTGACATTTTCACTAAGTTTATATTTGGATTTTGATTCGAATTCAGCATTAATAGAATAAAGAGTAAAATTAGAATTTTTTACTTCATTGCAAAGCATGTGTGCCCATGTGGAGACTCCACCACCGTTAAAAGGATAAGTCCCTTCTAAAATTAACATTACATCGTGCTTTCTTTTCATAATATTTACATAATAAAGGTCCGTTCGCCGATAATTCTGACTATGCAGAACCAGACAAGTTGGTGCACTTTAACAATCTTAGGGTGGTTTGTGGTATTTTTTGGAACGCCGGCTTTTTGGGGACGACTTCTAAAAAGAACTTAAAGTTTGAAAATGCTGATTAACATAATATTAATAAATACTTTCTATCATTAAATTCTTTACAAATTTAGATTTAAATCTAGTGAGCACAAAATATAAACGCTGAAATCTGTTGAAAACACTCATTTCATCGACGAAATGCATAGTGCTCTAGACGAGTAACTTATTCTACCGATTATCGGTAATCGAATTGAAATAAAAAGTGATGAAGAATCAAATTTTAACATTAAAAATGAACCGATTTAGTCCATTGAAAAGATTTTTTCTCTGAATTTTCGACCAATGGTTACAGTAAGTCTTGTTTTGTAATCTTCAATCAGCCATTCTCTGTAGTTTTTAGTAGAACTACTTAAACAATTTGTAAAATGTCGAACTCTGCTTTCGATATCTTCTGCTAATTCTTTTGCCAATTGTTTAGCTTCAACCAATGTTTCTGAATTATCCACACACATAGTAGCATGGTGTTCAATCGATTTTTCAATCACAACTTTAGGTCTTAAATTTTTAGATAATGCAATTCTATATTCCGTTTCTACATCAAAAGTTATATCCGGAGTATTACTGAATTTAGCTTTTAACTCCTCCGGCATTGTGTAATAAAAATTCATTTCAATTTCCACATCTCCCTTGAGGTTGTGAATATATTGTTCAGGATACTTAAAAATATGTTGCCAATCTAATTTATCTGTCCATAAACCAAATCTAGCGGCATTATTCCCTAAATCAATGATAGAAAAAGCATCTTTATTAGGAAGTTTTCGAGAACCCCTTCCTATCATTTGAAAATAAAGCGTCAATGATTTGGTTGCCCGATTTAAAATAATCGATTCTACGGTTGGCTCATCAAAACCTGTTGTTAAAATTCCAACCGAGGTCAATATAGCATCCGGAGTATCTTTAAACCATTTTAAAATATCTTTTCGTTCCTCGTTGGAGTTAGTATTGTCAAGATGTTTTATGTTTTTAAATCCTGCTTCCCTAAAAGTATCTAGAACACTCAGCGACGTAATAATTCCATTATTAAAAATCAACGTCTTCTTCCCCATCGAATGGGCGGTATAGGCATGAATCAATTTTTCTTGCATGGCCAAATTAGTATACAATTCATCCGATGATTTCACTGTATAATCTCCATTAATACCAATTTTTAAAGAAGTCAATCCAACATCATAACTATATGTAGTTGCTTTAGCTAAATAACCTTTATCAATCAAGGAAGCAATACTGTGTCCAACAACCAATTCATGATAATTTTCGCCCATAGGCAATTTTATATTTGAACTGAGCGGAGTAGCTGTAACACCCAAGAAAAATGTGTTTTTAAAAGCATGAAATAATTTCCGAAACGAATTAAAGTGGGCTTCATCAATTATTAATAAACCAACATTATCAATATGCAATTTTTCATCATTCAACCTATTTTTCAAGGTTTCAACCATGGCCACAAAACAAGAATAATCATTTTGATCGGGCAAATCTTTTACAACGCTATTAATAATTTTATTTTTTACATCAAATCCTTTCAGCATTTTTGATGTTTGCTTGCAAAGTTCAATTCGATGCGTTAAAACAACCACCTTTTTATCATATTTTTCTAAATACCTTCTGGTTATTTCTGAAAAGATGACTGTTTTCCCCCCTCCTGTTGGCAATTGATATAGTAAATGATAATTATGAGGTGCCGTTTCAATTTTGTCAAAAATAAGGTCAATATCACCTAATTGATAACTGTAGAGTTTCTTCTTCTCTTCATATTCAAGCAATATATCTTTTTTTGACATTATAAAATTGAAAAATTGAATTTTGCAAAAATAAGCAGATAAAACCCTGAAAACGAATTTTAAGGTTATTAAATTAAAAAAAATAGTGACAAAGGTTAAATTAAATATAAATTGAGGGGAAAAGGCATTTAATATTCTGTATAATCAATGAACTTTCCTATTTTTACAACCCTTAAAAAAAACAAGGCTTATTAATGAAATACCGATTAAAAATAACGCCAATTGATAAATGGGTAATTAACCCAGTCAATCGCTTTATCGGTAAATCAACAACAGGTGGAATTGTGCTTTTTTTAGCTGCAGTTGTTGCATTAATTTTAGCAAATTCACCTTGGAAAGAAGCTTATCATCATTTTTGGGAACACAAATTCAGTTTAGGCTTTGATAATAAATACCTTTTAGACCAAGATTTACATCATTGGATAAATGACGGTTTAATGGCTGTTTTTTTCTTTGTGGTTGGACTTGAATTAAAGCGTGAAATAATTGGTGGTGAACTTTCAAATCCAAAAAAAGCTTTTCTACCTGTAGCGGCAGGATTTGGTGGAATGATTTTTCCAGCTCTAATATACTTACTATTTAATTCCACCGGGGAAGCTCAAAACGGTTGGGGAATACCAATGGCAACCGATATTGCTTTTGCCTTGGGTGTTTTATTTTTATTGGGAGACAGAGTCCCTACTTCCTTGAAACTGTTTTTAACGGTTTTGGCGATAGCTGATGATATTGGAGCGGTATTGGTTATAGCTTTTTTCTATACTTCAGATATTTCATTTACCAGTTTAATTATTGGTACAGCTTTTCTTTTATTATTAATTATTTCAAATTTGGTTGGTGTCCGAAATACAATTTATTATGGGATATTAGGCATTGGTGGATTGTGGATGGCTTTTTTACTCTCCGGAGTTCACGCAACCATTGCAGGTGTTTTAGCTGCTTTTACAATCCCGGCAAATGTCAAAATAGATGAGATTGGTTTTTCGGAAAAAATGAAAATGTATTTAGAAAAATTTAAAAAAGCTGACCCTAATGGAGTGCCAACTGTTACTCCAGAACAACTTCATATTTTAGAGGACATGCGTACATTGTCTAAACAAGCAATGACGCCACTTCAACGATTAGAACATGGTCTTCATCCTGTTGTTACTTTTATAATTATGCCCATTTTTGCTCTAGCCAATGCCGGAGTTACTTTATCATCGGAAACAGCTACCACAACTTCAAGTTATGTCGCAATTGGGGTGATTTTCGGGCTATTAATTGGTAAATTCATAGGAATTGTAGGAGTAACAAGTTTGTTTCTCAAATTAAAATTGGCATCATTACCGGAAGGGATGAATTATAAACATTTAATTGGTGTTGGATTATTAGCTTCTATCGGATTTACCATGTCCTTATTTGTAGCAAATTTAGCCTTTGACAATAATGAATTAATTCAACAAGCAAAAATTGGAATCCTTATTGCCTCTTTAACCGGAGGAACTATTGGATACTTATATTTATATTTTATTAAACCTAAAGCAACTATTATCATTAAAGAAAGTGATATTCATTAATTATGGAAAGAGAACGAGTTAAAAAAAATAAATGGAAACAACTTCACCTTTATTACACTTACACCGGATTTTATAAGTTCATTTTTGATGGTATAAAAAGTGCTTTTTTGCCTACCCTACTCATTTTAGGTGCTTTATTTTATGTTCATTATTATGTAATAAATATAAATGAAGCGTTAATTATGTTAACAGAACGATATAGTGATTTTGCTATATTTTCCGTGTTTTTTATTTCTGAATCTATTCTTGGACTTCTTCCACCTGATATTTTTATAGCTTGGACAAAAAACACAGACTTTCCCCTTCTTTATCTTTCGTTGTTAGCTATTCTGTCTTATTTAGGCGGTGTTGTATCTTATATAACCGGAAAAGCGATTCTTTATATTCCATCGGTAAATAAATTTATGTCTGAAAAAATGACAAAACATATTATCAATATGCGAAAATGGGGTGGTTTATTGATTGCTGTTGGGGCTTTATTACCATTACCCTTTGCTATGGCATCAATGGCGGCAGGGATGATAAAATTCAATTTCAAAAATTTTCTTTTATTTGCCTTGTTACGTTTGATGCGATTTGTAATTTACGGTTTTGCCATTTATCAAATGTTATAACATGCTAGAAATTTTCAGAAAAACAGCTTGGTTCGAAGGGGTTTCACTCATTCTGCTCTTATTTTTTGCTATGCCAATGAAGTATTTGGCAGGTCAGGATATTTTTGTAAAAACAATCGGAATGGCTCATGGACTACTATTTATTGTCTATATATTATTAGCATTAACCTTAAAGTTTTCCAGTCCTTGGAATTACAAAAAGTTTGGTATAATTTGTTTAGCTTCTATCATTCCGTTTGGAACATTTTACATTGAAAGTAAATACATTAATAAAGATTGATTATTTATCTAATCGATCAGTAATAAATTCTATTTTTGTTTTTCCATGCACTAAAGGCTTACCTTCTTGATCCAAATTTACCATTGTTATAGTATCAACAGTGATTATTGTTTCTCTCGTCATTATATTACGCACTTCACATGTTAAAGTAATTGAGGTATTTCCAAATTTTACAACATCGATACCGATCTCAACAATATCACCCGTTTTAGCTGAACTTTTAAAATTTATTTCAGACATGTGTTTGGTTACCACTCTTGGGTTTTCTAGTTGTATAATAGAATACAAAGCTACTTCTTCATCAATCCAAGCTAATAATCGTCCTCCAAATAAAGTACCATTCGGATTCAAATCTTCGGGTTTGACCCATTTTCTTGTATGAAATCTCATGTTTTTTTTAGGTAAATTTAAATTTTACTTTACTCTAAAAATAAAATTTTATGAAATCATTAACCGAAAAGGATTTCGCAATTTTTATTAAATGAGCATTGTAACAATTCGATTACAAATAAATATTTAATTATTTGGGGCTTATGTTTATATTAATTCAATTTTAAAATTCTAACTTCTTTTTAATTAACTGTTTAATTTTATTTTTTAACCAAATTTCTTGATTATCTCAACATTTGCTCTATATTTGCAAAAATTAAAATTTAACTTGATACAATTTAAAATGAAGAAACTTATACTATTAATTTCATTTTCAGTTTTGACTTTCTCACAATCTTTCGCACAAGATAAAGATACCCTAAAAACTGATCTTAATGATGAATACAACAAATGGTCTTTTGAATTCAACCTTGGTCAAAGTAAAGGTATTAAACCTTATTCTGTTGGCTATTTTGGAAGTGACCCTAATAAATCTTTTGGTTCAGTAACCTTAAATCATTATAGTGGTGGTGTTCGATATATGTTTAGCCCTAAATTTGGTTTAAAGGCAGATTTAGCTTTTGATCGTTTAGAGAATTTAAGTGATGAAAGTTTAGATTTTGAAATGCAACATATTCGCTTTGGTATTCAAGGTGTTGTCAATGGAGCACGTTTATTTGACATTCAAGAAGCATTAGGTAGATTTAGCTTATTATTTCATGGTGGTATTCAAGTGGCACAAATGACTCCTCAAATGGGAATTAATAAAGATAGAGATGAATGGAATGGTGGTATCATGATTGGATTCACTCCTGAATTTAGAATAACTAAACATTTAGCCATGAATGCTGATTTTACAATGAATTCTTATGTAAGACAACATTTCAATTGGGATGGAGCATATTCTGATCCAAATAATAATTTAGCAGGAAGTTTATATACTATTTCGTTGGGAGCTTCCTTCTCTTTTGGTGCTGAAAAAATTCACGGAGATTGGGCTGTCTTAAGAGATAAACAACAAGAAGAAATTGAAGCTCTTGAAAAACGTGTTGGTGAAATTGAAAATAATATGGGTGATACTGATCAAGATGGTGTGCCTGATTATTTAGATGTTGAACCAAATTCAATTGCAGGTATTGCTGTAGACACGAAGGGTAGAATGGTTGACTTAAATAAAAACGGAGTTCCTGACGAAATGGAAAGATACTTAAATAGTACTTACACTACCAATCAAATGTTAGTTAACTCTGAAAAAGAAACCGTTAAAAAATTAATCAACGAAGGTTATGTAGCTACCTATTTTGATTTCAACAAAACGAAACCAACAAATGTTTCTACTGAAGGAATTGACTTTATCTTAACTTATTTAAGAAATAACCCAACTGCAACTGTTGATATTATTGGTCATGCAGATGAAATTGGTAAAAATCCTTATAATGATAAGTTAGCTGCTACAAGAGCAAACAGCGTAAAAGAAATTTTATTGAAAGCAGGTATTACTGAAGACAGATTGAATGTTGTTTCTGATGGTGAAGATACTTCTGTTGATAAAGATTCAGCCGGTGCAAGAAGATTGGTAAGAAGAGTAACTTTCAAAGTGAAATAATTAACAATTCATTCTTAATAACTATAAATGAACCTCTGTTTAACGACAGAGGTTTTTTTATAATTTTAAAAGAAAAAAATGAATACTCGTGATCTTTATATTATCGAAAACAGAGGCGAAGCACTAGGAGTTGTTTCTGAACAATCCTCAAAAGAGGAAAAATTTCAAAATTTAACCATCCGCCCTATCCTAAAATTACAGAATGATTTGTTTATTGATGTATTCAAAAATTACGTTTCTAAACATAAAAACGATTTCTATTCTTATTCTGTTGAGAAGAAATTGCTATTCATAGAAAATGCTATTCAAAAAGACATCAAATTCAGAAACTCTTTAAAAGGAATGGTTATTGGTCTTTTTACAATAAGTGAATATGCAGAATATATTCAAAATTCATCTAATCTCAACAAAAGAATGATGAATATGTTAATTGAACGATTGAAAAGCAATGTGCAAATTTTTGAATTTCAAGATTTATCCTAATCTATTTTCTTAAATACAATTAGCAATTCGGATGGGTTAGATAAATATAGTCTATTATTTTTTATTTCATATTGAGTAGAACTTTGCAAACATTTCAAGTATTCCTGTTCTAAATTTGCTTCATCACAAGCCATTCTAGTACTAATAATATTTGTAAATCGAAGTAATTCACGCTCTTGAAATAAAATTCCGTTGATACGATTACAACCGGCATATCCCCTGATTTTTTTATCAGAAGCATTAATTTCTAAAAGCGGAAGTTCATTTGCAAAATTATCTTTGCTTACCTTTTTACCATTTAATTCTTCAAGAACCCAATTATCATATAGTCTATAATCAGCAATATAATTTCCACAACCATAAAAAGTAGTAATCGCAGTTTGATTTTTTTTCTTTAATTCCACTTTAACCTGATAAGAAAAATTATTATCCGACATCTTATCAGAGCAATCTTTTTGTTCTATTGTAATTTTCATTTCTTGTTCCTCTGAAACGGATATATACGTCTTTATATTTGCATCCATCACTTTAATAGGTTCCACATGAGAAATATTAATTTCGTTATCAGCATTTACTTCTTTAAATCGAATACTGTTTTCGGCTATTTCTAAATTCCAAAATGGCTCCGTACCAATTGCATGAAAATATCCTGTATTTTTTGATTTTATTAGTGGAGCTTCACTTACACTCTCACTCGTTTGAATTTTCGGACTACAGGAAAAAATAAAGTACAAAAGCAGATATATATAGGTTGCATTTTTCATAATCCTTTAGATTTTATATTAGATAAATTTCTTTTTATGTTCTATAAATTTACGCATTTTTTAGATCATTTTACTACCCTAATTGTATATACTTAAATGATTTTTAATTTAAAAAGGCATAATAGGTACTTAAAACAACTCGTAATCAATTTAAAAAGCATCAATTTTATTGCAAATTATTGAAAGGTAGTGCAATTTTAGCGGTGTTTTTTGTATTTTATTTATCCATTTCATATTCATAAACATATAATCATAAAAATCACAAAATCTCAACTCCTCATGTTATATTTTGCCTAAAATTCAGTATTATTGTTAAAACCAATGATATGAAAGAAGAGTATTTCAAATGGCACTCCCCTAACTTAGGAAGAGAGATTCAAATGTTAGTTTTTGGTCATGCAGGATATCCGGTTATTTTGTTTCCAACTTCAATGGGAAGTTTTTATGAAAATAGAGATCAAGGATTGATTGAATCCGCGAAATGGTATATCGAACAAGGGTTAATTCAAATATTTTGTCCGGATAGCATTGATAAAGACAGTTTTTATAACAAAAATATTCACCCCACACATCGCATTCAAAACCATGTTTGGTATGATAAAATGATTTGTCATGAAATTGTAGAAAGAGTCAAAAACAATACCTATTCCGGAAAAGTAGCTGTCGCCGGATGTAGTTTTGGAGGATATCATGCGGCAAATTTTGCATTTCGCCATCCGGGTTACGTAAGTCATGTCTTTTCAATGGGAGGAGCATTTAATATTAAAAACTTTATGGATGGCTACCATGATGACAATGTTTTTTATAATAGTCCCGAAGATTATTTGCATGGTTTGAACGATCGGGAATTATGGAATATGGATATTATTTTGGGTACTTCGAATTGGGATATTTGTTTTGATGCAAATCTCAAATTAAGCCGTGTTCTGGCTCACCGTGATGTTCCTCATTGGCTTGATATTCGTCAAAACCGCGAACATGATTGGCCGGTTTGGAAAGAAATGTTTCCTCATTATTTATCCAGAATTAAGTTTTTATAACAATAACGAAAGCATTATTTAATCATAATTAAATTAATACAAAATGAAAAAAATTGGAATTTTATTCGGAATGGAAGATACCTTCCCACAAGCATTTATAAATCGTGTTAATTCAAAAAATGAAAAAGAAATCATTGCTGAAGCCGTTTCCATTGATAAAGTAGTTCAAAATAAAGCAACAGAATATGCTGTAATAATTGATAGAATCTCTCAGGATGTTCCATTTTATCGTGCCTATTTAAAAAATGCTGCTTTAACCGGAACAGCAGTAATCAATAATCCATTTTGGTGGAGTGCCGATGATAAATTTTTTAATAATTGTTTAGCTGATGTATTGGGCGTTCCATTACCAAATACAGTAATTCTTCCCTCTGCAGAACATCCAACGGATACAACCAGTAAATCATTTAGAAATTTAAAATACCCAATGGATTGGGAAGCAATTTTTGACTATGTTAAATTTCCTGCCTACATGAAACCGTATGCCGGTGGTGGATGGAAAAATGTCTATCGATTAGAAGATCGTGATATGTTTTGGGAAATTCATCGTGAAACCGGACAATTAGTTATGCTTTTGCAGGAAGAAATTGTCTTTGATCAATATTTTCGTGTTTATTGTTTAGGTGGTAAAGCGGTTCGAATTATGCCCTATGAACCCCGTAATCCTCATCATTTGAGATATGTTGTCGATGGTCCTCCGGCTGATAAAAAACTATTGGCTACTGTAAAAGATTACACACTTCGCCTTTGTAAGGGATTGGGTTATGATTTTAATACTGTTGAATTTGCCGTTCGTGACGGAATTCCATACGCTATTGATTTTGGAAATCCAGCTCCTGATGCTGAATTGACTTCCGTGGGTAAAGAAAACTTTGAATGGGTTGTTGAAGAAGCTGCTAAAATGGCCATAGAATATGCTAAAAAGCACAAAGACGGGCAAATGAACCTTACTTGGGGAACTTTTATGAAAGGTTCTGTAAACGATGCAAAACGATTTTAATGCAGATAGCTTATTTTTAAATAAGTAACAGTTTTTTTAATAAAATGATTATGAAGAAAGAATTGCCGGTATTTACACTTGGTGTAGAAGAAGAATATTTGATTATTGATCCGGAAACAAGGGATTTACGTTCACACATGTCGAAAATTGTCGATGGAGCAAAAATTATTTTGCAGGAACAAGTGAAAGCTGAAATGCATCAATCCGTGGTGGAGGTAGGTACTAACATCTGTAAAAATGTAAAAGAAGCTCGGGAAGAAATCACTTTTTTACGAAAAAAAATCGTTGAATTAGCGGCTAATCAAGGTTTAGTCGTTGGTGCAGCCGGAACTCATCCTTTTTCTAAATGGCAAGACCAACCTATTACAGATGATCCAAGATATCACACTATTGTAAACGAATTACAAGACGCTGCCCGTTCAAATTTAATTTTCGGAATGCATTGTCACGTCGGCATTGAAAGTAGAGAAATTGGTTTGCAACTAATCAACCAAGCTTGTTATTTTCTACCTCACATTTTTGCCTTATCAACAAACTCCCCTTTTTGGGAAGGTAGAAACACAGGGTACAAATCATTTAGAACGAAAGTTTTTGATAAATTTCCAAGAACCGGTTTACCGGAATATTTTGATTCGGTCCAATCGTATGATAATTTTTTAGAAACCTTAGTTAAAACAAATTGTATTGATAATCCCAAGAAAATCTGGTGGGATTTACGATTGCATCCATTTTATAATACGATAGAATTTCGTATTTGTGATATGAGTTTAACGGTGGATGAAACGATTTGTATTGTAGCTATTATTCAGGCAATTGTAGCAAAATTATATAGATTAAACATGGCTAATACTAGTTTTAATGTGTATCGTTTGGCATTGATAAAAGAGAACAAATTTCGTGCGGCCCGTTATGGTGTTCAAGGCAATATGATTGATTTTGGGCTCCAAAAAGAAGTTCCAACCAAGGAATTAATTTTAGAATTATTAGATTTTATTGAAGATGTTGTGGACGAATTAGGCAGTCGTGATGAAATAAATTATGTCCACACTATTCTCAGAGAAGGAACCGGTGCCGCAAAACAATTGGCTGTTTTTGAAGAAACTCAAGATTTAACCAAAGTGGTCGATTATATTACAAGTCAATTTACAAAAGGAATTTAAAATCACTTTTCATCGTTTAAAACGATGATAAAGTTGAAATTAACCGCTTAGAAAGAAATCAAAATGTTGATAGAACATTTAATAAACAATAAAAGCAACAAAGTTGACATTCATTCAAATAAGTTATATTTGCTTCATTAAATTATTCCCAAATGAATAGACAAATCAGAATTGCAGTATTAGACATGTATGATGGAGAGCCTAATCAAGGCATGCGTTGTATTTTTGACATTATCAATGGATTTAATCAAATGGTTTCTTTTCAGGTTTTCGATATTCGTAGAAAAAAAGAATTTCCGGATATTAAAAAATTTGATATTTATATATCCACCGGTGGACCAGGAAATCCATTAGAAGGTGATGGTGATTGGGATGTAAAATATTTTGAATTGATTGATTCAATTTGGAAATGGAACAAGGAAAACGACATGAAAAAACATGTATTATTCATTTGTCATTCCTTTCAAATGGCCTGCAAACATTTTGGTTTAGCCGAGGTAAATAAAAGAAAAGACACTTCTTTTGGCGTTATGACAACTCATAAAGTAAACGAAGGCATGAATGACCCGTTATTTGAAGGGTTGGCGAATCCGTTTTACACAATAGATAGTAGAGATTTTCAAGTGGTACAGCCTCATTTGAAAAATTTTAAAAAAATGGGAGCTCAAATCATCGCTTTAGAAAAGATAAGAGACCATGTGCAATATGAAAGAGCCATCATGGGAATTCGATTTTCTAACGAATTTGTTGGTTTGCAATTTCATCCTGAAGCCGATCCGTTAAGCTTTTTAGCTCACATGAAAGATAAAAACTTTCGTGAAAAAATTATAAAAATGAAAGGTCGGGTGAAATTCTTAAAAATGTTGGAAAATCTGGTAGAAGAAGATAAAATTTATCAAACTAATGAAACGATAATTCCAAATTTCCTTCGAATAGCCATCAACGATTTATTAAAGCATAAAAAAATTCTTTCCAATTAAATTGAATAATAGTAATTTCTACAAAGGCACATCAGTTTAATTCTTTTGTGCCTTTTTGGTTAAAAAAGCAGGTTATGAATCCATTATACAGAAAACAATTCAACGAACAATTTACTGTCGAAAAATACAATCATTTAATAGAAAGTATTTCGGCTGATTTTGATTACAAACCTACTTTTCGAATTGGTGAAACACCTTTTTTTATATCCAATGAATTAAAAAATCAATTGTTAGAAGGTTGCCATGAAGTCATCCATTTTATTCAAAAGAATGATTTTAAAAATTTAACCAACAAAGCATTAGAATTAAACAGAAAAGTTCCTAATGAAGATAACCATACCACCTTTTTAGCCATTGATTTTGGTATTTGTGAAGAAAACGGAAATATCATTCCGAAGCTAATTGAAGTACAAGGCTTTCCATCCTTATATAATTTTCAAAGTAACCTTGCCCATAAATTTGAAGAGCATTACCCTTTTCTTTCGGAATTAACTCCTTTTTTAAATGGCTTGAACCAAGAATCCTACGGTAAATTAATTGAAGAAGTAATTTGTAATAATTACCCAAAAGAAAATGTCATTTTATTAGAAATTGAACCGGAAAAGCAAAATACAAAAATTGATTTTTATTACTGCAAACGGGATATTAGCATCCCTATAGTTTGTGTGACGGAATTGATTCAAAAAGGAAGAAAACTTTTTTATACTAACCAAAAAGGAATAGAAATTGAAGTAAAACGCATTTATAATCGTGTTATTTTTGACGAATTGGATTTGCGTTCTGATTTGAAACTCAACTTTGATTTTTCTGCTGATTTAGAGGTGGAATGGGCTGGACATCCGAATTGGTTTTTCCGTATCAGTAAATTCATTCTGCCTTATTTAAAAGGGAAATACTTCATTGAAACTACCTTATTATCTGACTTAAAAGAAATTCCAACCGATTTAGAAAATTATGTACTCAAACCTTTATTTTCTTTCTCCGGAAGTGGCGTAATTTTTCATGTGAAAAAAGAAGACATCGAAGCCGTAAAAGAGAAAGACTTATACATTCTACAGAAAAAAGTGAACTACCTTCCCATCATTCAATCACCGGATGGTAAAGTAAAAGCGGAAGTCCGCCTCTTAGCCGTTTGGAAAAAAGACGCTCCCTCGCCTACACTTGTAACCAACTTAGTCCGACTCAGTCGAGGTGAAATGATTGGTGTAAAATTTAACAAAGACAAAGATTGGGTTGGTGGAACGGTTGGGATGTTTGAGAAATAGTAGTTAAAGGTAAAATGTTAGGAAAGTTAGCAAATCGTTATGATAATTTACTTGAATATATTATATTCGTCTCACACAAATAATCAATATTATCAAAACTTAAGGTTTCTAAAATTTTTATTTAACTTCCTTATTTGTTTTTTTGAATAATCTAGAAAATAAATATCTTCTAAACCAAAATATACCTGATAACTTTTCCCTTTTCTTTTAAACTCTTTGTTGTATTTTTTCTCAAATAATTGTTTGTTTTCAGAATCATAAAAATTTACTTCTATAAAATTTACATTAAACAAATAATCGATTTTAGGAATTTTTACAATATGATTTTCATTTTTAATGAATAATGTACAGTTGCTTAAATTCTTATCAATATTAATAAGACCGTTAACTTTTGCCAATTTTAAGATTAAATTTGTATTATCATTAACAGCATAAACTTCATATTCAACTCTTTTTTCATTTTCAAAAAATAAAATTTCTATATTTCTAGAAATAATTTCTTGAGCAAAAATTGAAGTTGAAGCTAAAATAAAACTGAAAAATAATATTTTTTTTAACATAGTTTCATAATGTTTCTTAAATTTAAACTATTTAATCAAATTCCTCCTCGCATCTCCAAAACTCATCCCATCATAAACCATTTTCATGACAACTTCTTCTCGTAAACCCTCCAAATCTTCATACTCCAAATACTTCGCCCAATCCTCTTCGTTTAAAACTTGTTTGATAATCCTAATTGTTTTAGCGGTTTCAGAGGCATTTCGTAAAACTGCTTTTCCATCGTAAAAAGGCATCTCTTTATGAAAAAAATCAACCGTATTCTTATCAAAATCAACCTGAATAAAAAATAAGTTAGTCGTCTCATCATTTGGATAAAAATCGATCCATTTTGCAAAACCCACTTTTGTTTCTTGATTTTTATAATTTTCTAAAACGATTAATCGCCAACGGCAATTGGCCGCCCGCCCCCAATGATTGGAAATGCGGTAAACACCTTCTTTAGTAAAAAAATATTCACTACCTGACTTACTTTTGAAATGCGATTTTTGCAACTCAAAATCAGCTTGCGAAACTTGTTTCCAAAGGCAAAAAGTGTGTTTGTGGAAGTTATTTTGGTCGTAAGTTTTCAATCTAAATTATTTTTAAACATATAAGTCATATAAGTTTAAAAACATAAAAAAACTTATATGACTTATATGGTAAATAAAAATTACTATGTTTTAATTTAATGAAATTTCTTTACTTCTTTTTGTTTCAAAACAGTCGAAAAATCTTGAACCAGTCGTTCTGCATAATCATCTAACAATTCACGAACACGTTCCGGTTTATAAGATTTCACAATCAATCCGGCATGGTATTCCAACGGAACCCTAAAACAAATTTCACTGTCATTAAACCCACTCAAATCAGGGTGTTCATATTTGGATAAGGTCAATACAATTCCTGCAAACTCATTCTTTGGAGAAGGTACTTTGTACTCTATTCCACGAACAAGAGCATCTTCAATTTTAGCCCATTCTCCCCATAAATTGATACCGGATGCGGCTTCAACCATTTCTGCTAAATGAGCACCGCCTACTCGGGAAGACGTTTCTAAAAAGTAAATTTTTCCGTCTTCATCACATTTAATAAACTCGGTATGTGTGGCACCGTGTTTCATTCCAAATGATTTCATAACTTGCTCATTTACTTTCTTAATAGCTCTGTCATCGGTGGAATTGTACTTGATGTTTGCACTTCTAAAAATCCCACCTCCTTGCGAAATTTCCATTGGCGTGGCTAAATATTGCGAAGTCAAACTAAACAACACTTTGGAGTTAAAATTCAATCCGTCACAATGATAAACTGCTCCTGGTTTAAACTGCTCAACCAAATACTTAATACGATTGTCTCCCAATTCATGAATTTTATGCCATAATTCTTCTTTCGAATGTACTTTCATAATTCCGGTAGCTGAAGCTTCTGAACGTGGCTTTAAAACCCATGGAGGCGAAACGGTATCGGCAAAATGATTGATATATTCATCATTGAACAACGCACTAAAAGCAGGAACCGGAACGCCTTCCGATTGTGCTTTTACCCGCATGGCTAATTTATCCCTGAAATAACGACCGGTCGTTTGTCCCATTCCATCCATACGGATGTTTTCACGTAAAAAAGTTGCTTTTTCCACATCAAAATCATCTAAGGCTACAATAGCATCAATTTTTTCTTTCCGCATTAATCCGGCTACCCCATGTAAAAGCATATCTAAATCCCAATCCACATCCTGTCCCGGCATATAAAAAATTTCTTCAATCGAATCATGAGCCCAAGGTTTATCACGCAATTTCTCTGAAGTTATGAGATAAACTTTATTACCCAATTTCTTCATATTGATTAAAAAATCATTCCCTTTAAAATAATTAGAAATACAAATGAATGTTTTAGCAGTATTTTCCATAGACTATAGGTTTTCAATAAAATTAGTAATTAAATGCACACCAAATGCAGAAGCATGCTTGGTTTTGGCAAATTCATCATCTACAAACGAAACGCCGGCAATATCGAGATGTGCCCATGAAACATGATTTTCAGTAAAAAATTCTAAAAACTTTGCAGCAGAAATAGCACCGGCAACCGGTTTTCCGGAATAATTTTTTACATCGGCAATTTCACTTTCTACATCCGATTTATAAACATCCCATAACGGCAAAGGCCAAAGTCGTTCACCCGTTACATCACCTGCCTTTTGCAACTGTTTGGCTAACTTATCATTCTTACTAAATAACGCTCCACATTCGTATCCAAAAGTGGCCACACTGCTTCCGGTTAATGTAGCGATGTCAAGAATCGTTTCCGGGTTGTAATTTTTGATTAAATAGGATAATCCATCCGCTAAAATTAATCTTCCTTCTGCATCGGTATCAATGATTTCAATGGAATGACCACTATAACTTCCAATCACATCGCTGGGTAAGAAAGAATTAGCATCTACCGAATTTTCACAAGCAGGAACGATAGCAGTAACCCGATAAGGCAATTGTAAATCGGCAATCAGTTGCATGGTTCCCAAAACGGCTGCACCACCGGCCATATCACATTTCATATGAACTATTCCTGCCGTTTTTATGTTTAAACCACCAGTGTCAAATGTGATTCCTTTACCAACCAAACCTATGTGCTTTTTAGCTGTCGTTGGATGATAATCCATGATGATAAACTGCGATTCGTTGGCACTTCCTTTTCCTACCGAAACAAAGGCATCTAAACCTAAAATATAGGCTTGCTCAGCACCAATTACTGTAACCTCCATACCATAATTTTTACCCGTTTGCATAGCCCAATCGGCTAAATGTTTGGGTGTGATTTTATTGGGTGGTAAATCAACTAAATGATAGGTTTCTAATTGAGCTTTGGCAATTTTTAAGCCTTTAATAACAGCATTTTTAACCTCTAATATTGAATTGATTTCAAAATCAAAATTATCGTTCTCCAAAGGATGTTGCTTTTTATCTTTTTTATAATGACCTAATTGATAAGTTCCCAACCAAAGTCCTGAGATAATTGCTTCCACATTTTCGTTGGAGAAATCAGCGGAAAGAAAAAGCTTAGCCTCCTCTTTAAAATGCGAAATCTGCTTGGCTGATATTCTTCTAAACGCAGTTTTAATAACTTTATAGTCGGGTTCCTTTCCTAATCCGACGAATAGAAAAAGGTTTTCGTCCTTTTCAAAAAGGTGAAGACTGTCCTTTTTTCCGGAGAAAACTGACTTTGAAAGTTTAATTTCATTAAAAACAATACTTTCTTCCGTTTCAAAATACGGGATTAAGTTTAGTTTTTTTAAGGATTGATTATTTGTATATTTAATATTCATATCGAAACAATTTTTTATTTAATTTTTGACATTGAAAGGGATATTGTCAATCCTCTTTTGTACTAAAAAACAACCACTCTATCGCTTTTGGAAATTCATCACTCCAATACACTTCGTTATGTTTTCCTTGTTCGTTGATGCTCAATCGTACTTTCATTTTGTCATTAATGGCATCTTTTTTATGCAGTCTTTTTTTAAAATTCTTTACATGATCAATCATTGTCGCACTTTCATCTCCTCCGGCATACAAATAAATGCGAGTGTCTTGCGGCTCTTCCATATCTAAAAAAGACAACTTAATTTTAGGAACAACCCACAAAGAGGGCGAAAAAATCATTAATTTTCCAAATACTTCCGGATACATAATCCCGCTAAAAATACTCACCAATCCACCCATGGAACTTCCGCCGATACCGGTATGCTCACGTTCGGGTTTGGTTCTAAAATTTGCATCAACGAACGGTTTTAAAGTATCGGTTAGAAAACGAATATATTTTTTACCTTGCCCGGCTCCTAATACTGTATTACCAACATTATATTCAATAATACGTTCATTATCAGCGTGCTCAACGGCAATTACAATGATTTTACCAATTTTATATTCGGCCATAACAGCCAATTTTTTATCAATTTCCCAATTTCCGTATTTAGCTTTTTCGTTGAATAAATTTTGAGCGTCTTGTAAATACATTACCGGATAATGTTCTGTGGACGTTTCATAATCATGTGGCAACAATGCCCACACTTTTCTGGTTTTATTCAACTGTGGAATCTCAAATTCTTTAGAAATTAAATGAACCTTGGGTAAAAAATTAGGCTTAAAGGGCAACCAATTTCTTCTCCATTTGGCAACATGTTCCTTTTTTATACCATTATGCTGTTTGCACGAACGATTTTCAGTCCGATTTCCATATTTATCAATTTCTACTTCACTCCAATCTCCGCGGGTGAATTTGTATAACATTTCGTCCGGATATATAAAATCATAAGGGAATTTAAAATGATAAAGTCCCTTTCCTACTTTTTCCATTTGAAAATTCTTATCCTGTGTAACCCAATTGTTAAAATTTCCTGCGATATAAACCGGTCTTTCATCCTCTTCATCAGTAGTTAAAAGCATATTGAGTTGGGGTTCAATAATTTCTTTTTCAATGTGTTGTGGTACTATATTTTCTTCTTGCTTCATGCTATCAAAAAATGGAATGCATTAATTATTAAAAAAGTAAATATATGTTTTTAGGATTGTGAATGAAAATATTTTTGGACAGAAATCTGATTTATGCAAGAATAATGACTAATCGAATAAAAAAGTAACAATTAAATAAATTTGACAGCATATTTCACTCAAAAATTTCATTATTTTTAATAAATTAGCCACTTCAAATTATACACAACAAACTAATGAAAAATACCGCTTTATCACACATTCACGAGAGCTTAGGAGCTAAAATGGTTCCATTTGCTGGATACAATATGCCCGTTCAATATGAAGGAGTTACTGCCGAACACGAAACCGTTCGAAATGCCGTTGGCGTTTTTGATGTATCACACATGGGTGAATTTTTGTTAACAGGCCCTAATGCACTCGCTTTAATACAAAAAGTAACTTCTAATGATGCAGCCACTTTATACAATGGTAGAGCACAATATTCTTGCCTTCCAAATAATGATGGCGGAATTGTGGATGATTTAATCGTTTACAAAATTAAAGAGGAACAATATTTATTAGTCGTTAATGCCTCCAATATAGATAAAGATTGGAATTGGATTTCGTCTCATAATGATTTAGGCGTAGAAATGAAAAATCTTTCTGAAGATTATTCCTTATTGGCCATTCAAGGACCAAAAGCAATGGAAGCCATGCAATCATTGACATCCATTAATCTAGCTGAAATTAAATACTATCATTTTGAAGTGGCTGATTTTGCCGGAATCGAACATGTAATCATTTCCGCAACCGGTTATACCGGGTCAGGTGGATTTGAAATTTATTGTAAAAATTCGGAAGTAGTCCAAATTTGGAACAAAGTGTTTGAAGCCGGAGCTTCTTTTGGTATCAAACCTATCGGATTAGCGGCTCGTGATACTTTGCGATTGGAAATGGGTTTTTGTTTATATGGAAACGACATTAATGATACCACTTCTCCTATTGAAGCCGGTTTAGGGTGGATTACCAAATTCAACAAAGAGTTCACAAATTCTGAAAACCTGAAAAAACAAAAAGAAGCCGGTGTGACCAAAAAATTAGTTGGTTTTGAATTAACCGAACGAGGAATTCCACGACATGATTATGAAATTGTAGATGCAGACGGAAATAATATTGGAATTGTGACTTCCGGAACGATGGCTCCAACCGTTGGAAAAGGAATCGGAATGGGCTATGTTAAAACGGAATTTTCCTCTGAAGGAAGTGAAATCTTTATTCAAATCAGAAATAACAAAGTAGCTGCGAAAGTAGTAAAATTACCTTTTTATAAAAAGTAATAATTTTTTGAAATAACAGTTTAAGTGTTATTTTTGCAGTCAAATTTTGAACATTGAACAACGAAATTAGAATATTGAAATAAACAGAAATGGGAAGAGCGTTTGAATTTAGAAAAGCACGAAAAATGAAACGTTGGTCAGCGATGGCAAAAACGTTTACCAGAATAGGAAAAGACATTGTCATGGCCGTGAAAGAAGGCGGTCCGAATGCGGAAACAAATTCCAGATTAAGAGCGGTAATGCAGAATGCCAAAGCGGCTAACATGCCGAAAGACAATGTGGAACGGGCTATTAAAAAAGCATCAGATAAAGATACCGCTAACTATAAAGAAGTTCTATTTGAAGGATATGCTCCTCATGGGATTGCTATTTTGATTGAAACGGCTACCGATAATAATAACAGAACAGTTGCCAATATCAGAAGTTATTTCAACAAATGTAATGGTACTTTTGGCACACAAGGTTCGGTTGAATTTATGTTTGATCACACCTGTAATTTCAGAATACCTGCTGAAGGTCAAGATGTAGATGAACTAGAATTAGAAATGATTGATTTTGGCGTAGAAGAAATTTTTGCTGACGAAGATGGAATCTTAATGTATGCTCCCTTTGAAAGTTTTGGTGCTATTCAAAAAGAATTAGAAAACCGACACATCGAAATTTTATCTTCCGGTTTTGAACGAATCCCACAAATTACCAAAGAACTTACTCCGGAAGAAATGGCCGATGTAGAAAAATTATTGGAAAAAATTGAAGAAGACGATGACGTCATGAACGTTTATCACACGATGCAAGAATAATTTAGAACAAAAAACAATCAAAAACTCTCTATAAAGGGAGTTTTTTAGTTTTTAAACGATTGGAAATTATATATTGTTCAATCACCTATTTACTTTTTAATCATTTACTTTACAAAAAAAATGGCTCGATTTAAAGAAAACGATTTACCCAAAGCAAAAATAAACGCCTCATCACTCAGTAAAGCGTTATTGATTTTTAAGTATGCCGATGCTCATCGATGGAAATTTTTTATCGGTTTAATTTTTCTTTTATTAACGGGCGGTACTGCCCTAGCCTTCCCTAAATTAATGGGAATGTTAGTAGATTGTGTCAAAGTCAAAGACATAAATGCAGCTAATAACGTTGCCTTAGGCCTAATTGGAATTTTATTTTTGCAGTCGTTCTTTTCGTTTTTTAGAGTATATCTATTTGTAAATTTTACCGAAAATACGCTTGCAAATTTGCGTTTTGCCCTATATTCAAATTTGATAAAGCTTCCGATGAACTTTTTTTCTCAAAAAAGGGTCGGTGAATTAAACAGCCGAATCAGTTCGGATATAAATCAAATTCAAGATACTTTAACCACCACAATTGCTGAATTTTTAAGGCAGTTTATCCTGATTATTGGTGGTGTAATTTTATTAGCCAGTGAAAGCATTAAATTAACCCTGATGATGTTAGCTGTCGTCCCTTTGGTCGCTGTTGCTGCAGTTATATTCGGTCGTTTCATTCGAAAATACTCCAAGAAAGTACAAGACCAAGTGGCGGAAAGTCAAGTGATTGTTGAAGAAACCTTACAAGGCATCAGCAACGTGAAAGCTTTTGCGAACGAATGGTATGAAATTGCCCGTTACAGAAGTAAAATTAATGAAATTGTATCGATTGCTATTAAAGGCGGTCAATATCGTGGTTATTTTGCTTCCTTCATTATTTTTTGTTTATTTGGAGCTATTGTGGCGGTTGTTTGGTTTGGGGTTACTTTAAGTATAAACGGTGAAATGTCTGTAGGACAATTAATTACTTTTGTTCTATACTCCACTTTTGTAGGAGCTTCTTTTGGTGGAATTGCCGAATTATATGCTCAAATACAAAAGGCAGTTGGTGCAACTGAACGTGTTTTTGAATTATTAGATGAAAAACCGGAAGACATTAACGGTTTAGCTCCCAAATCAAGAGATAAAATAAAGGGAAATGTAACCTTTAAAAATGTGGGATTCAGCTATCCTTCTCGGAAAGAAATTGAAGTCCTTAAAGATGTTTCTTTCACGGCAAAATTTGGTCAGAAAATTGCACTCGTTGGACCAAGTGGTGCTGGAAAATCAACCATTTCGGCTTTGCTTCTTCGATTTTATGATTTAAATTCTGGAGAAATTTTAATCGATGATAAAAACATATATTCCTATGACCTGGAACAATTAAGAGGAAATATGAGTATTGTACCCCAAGACGTTATTCTTTTTGGAGGAAGCATCAAAGAAAATATTGCCTATGGTAAACCGGATGCCACTTTTGAAGAAATAAAAATAGCTGCTCAACAAGCCAATGCCTTAGAATTCATAACCGGTTTTCCGGAACAATTTGAGACCTTAGTTGGTGAACGCGGAATCAAATTATCTGGAGGTCAACGTCAACGCATCGCCATAGCCAGAGCATTGTTAAAAAATCCGAGTATCTTAATTTTAGATGAAGCCACCTCGTCTTTAGACAGCGAAAGTGAAAAACTGGTTCAGGAAGCTCTAGAAACCTTAATGAAAGGTAGAACCAGCATAATCATTGCTCATCGCTTAGCGACCATTAGAAGTGCTGACAACATCTTAGTTTTAAACAATGGAGTCATTGCTGAACAAGGAACGCATAAAGAACTAGTAGAAGTTGAAAACGGTATTTATAAAAACCTCAGTAATCTTCAATTCTCTGAATACTAAATCCTAATACCGGAAAACACTTAAATAAAAAACTCCAAGCTTTTCAACTTGGAGTTTTTTTATATTCTTTTTTCTAGTTTCTTATTTTATAAATTCAATTTTTTGAACCTCTTCCATATTGATACTGTCAAAAAATCCTTGTTCATTCATCCAGTCATCACTAAACACTTTGCTCATATAGCGAGAACCGTGGTCAGGAAAAATGGCAATTACATTTGAATTTTCATCAAATTCACCTTCCTCAGCAAACTGTCTGATGGCTTGAACAACTGCACCTGAAGTATATCCCACGAATAAACCTTCTTTTAAAGCTATTTCACGGGTAGTATGAGCACTTTCTTCGTCAGTTACTTTCATGAATTTATCAATAATATCAAAATCAGTAGCCGTCGGAATTAAGTTTTTACCTAAACCTTCAATACGGTAAGGATATATTTCTTCGTTGTCAAACTCTTTTGTCTCGTGATATTTTTTTAATACCGAGCCATAAGCATCAACACCTAAAATTCTGATATTCGGATTTTTCTCTTTTAAAAATTTAGCTGTTCCTGATATTGTACCTCCTGTACCACTACAAGCAATCAAGTGGGTTATATTTCCGTTGGTTTGTTCCCAAATCTCCGGACCGGTACTTTTGTAATGAGCATCAACATTTAATTGGTTGAAGTATTGGTTGATATAAATCGAACCTTTTGTCTCTTCATGTAACCGTTTGGCAACATTGTAATAAGATCGTTCATCATCTGCTGAAACGTGTGCCGGACAAACATAAACTTTTGCCCCCATGCTTCGCAACATATCAATTTTGTCGCGAGATGATTTTGAGCTTACCGCCAGTATACAATTATAGCCTTTTATAATACTTACCATGGCTAAACTAAAACCGGTGTTTCCGGAAGTAGTTTCAATAATTGTATCGCCGGGCGTTAAAATTCCTTGCCTCTCAGCTTCTTCAATAATATATAATGCGATTCTATCTTTTGTGGAATGGCCGGGGTTAAATGATTCAACCTTAGCATAAAAATTACCATCAAGGTTTTCAGTGACTCTATTGAGTTTAATTAAGGGAGTATTACCTATTAAATCCAATACACTATTATAGGCTTTAATCTGTTGTTTCATAAAAAATATGTTAGTCAAGGCAAACTTCTATTGTTTTTGGCAACCTCAAAACTTTGCAAATGTATAAAAAAAATTTAATTACTGAGTTATTCCTTCCAAATCTAATAAAAAACTAAATTCTTTTGCAGTCTCTTTCAATGCTTCAAAACGCCCTGAAGCTCCGCCATGACCTGCATCCATGTTTGTATCTAAAAATAATAAATTTTTATCCGTTTTTACTGTTCGTAATTTGGCTACCCATTTTGCAGGTTCCCAATATTGCACCTGTGAATCATGCAATCCGGTAGTAACCAACATGTTTGGGTAATCTTGGGCCTTTACGTTATCATAAGGTGAATAGGACCTCATGTAATCATAATATACTTTTTCATTGGGATTTCCCCATTCGTCATATTCTGAAGTTGTCAACGGAATCGTTTCGTCTAACATGGTTGTCATAACATCCACAAAAGGAACCTGAGCAATTACCCCATTATATAATTGTGGTGCCATGTTCACTACTGCTCCCATCAACAAACCTCCGGCTGAACCGCCTTCCGCATAAAGGTGTTTGGGATTGGTATATTTTTGACTGATTAAATAGTTAGAGCAATCAATATAATCCGTAAAGGTGTTTTTCTTTTTCAATAATTTCCCGTCTTCATACCATTGTCTTCCCATTTCCTCCCCACCGCGGATATGTGCAATGGCATAAATGAATCCCCTATCCAATAAACTTAAAATAGACGAATCAAATCCCGGTTCCATTGAATTACCATATGAACCATAAGCATACTGCAATAGCGGACTGTTTCCGTCTTTCTTGGTTTTTTTGTGATAAACTATAGAAATTGGAATTTTAGTTCCATCCGTAGCAGTAGCCCAAACCCGTTCTTCTTTATAATTATTTTTGTCAAATTTTCCTCCTAAAACGGCTTGTTCTTTCTTTACTTCTTTCGTTTTGGTTTTCATGTTGAAATCAATAACCGAAAAAGGTGTCGCTAACGATTGATAGCCAAAACGTAATATTTCGGTATCAAAATCAACATTTGTTCCTACAAAAGCCGAGTACGTTTCAATTTCAAAAGGTAAATAATAATCTCCTCCTCCACTCCAAGGCATTATCTTAATTTTATTCAAACCATTGGAACGCTCTTCCACTACTAAATAATTTTTAAAAATTTCGATTCCTTCAATCAAAACATCTTGTTTATGCGGAATCACATCTACCCAATTCTCTTTTGAAGTAGCCGTTTCAGGCGTTTTCATCACTTTAAAATTGGTTGCTTTATCTTTATTGGTTACAATGTAAAAATGATCATTAAAATGTGAAATATCATACTCTAAACCTCTTGTTCTCGGTTGAAAAACTTTAAAGTTTTCCTGTGGTTTATCGGCATTTAAAATTTGATATTCGGTTGTTAATGTACTATTACTGTTGATTACAAGGTATTTTTTTGATTTTGTTTTCAAAATAATTGTAGCGAATGTGTCGTCTTTTTCATGAAAAACTAAGGTTGCTTTTTTTACATCATCTCCTAAAACATGCTTAAATATTTTATCTGAACGCAACGTTTTTTTATCTTGTGTGGAGTAAAATAACGTTTTGTTGTCATTTGCCCAAACAGAATTTCCGGTTGTGTTTTCAATTTTATCCGCTAAAATTTCACCCGTTTCCAAATTCTTCACTTGCAGGGTATAAATTCTTCTTCCTTTTTCATCCGTGGCAAAAGAGACTAATTTATTGTCTTCACTCACACTCAAACCACTAAGTTTAAAATAAGATTTGCCTTTTGCGAATTCGTTGCAATCAAACATAATCTCTTCCTTCGCTGAAAGACTTCCTTTTTTTCGGGAATAAATTGGATATTCTTTCCCTTTTTCAAAACGGGTTATATAAAAATAGCCATTATATAGGTATGGAACCGATTCATCATCTTCTTTGATTCTCGACTTCATTTCTTCAAACAGTTCTTTTTGAAACGTTTTAGTATGAGCGGTCATTTGCTCATAATAGGCATTTTCATCTTTTAGATATTGAATGACTTCCGGATTTTCACGGTTGTTTAACCAATAATAAGAATCTATTCGTTTGTCTCCGTGTTTTTCAAGAACGGTATCTTTTTTTGCGGCAACTGGTGGTATACTATTTTCTGACATGTTTGTCTCTTTTTTTGCACAAGAAGTTGCAAAAATAATACAAACTAAACTCATGACTACTTTATAATTCATAAAAAAATATTATTTCAAAACTATGCAATATACTACTTTTGTAATTCATTAACTATAAAAATTATCAACATGTTTGGAGACCTGATGGGAATGATGGGAAAACTGAAAGAAACCCAGCAAAAAATAGAAGAAACTAAAAAGCGTTTAGATTCCGTTTTGATTGATGAACAAAGTAATGACGGCCTTTTGAAAGTAACCTTAACCGCTAATCGATTGGTAAAATCTATCGAAGTTGACCCAACATTATTAGACGATAAAGAGCAATTGGAAGATTATTTGGTTTTGGTTATGAACAAAGCAATAGCAAAAGCCACCAATGTAAATGAGACCGAACTAGCAGCTGTTGCCAAAGATGGCATGCCAAATATTCCGGGTATGGATTTGTTTAAATAAAGAATTTGTTTAAAAACTCATTTTTTCGAGCACTTCTAACACATACGTGTGCATCACTTCTTTGTAATCTAAGTGAGTGACGATTCTTAATTTACCTTTACCCAACAAACTAATGTGAATGTTTTTCTGTTTCAATTTTTCTATGACAACAGCATCGGAAACAAATGATTTTGGTGTAAAAACAATGATATTTGTTTCCACCGGTTCCACTTTTTCAATCCAAGAACAGCTGGCTAGTTTGCTTTCTAATTCTTTAGCTCTGCGGTGATCGTCCGCTAATTTCGTTATGTTATTTTCCAAAGCATATAATCCGGCTGCCGCTAAATAACCTGATTGACGCATGTTTCCTCCAAAAATTTTTCGAACACGTAAGGCTCTATGAATTGTTTCTTTATCTGATAACAAGACGGAACCAACCGGACAACCCAGTCCTTTTGAAAAACAAACCGAAATCGAGTCGAAAAGCTCACCGTATTGGTTTGGTGATTGATTTTTAGCAACCATAGCATTCCAAAATCGTGCACCGTCTAAATGGTATTTTAAGTTGTGTTTAGCACAAACTTGCTTGATTTTATGTAATTCTTCCATTTCATAACAAGCTCCTCCTCCTTTATTGGTAGTGTTTTCAATGCAAACCATTTTAGACAAAGGCATGTGATAAAAATTAGGGTCGTTTACTCCTTCTTCTACTTGTTCGGCAGTAATCATGCCTCTTTCACCATCTAACAAATTGAAATTAACACCACTGTTTGATGAGGCTCCTCCTGATTCATACAAATGAATGTGGGTCCATTTATCACAAATGATTTGGTCGCCCGGATTGGTATGTAATTTTATTGCTGTTTGATTTGCCATTGTCCCTGATGGGAAAAAAAGAGCCGCTTCCATTCCAAATAAATGGGCTACTTTAGCTTCAAACTCATTGACCGTAGGATCTTGTTTGAATACGTCGTCACCCACTTTAGCGTTAAACATCGCCCGAAGCATTTCGGGGCTTGGCTTAGTAACCGTATCACTAATTAAATTTATTTCCATTGAATTTTTAATTTCATTGCTGTAGGAACAGGTCGCGACCTGAACTTACGTAATAATTAATTTTTCACAATTAGGACAAATCACAACTTGTTCCTACATTTGTAAAAAACAAAACTACAATAATTATGACAAATACCGAACAAATAAAAGGTATTGTAGAGCGTCTTGGTGCGTTGAGGAGGTATCTTTGACATCGATAAGAAATTAATTGAGATTGCTAACGAAGAAGAAAAAACCTTTGACCCTACTTTTTGGAACAATCCCAAAGAAGCCGAAATCGTTGTCCGCGACTTGCGTTCAAAGAAAAAATGGGTAGAAGATTATCAAAAAGGAACTAACCTGGCAGAAGAACTTCAAATGGTTTTTGAGTTCTACAAAGACGGTGATGCCTCTGAAGAGGAAGTAGATTCTATTTTTGAACAAACTAATTCCTTAATCGAAAACCTGGAATTTAAAAACATGCTTTCCGAAGAAGGAGACAGCATGAGTGCCGTATTACAAATTACTGCCGGTGCCGGTGGTACTGAAAGTTGTGATTGGGCTTCCATGTTGATGCGTATGTATTTGATGTGGGCGGAAAAGGAAGGTTATAAAGTAAAAGAGTTAAACTTTCAAGAAGGTGATGTGGCCGGTATTAAAACAGTTACTTTAGAAATTGAAGGTGATTATGCCTTCGGTTATCTGAAAGGTGAAAATGGAGTGCACCGACTGGTTCGTATCTCCCCTTTTGACAGTAATGCTAAACGACATACTTCTTTTGCATCCGTTTATGTCTATCCCCTAGTAGATGACACCATTGAAATTGAAATCAACCCTGCTGATTTAGAGATTATTACTTCTCGTTCCAGTGGTGCCGGTGGTCAGAATGTGAATAAAGTGGAAACCAAAGTACAGTTATTCCACAAACCGACCGGAATTCAAATTCAATGTTCAGAAACGCGTTCGCAACAAGATAACCGACAACGTGCCATGCAAATGTTGCGTTCACAGTTGTATGAAATTGAATTGAAAAAACAAATGGCTCAACGTGCCGATATTGAAGCCGGAAAAATGAAAATTGAATGGGGTTCACAAATTAGAAACTACGTGATGCAACCTTATAAGTTAGTGAAAGACGTTAGAACCGGCTGTGAAACCAGCGATGTAGATGGCGTGATGAACGGAGAAATTGATGAATTTTTAAAAGCATATTTGATGATGATGGGACAAAAAGAAGAGTAATTTTGTTCGTAGAGAATATAGAAAGCTTGTCAGTAACGACAAGCTTTCTATATAAATTTAAAAATATAATTTGTTAAAATAATGAGAATTCTACCTTATTTAGATTGTTTTTTGTACTTTTTCAATCTAATTAAATGAAATGAATTCCTCTAAAATTGCATTATCTACACCAGCTTTAACACACGAGAAATCACTCAAAACTTTAGTTGAAAACAGAAGCATTTATTCCCTGAATAACTGTGAGTTAAATATATTTGAAACTTTTCAAAAAAGTGTTTTAGTTCCTTTAAAGTTTTCTGATTTAGTGGTAACTAGTATGCTTCGTGGCAAAAAAATAATGCATCTTTTTAATGATCCTGAATTTGAATACCTTCCGGGTGAAACTGTGCTTATTCCTTCTAATGTGGAAATGAAGATTGATTTTCCGGAGGCTTCCTTTAAAAACCCTACACAATGTTTGGCCTTAGCCATCGATCAATTTAAAATAAAGGAAACGTTAGACTTTTTAAACGAACGTTATCCGAAAGAAGGTGATAACCAATTTTGGAAATTAGAGTTTGATAATTACTTCTTTTACAATAATTTGGAATTGGCTACAACCATAAACAAATTGATAAAAGAATGCATGAGCACTTCCATAACAAAAGATGCTTTGGCCGATTTGACTTTGCAGGAATTATTGGTTCGGATAATTCAATCGCAAACCGTAAAAGCTCTAGAAAACCCAACATTTATTGACCGCTCAAACCCTATTCATTTTGTAGTGGAATATATTCGTCTTAATATTCAGGAAACAATTAATTTAAAAGACTTGAGTGCTAAAGCTTGCATGAGCACCACCTCATTTTACCGCTATTTTAAAAGAGAATTAGGCATGAGCCCAATTGAATTTATTTTGAATGAAAAGATAAAGTATGCCAAAAAACTTTTAAATAATCCGAAAATAAATATCTCTGAAGTTTCTTATGCTACAGGTTTTGAAGATGCTAATTATTTCATACGATTGTTCAAAAAACATGAAGGCATTACCCCTAAACAATATCAGTTAATGAATTTTAATGGCTAATTTATTCGTTTCTTTTTATGTCTTCTAAATGGGCCGCCTCATCTTCCGTAAATAACCTGTAGTGAATTATAAACGTTTTGCTATAAGGTGTTTCCAACGAAAACCCTCCTGCTCCTATTCCATCGGTAACATCTAAAGTAAAATGAGCATGTTTCCAATATTCGAATAAGTCTTTATCAACCCAAAACTCAAAACCGCTAATGGTTCCAATGCAGATATCTCCAAATCGCATATAGAATCCTCCTTTTTCAAAACATTGTGGTTGTGTTCCTTCACAACAACCACCGGCTTGATAAAACATCAAATCACCAAATTTCTCCGAAAGCATGTCTATCAAATCTAATGCTTTTTGAGTAGCATCTAAACGTTTTATTTTTTCCATAATTTGAAATTAGTAATGATATTTATTAAAACCGGTAAGCTATTTTGTTTCCTTATGTCATTTTCAACTTACCGCTCTCACTCATTTATTTTAATTTACCCTTTAATAAATATACTAAATAATAACCGCAAACTCTACAAACAATTTGCGAATTTGCGGTTACTGATTAATTAACAAACTACTAAAAGAAACCTAATTTGTGTTTGCTATATGAAATCAACATGTTTTTAGTTTGACGATAATGGGTCAACATCATTTTATGATTTTCCCTACCTATTCCTGATTGTTTATATCCTCCAAACGGTGCTCCTGCCGGATAAGCGTGGTATTGATTTACCCAAACACGTCCCGCATGAATCGCTCGTGGCACTTGATATAATTCATGTGCATCACGTGTCCAAACGCCTGCTCCTAAACCATACATGGTGTCATTGGCAATTTCTATAGCTTCTTCCGTAGTTTTGAAAGTTGTAACGGCTAACACCGGTCCGAAAATTTCTTCTTGGAAGATACGCATTTTGTTATGTCCTTTAAATAACGTGGGTTGAATATAATATCCGCCTTCTAAATCTCCTCCTAAATGATTCACTTCCCCTCCACACAATAACTCTGCTCCTTCTTCTTTCCCTAACTTAATATAGGAAAGAATTTTATCTTTTTGAATTTGCGAAGCTTGAGCTCCCATCATCACAGTTGAATCTAAAGGATTACCCATTTTTATAGCATTTACCCTTGTCAATACTTTTTCGATAAACCGGTCATATATAGATTCGTGAATTAAAAGTCTTGAAGGGCACGTACAAACTTCTCCTTGGTTTAAGGCAAATAATGCCACTCCTTCTAATGCTTTATCTAAGAATTCATCATCAGCATCCATCACTGATGGGAAGAAAATATTTGGTGATTTTCCACCCAATTCTAATGTTACCGGAATAATATTTTCTGTTGCATACTGCATCACCATTCTACCTGTTGCTGTTGAACCCGTAAAAGCTGCTTTGGCTACTTTTGGGTTGGTTACTAAAGTTCTGCCCAATTCAGCCCCAAAGCCATTTACAACATTTATCACTCCTGCAGGAATTAAATCACCAATAATTTCCATTAAAACCATAATAGAAATAGGTGTGCTTTCTGCTGGTTTTAACACAACACAGTTTCCTGCCGCTATAGCCGGAGCTAATTTCCATACCGCCATCAAAATCGGGAAATTCCACGGAATAATTTGAGCAATTACACCAAGAGGTTCGTGCATTATAATCGAAACCGTATCTTTGTCTAATTCCGTAATAGAGCCTTCTTCCGCACGAATAACACTAGCAAAATACCTGAAATGATCAATCGCCAATGGAATATCCGCTGCCATTGTTTCTCTAATCGCTTTTCCATTATCAACCGTTTCTACTGCGGCAATATAAGCTAGGTTAGCTTCTATTCTATCGGCTATTTTATTGAGCATGATACTTCTTTCCGTGGCAGAAGTTTGACTGAAAGACTTGAAAGCTTCTGCTGCGGCATCTACTGCCATTTCAACATCCATTTTTGCTGAATGTGCTGCTTTGGCCATTAATTTACCATCAATTGGCGACAGCACTTCAAAATATTGTCCTGTTGAAGGGGCTACCCATTTTCCGTTGATGTAATTATCATACTTTTCTTTTAATTGTGGTCGTTGAATTAAATTACTCATAATTATTATTTTTTGATTCTGTCAAATCTAATTTTATCCTATTACTTAAAGTAGCACATTTTAATCAAATGATAGCACAAAATTGATTATTCTTATTTTTTAAAGACTAAAATTATGATTAGTAAATTTTTTCACTTCTTTTATTATACTATTATCAATGAACAAGTGTGAATAAGTGAGAAAAAAATTTTAATGTGAGTTTAACAATACTTAACTTTACAACCCGTAACCTTTTAAGTTAAAACATAGATTTTAAATTACCGGTTCAATCAACTGATACTAAACATGCTACAAAATGGACATCAACTTCAATAAGAACGAAGATTACAATAAACTCTTAGTCGCAGAATTAAAAAGGCGTTTCGCTCAGGTAAAACTGGGAGGCGGCGAAAAACGTATTGCCAAACTGCACGGTGAAGGAAAAATGACTGCCCGTGAGCGGATTGATTATTTATTAGATACGAAAGCCAAAAATATAGAAATTGGCGGTTTCGTAGGCGACGGAATGTATGCCGAACACGGCGGATGCCCTTCCGGAGGTGTTGTTGTAAAAATGGGTTATATTCAAGGGAAGCAATGTATTGTCGTAGCAAATGATGCCACCGTAAAAGCGGGTGCTTGGTTTCCAATTACTGCAAAAAAGAATTTAAGGGCTCAAGAGATTGCCATTGAAAACCGTTTGCCTATTGTCTACCTTGTTGACAGTGCCGGTGTTTATTTGCCGATGCAAGATGAAATATTTCCCGACAAAGAACATTTCGGACGGATTTTTAGAAATAACGCGGTGATGAGCAGCATGGGAATTACTCAAATTGCTGCCGTAATGGGCAGTTGTGTGGCGGGTGGTGCCTATTTGCCCATCATGAGTGACGAAGCAATGATTGTAGATAAAACGGGAAGTATCTTCTTAGCCGGAAGTTATTTAGTGAAAGCCGCCATTGGTGAAAACATTGACAATGAAACCTTGGGTGGAGCCACAACACATTGCGAAATTTCAGGAGTGACTGACTACAAAGCCAAAGACGATAAAGATGCATTAGACCGTATTAAAAACATTATTGGAAAAATCGGCGACTATGATAAAGCCGGATTTAATCGGGTGAAAGGGGAAAAACCAACATTGAAAGAGGCCGATATTTATGGCATACTTCCCCAATCAAGATCTGATCAATATGACATGATGGAAATCATTAAACGTTTAGTGGACCATTCAGAAATAGAGGAATACAAACAAGGTTATGGGCAATCCATCATCACCGGATATGCAAGAATTGACGGTTGGGCGGTTGGAATTGTTGCTAATCAACGAACGGTTTCCAAAACTAAAAAAGGGGAAATTCAATTTGGTGGGGTAATTTATTCTGACTCCGCCGATAAAGCTACCCGTTTTATTGCGAACTGTAATCAAAAGAAAATACCGTTAGTATTCCTTCAGGATGTAACCGGTTTTATGGTGGGCAGCAAATCCGAACACGGAGGTATTATAAAAGACGGAGCCAAAATGGTGAATGCCGTGGCCAATTCTGTTGTGCCTAAATTTACGGTTGTCATCGGCAATTCGTATGGAGCCGGCAACTATGCCATGTGTGGAAAAGCGTATGACCCGCGATTAATTTTTGCTTGGCCAAGTGCCGAATTAGCGGTGATGGGTGGTACGCAAGCAGCTAAAGTATTGGCACAAATTGAAGCGTCTTCTTTAAAAGCAAAAGGGGAAAAAGTGGATGAAGCCAAAGAAAAAGAACTTTTTGATAAAATTAAAGCCCGTTATGATGCTCAAGTTTCTCCCTATTATGCGGCTTCCCGATTATGGACGGATGCTATCATTGACCCACTTGAAACCCGCACTTGGATTTCGATGGGAATTGAAGCCGCAAACCACGCTCCTATTGAAAAGAAATTTAATTTAGGGGTGATTCAGGTTTAAAAGCTACTTAAAAAATTTTTATCAAAGGTTAATTACCTCGTTTAAACAGATTTACAAATACACTTCACTTATCATCTACAGAAAATTTTTGCGGAGGTGTTGCACATGAGATATATCATCTTTGGTTCTAATTTAAACATTTATATTTGTTGACATTAACTTCTAATGGTTCTACTTTATTTAAGAAAAAAAGAACAAATTACTTTTGTTTATGAAGGATATTAAATTGAAAAACCGCTGGCTTATTGCGGTAGCTGCCGTCGGAATTCATAGCTCTATTGGTTCGGTATATGCATTTTCGGTTATAACAAATCCGGCAAAAGATTTATTTGGTGTAGAAGAAGCAGATATAAAATGGGCTTTTAAAATAGCTATTTTGTTGCTCGGATTATCAGCTGCATTATTAGGCAAATGGGTAGAAAAAGTAGGCCCAAAAGTAAGCGGAATAACTGCCGGTGTTTTTTACGGTGTCGGAATTTTAGGTTCAGGTTTGGCAGTACAGCTGCATTCAATGCCATTATTTTTACTTTGTTATGGTTTTATTGGTGGCATCGGATTAGGAATTGGCTACATTACACCTGTAAGTACTTTAGTAAAATGGTTCCCAGATAAAAGAGGCTTGGCAACAGGTATGGCAATTATGGGATTTGGCTTTTCTGCCTTACTGTTTGGACCTCTGATGCAAATGTTATTTGATTCCGTGGGAGTTTCCAATGCATTTTATTTTTTAGGAATTTTGTATATGATACTAATTATATTTTCAGCATCATTTATGGAAAAACCACCGGAAGGATACTTACCAAAAGGTTATTATCCGGGCGAAAACAAAAACATCAAACCGGATCTTTCAAATATTGATGCGAATGCAGCTTTAAAAACTACCCGTTTTTATTATATGTGGATTATGATGTTTATTAATATTTCTTGCGGAATTGCATTGATTGCGGCTGCGAGTCCTTTAATTCAAGTGAAATTAAATTATACGCCAATGGAAGCTGCAACTATTGTTGGACTCATCGGTGTCTTTAATGGAATAGGAAGAATCATTTGGTCGGGTACTTCAGATTATTTGGGTAGACCCAATACCTATATTGTCTTCTTTGCTTTTCAGGTTATTGCCTTTTATTTCTTACCCAAACTTACCTCTGAGTTTGCGTTTCTGTTCGTTTTATTTACTGTTGTAACTATGTATGGCGGTGGTTTTGCAACATTACCCGCATTTTTAAGTGACTTATTCGGTACTAAACAATTGGGAGCAGTTCATGGATTAATTCTTTCAGGTTGGGGATTAGCAGGTATTGTTGGACCTACCATCTATGATGTAATGATGAAAAAAACCCAATCATTAGATGATACGCTAGTACTATTTTCAAGCTTTTTTGTTGTAGCATTGATTGTTTCATTGCTAATGAAACGTCTAATTGCAAAACACCATAACAAACAAGCCGAAATTAATTTACCCTTATAATTTAGAAGTATATTTTTTTTATTATAGATATTGTGATTATATATTTGAAATAATCGGCTGCTAAACTATTATAAAATGGGCTGTTTTTGATTCAAAAATAAACTCTCATGAAACAAGTACTACTTTTACTATTCTGAACATTAAATTTTAATCTCATTGCTTAGAACGAAGAAAATACTTAATCACCAACTTTTTTACAATTCTATAAATCTAAAATTTTTTGGATTGAAAACTTAAAAATATCAAAGAAGGAATAAAACTCATAATCAATCATATTCCAATTTCCTTTTTTAGCTTTGCAGCAATGAAAAATGCGATTCCTTTTATTGCCTTCCAACAAAACATTTCGGGTATTGATTTACCTCAAAAATTCACCTTTCCGTTTTATTATGAACCGCATGAGTTGAGTAAAATTGCGTCTCAAGAATTGCAACAGTATTTAGAAACGCAAACCGATTGGAAACATAATTTTGGTTTGCAGGAAGACGGCGAAGGATTAGTGATTGGTAAAATGTTTGGCGTGTTAGTCGTACAAAATCAAGCGAATGAATTGGGGTATTTAGCCGCCTTTTCAGGGAAATTAGCCGACAGTAATGAACACCTACACTTTGTTCCTCCGGTTTTTGACATGTTACAACACGATGGCTTTTTTAAACAGGAAGAAAAAATATTGAATGTTTATAATCGAAAAATTGAAGATTTAGAAAAAGAGGCAGCATTTTTTTCTCTTCAAGAAAAATTGGCTTCCACCCTATCGTTAGCCGAAAAAGACAAAGCCGAAAAGAAAGAACAAAGCAAACAAAATAAAATTATTCGTGACGAAATTCGGATAAAAGCCGAAAACGAATTGGATTTTGAATCCTATAAAACCGTGCAGAAAAAATTGAGTAAAGAAAGCCAGTTAGAAAGCATTCAACTCAAACAAATGAATCATTTTTGGAAATTAGAAATTGCGAACGCCCAACAAAAAGTGGACGATTTTCAAACGAAAATAAATCAATTAAAAGAAGAACGCAAAGCCAAATCGGCAGCATTACAACAGAAATTGTTTGAACAGTATTCATTCTTAAACCAATCCGGTATTTCCAAAAGTTTAGGTGCCATTTTTGAAGGGAATCCACCCGCGAGTGCCGGTGAATGTGCGGCTCCAAAACTACTTCACTATGCGTTTGCAAACCAACTCAAACCGATTGCGTTGGCCGAATTCTGGTGGGGACAATCGCCTAAATCGGAAATCCGAAAACACGGTCATTTTTACCCCGCTTGCACCGGAAAGTGCAAACCCATTTTGGCTCACATGTTAGACGGAATGGAATTAGACGACAATCCGCTCTTGCAAAATCCGGCAGAAAACAAAGAACTGACTTTTTTATACGACGACGAGTATTTATCGGTCGTGCACAAACCGGCAGAGTTTTTATCCGTTCCCGGAAAATCGATACAGGATTCGGTGTACAGTCGCTACAAAGAAAAATTTCCTGAAGCATCAGGCCCGTTGATTGTGCATCGGTTGGACATGTCCACTTCCGGCATTTTGTTGTTGGCAAAAAGCACGGAAACCTATTTGAATTTACAAGCTCAGTTCATGAAACGAACGGTACAAAAACGCTATGTTGCTTTACTTTCCGGTAAAATTGAGCAAGACAGTGGCGAAATCAATTTGCCGTTGCGAGTCGATTTAGACAACCGCCCCAATCAGTTAGTGTGTTACCAATACGGTAAACCCGCCAAAACGCAGTGGAAAGTAATCGAACGAAGAGAAAATACCACGTTGCTACACTTTTTTCCTATCACGGGACGCACGCACCAGTTGCGGGTGCACGCCGCTCATCCGGAAGGTTTAAACACTCCCATCGTTGGCGATGATTTATACGGCACCAAAGCAGACCGCTTGTATTTGCATGCCGAAGCGATACGGTTTTGGCATCCGGTTTTGAGGAAGGAAATGGATGTTGTGGATGAGGTTGGGTTTTGATCAGAAAATCTTGTTTGGTTTGAAAAGGTTAAAAAAGTTGTATATATTTGATAATAAATAAATTATTGGCCATTTAAACAGATTACACCTAACCAAATTATGAATTCACGATATTATTTTATTTTTTTATTTTCATTGTCCCTCATTTCTTGCAATAAAGAAAAGATTGCAAAAAAGGAGAAAAAAGGACTTGACACTATAGTAATTTATAGCGAAAAAGACTTTTACGAAAATAAATTCGGCATAATTAAAATAGTAGACACATTATGTATTAATGGAATTAAAAGAGCTAAAAAAGATATTTCTGAAAACAAATTAACATACTATAACATTAAAGGATTGTCTGCAAGAGAGGTGAGCGACAAAGAACTAACCCTATTACTTCATCAGTATAACATTGGATTTAAAAATGTGTTAGGTTTTTGTATGAGACCTCCTAAAGGGTTTAAATGGTATTGCTATGAAGATGAAATCAATAATGAAATATTTAATCGATATGGAGAAAATTTTGTTGATTCACTTCGTAAAATTGCAGACAGAAAATTTGTGGAAACAAATCCCGATTTCGTTTTCATGTGGCATGAATGTGAAACAACTTCGAGATACACCAAAGTTTTAGATTACACTGAATCTCTTAACATGGTTAGAGAAGATTTGAGAAAAACCCTAATACCATTATATAAAACTAGAGGAATTGAAATTAATGATTTAAATATCTCATTTATAATTCATAGGGATAGCTCAATAAGCAAACTATCAATTACTAAATCAATTTCTCCTAAAAATTTAGAGAATGAGAAGTTGGTAGATTCTGTCATTACACAATTTATTATACGTTCCAAATGGAATCCTGGAAAATTCAATGGAATAAATGTCAATAGCGATTGGCATATATCAGGGGTTGGTCGCTTAAGTAAAAAAAACGGTTAGCTATCGAGTAGACTACCTAGCTCCCCTAAATCCTTTTTTATATGACTTCGCTCTAATTAATTCTCTGAATTCGCAGTAATAACAAAACCATAAAACATTTTCCATTCAAACTAATTCCTATATTTGTTCCGCTTAAAAAAAACCGAAAAACCTTTTTAATTTAAAATCATGCAAAAAGTAATCTCCCTATTTATTCTATTATTTAGTTTCAGCAGTTTCGGTCAAGAAATATTTGACTATGAATTTGATGACAATGTAACTATTCAAGTTGTGGAAGATGCTGAGGAAGGTGAAATTCCGGGTGGAAAATATGTAAAAGGAACGTATAAAAATGAAGTAATTGTTTTTTCCAGTTCTGATAAAGGAAAAGATAAATTAGCCAATACCGATGAAGCCGGCTTGCTTAAGTTTTTTCAAGGGGTGAAAGATGGAGCTGTCAAATCCAGCAAAGGAAAACTCCTAAACGAGGAAATTATCACGCTTCATGATATCAAAGCCTTAAAATTTTCATTTACTTTCGACGTAAATGGGAAAAAAAATATAGTTGAAAATTATGTATTCGTTTATAAAAACTTGGCTTATACGTTACAGTTTATGGACACCGAAAAAGGTTTTGACAAACTAACCGATTTTAGAACAAAAATTGTCAATTCTATTTTATTAAAGTAACAACTATCAATAAAAAAGTAATTTGTATTCCTATTAAAGCTGATTTTTAATACGTTAAATTTCTTTTTTTAACTTAATACGATTGTTTTTCCTAAATATTGTTTACTTTTATTTATTCTATCACAGTAATACGTGTTAGTTTAATTTCCACAAATCGATTTATCGCCCTATTTACGTGCAATCAATAACGATAAATGAATCGATTAAAGCATTATATAGTATTACCAATTCTTTTGTGGGGTTTGCTCCCATCGTTACTTTTTTCCCAAAACATTCGGTTTAAACACTTAACCATAAATGATGGTTTATCTCAAAATGCCATTCTTGCCATGGTGCAGGATAACGATGGTTTTATGTGGTTTGGCACCAAAGACGGATTGAATAAATATGACGGCTATCAATTCAATATCTATCAAAATGAACCGGCCAACCCAAAATCTATTTCCTCAAACTATATCACCGCCCTTTTTACCGACCGAAACGGACAATTATGGATTGCCACTGATAATGGCATCTTGAATGTTTATTCAAAAACCAGTAACAATTTTCAACGCATTTTACTTCCACTCACTATATCGGAAACTAAAAATACAAAGGAAATCACTTCCATCACGCAAGATTCTTCCGGTTCAATGTGGATTGGTACGAATGGAAATGGGATTTTTAAGATTCCAATTGTCAATAATAATCCTGCCTTTTCAAAAATCAAACAAATTACTATTTCAAAGAATCAAAAAGATGTAAAAAGCAATAAAATTAAAGCGTTACAATATGACAATTCCGGGGTCTTATGGATTGGAACAGAAAAAGGTCTGAAAAGATTTGATATACAAAAAGAGCTGTTTACCACTTTTTTAATCAATATTAAGCAACCCGGAGCCTACGGAAGTAATGATGATTTTTTAATTTCAAGTATTGCCGTTGCTGATAAGAACCATTTATGGTTGGGAACTATAAGTGGATTGGTTCATTTCAATACTGAAAATTTCTCTCGTACTGCTTACCTGCATGAATTGAGTGTTTTTCGCTATGGATGGGGACAAATTAATAAAATTGTAGCTGACAACAAAGGCTATTTATGGCTAGCCACACCCGGCGAATTAATGCGTTTTGATACTAAAACCAAAACATTTGAATCGTTTAAAAATGACCCTTTAGAACCGGAAACGATTAGTTATGACAATATCCACAGTTTATGTATTGATCGAACAGGCATTGTTTGGGCGGGCACCAACGGAATGGGGATTGATTATTATGACCCGAAAGTAAATCGTTTTGCTTTAGTTACACGAATAGCCGGTTTAAATTCAAGAATTTCAGGTTTCAGTATTCGCTCGATTGTTGAACAAGATGACCGTTATGTTTGGATTGGCAGCAATGTTCTTTATCGTTGGGACAGAAAAACGAATGAATTGAAAAGTTTTGAAACTACCTCTTTACGTCCTAATGATTTTGGAAATACCGGTATTTGGTCCATGATTCAAAGTAAAGACAATCAGCTTTGGTTTGCCACCATTGAAGGTTTGTATGTTCTTGACCCAAAAACAGAGAAAAAAGTTCATTATACTCCAACTAAAAATAATGATAAAGGATTACCTCGTAAAGATGTTACAGCAGTATTTGAGGATAAAAAGGGTGTAATTTGGATTGTTACCGAAAATTGTCTCAGTAAGCTATACAATCGTGAAAAAGGAGAATTTAAACATTATCCTTACCGAAGTAATTCCGATTTAAATGTAATGAGTCGAACGGCATTTTATGATGATGGAAAAGATAATTTGTATATCGGGACTAAAGCGGGATTAGTCATTTTTAATACAAAAAAGGAAAGCTATCACACATACCAGAATATCCCTGAAATAACGAACAGCCTAAGTAATAATATTGTAAATTCAATATGTCCGGATATTGAAAACCCCAATCGCTATTTGTGGATTGGCACTTCCGGCGGTTTAAATTTATTTGATGTTGACAAAAAAACCTTTAAACAGTATACCCAAAATGATGGTTTACCCAACAATGTGATTTATGGTATTCTTTCGGATTCACAGTATAATTTATGGTTGAGTACTAACAAAGGACTTTCTAAATTTAATCTTAAAACAAAAAAATTCAGAAATTATGATGTAGCCGATGGCTTGCAAAGCAATGAGTTTAATACCGGAGCTTTTTATAAAAGCAAAAAGGGAGAACTGTTTTTTGGCGGAATTAAAGGAATGAATTATTTTTTTCCAGAGCAAATTGTAGACAATCCCTATGAACCACCAATTAGAATTGCCGGTTTGAAAGTTTATAGCGAAAGTACAACAAATAAAGAAGGTAGTGACATTAGAGCCTTGTCAGTCAATCAGAAAGATAAAATTACGTTTACGCACCGTGATGATATGATTGTATTTGATTTTGCAGCATTGGATTTTTCAGCTCCGGAAAAAAATAAGTATGCTTATAAACTGGAAAACTTTAATGACGATTGGATTTATACCGACCATTCCCGAACCGCCACTTTTACTAATTTACCACCGGGAAATTATACCTTACGGGTAAAAGGAAGTAATAATGATGGTATTTGGAATGAAAAAGGAATAGCCATCCCGATTAAGGTTTTGCCGCATTGGACCGGGACTTGGTGGGCTTATACCCTCTATTTTATTTTATTACTTCTTCTACTCTATTTTATCAGAAAATATGAGATGAAACGAATCAAAATGAAAAACCAATTAGAACTCGAACACAAAGAATTTGATACCTTAAAAATTTTAGATCAAATGAAATCGAGGTTTTTTGCTAATATTTCACATGAGTTTAGAACGCCTTTAACATTGATTAGCGGTTATGCCGAAAATTTAATAGAAGAATTGCCAACTAATAGTACTAAAAAACAAGTGGTTGCCATTGATCAAAATGCCAAAACACTTTTGAAATTAATCAACGAATTGTTAGATATTTCAAAGTTGGAAGCCGGAAAAATGTTTCTGTGCAACACGCAACAAAATTTTGTTTTATATCTAAAACATTTATTCTTTTCCGTAGAATCATTTGCAGAGTTGAAAAAAATCAAACTGAACTTTATTTCCGATGAAGAAGATATTCAAGTTTCCTTTGATGCTGAAAAAATGGAAAAGATTATCATGAATCTCCTTTTTAACGCATTGAAATTTACTCCGGAGGGTGGTGAAATTACATTAACAGTCAAGCAAAATAATCTACGGTCCGTATCCATCTGCATCTGTGACAATGGCATTGGAATGACAGAAGAAGCTATTTCTCACATATTCAATCGTTTCTATCAGGCGGATAATTCAGACACGCGTTTATATGAAGGAACCGGAATAGGATTGGCACTAGTAAAAGAATTAATTGAATTGCATCAAGGAACGATTATCGCCCATCGAAACGAAAACTTAACCGGACAAAATGGAGCGACATTCACCATTGAACTACCCATTGGCGTAATTTCTGAAAAAGAAATTGCTTTGCCGGTTGAAATTGAAACAACACCAAAGACTACTCAATTAAAAAGTTTAGGCAAAGACATTCAATCAATTGATTTACATAAAGATAAAAAAATAATAGTATTAGTAGAAGATAATTTAAGCATTCGAACTTTTATTAAAAACATATTACAAACTAACTATAAAATAATCGAAGCTCCCAATGGCGAAGAAGGAATCCGATTAGCCAATATAATGATTCCCGACATTATTATTACAGATGTAATGATGCCAATTATGGATGGAATTACAATGGTGCAACACCTGCGTTCAGATGAAAAAACCAGTCATATTCCAATTATTATCCTATCCGGAAAAGCCACTTTAGAGGATAAATTAATTGGATTAGAAACCGGTATAGAAGCTTACTTAACGAAACCTTTCAGTGTCAAAGAGCTTCAATTAATTATAAAAAATATTTTTCAACAACGGGAACAACTCCTTAAAAAATACCAAAATAAATTTGTTGTTTCTTCAGATGAAGTTCCCTTGCCATCTGTAGACCAACAGTTTTTAGAAAAGGTGATTAACCATATTAAACAACACTTGGACAATCCTTCCTTTAGCGTAGAATTACTGGCTGACAAAATGTGTTTGAGTCCGTCACAATTAAACAGAAAACTTCAAGCTATAATTGATGAAGCTCCGGGTCAATTAATTAGAAATATTCGCTTGCAACGGGCAGCGGATTTAATCAAACAAAATGCCGGAAGCTTAACCGACATTTGTTTTCAAACCGGATTTAATGACCAAACGTATTTTTCAAAAGCGTTTAAAAATCAGTTTGGGTGTAGTCCATCTTCCTATAAAAAGCAAAATACCACTTCCCTTATTTAATTTTTGCCTTAAATAGCACAAAATCATCCAATCCTTTATTTAACAAGTGTTTATGCAATAAAATGACATTTTTATGCAAGAAATGTGCAATCTTTTGACATGTCAAGAAGTTAATTTTGGTCTTTAATTAATCAATAAATTAACAAAACATGAAAAAATTAGTGTATTGGCTACTCCTACTTCCATTTGTAATAGTAGCTCAGGAAATCAAAGAAAGTAAGATTTTATCAATTTCTGAAATCACCGTTAAAGAAGGACACAACAAGCAGTTCTTGGAAGGTGTAAAACAATGGAAAGAATGCTACCTTGAAAACAAAGGAACTGAATCCTGGAACCTTTGGAAACAATTTCAAGGAAACGGACATGTTTATGTCATGACTGGAGTTAACAAAAACTTTGCTGAGTTAGACATGGATGATTCGGCCGGTAAATCCTGTCGAGATATTGTCACAGACTTCATTATGCCACATGTTGAAAGTGTGAACTACAACATTGCCAGTACAATGCCTGATGTAAGTAGAGATTTTATGGAAGGCACTAAAATTGTTTGGGTTAATTTCTACCGAGTAAAAAACGGTGTAATTTTTACTGATTTAATCAAAGAAAGAGTTTCAATCATCAAAGAAGTAGAAGGAAGTCCAAGATCATTTTGGTATTCCTATATGGGAGGTGGACCTAATGCTCCTCATTATTTTGTTTCAACACCATTTAAAAGTTTTGCTGATATGGATGTGAAAAGAGACAATGTTTGGAAACTGATTGAAAAAGCCAAAGGCAAAAAGAAAGCAGACCAATTGCGTGATGCCGGTAGAGCGGTTATTGAAAATTCATGGTCTTATATCTATGTTTTAAACGAAGAGTTGAGTAAATAAATTCATTTCAGTAGGTTTTAAGTTTTCAATTATTAATTCATTACACCTCAATCAATTATTAAGACTAACCGTGCTAAATAATAATTGATTGGAAGGTGTAACTTAAAAATCTACTGTGTTAATCTTAAACAAAGTGTTTAAGCTTTTTTATATCAAAAAACTAAAATCATGAAAAAAATACTAATCCTTTTAGTGACATTAACCACGATGGTAGCTTGTCAAAACAAAGTACGTTACACACAAAAATCTGCGGAAATAGAGACTTATAAAAAGTCTATCAAAGATTACGAAATGGCCAATTGGGAATCAATGGCAACCCATTATGCGGATACCGCAAAAATCATGAATAATGTAACCAAGAAAAAAGGAATCTCTGTTGCCCAAAATATAGAGTTAAATAAAAAAGATATTTCTGTTTTGTCTTCTTATGGCTTTGTTGCAGATGAATCTGAATATGAAATGGTTGAAACCGACAAAGGGGAAACTTGGGTTAACTTTTGGGGATTATGGCAAGGAAGACTAAAAGCAACAGATGAACTGTTTGAAATTCCGGTGCATTTAACAGCCCGATTTATAAATGGAAAGATTGTTAGTGAATATGGTTATTGGGATAACACGGCTTTAGTAATGGCCTTGATGAAACTAGAGGAAAAAACGCCAACGGAAGAACCGGTAGCGACTACAAAAGAATAAATTCTAAACTCACTACTGTCCAATTAATTTTTTATTGGACAGTTTTGTATTGAATACAACCTCTTATAACAAACAAAAAAACAAACATGAAATCAATTTTTCAAAAAGTACAACTTTTACTTCTACTTGGATTTACAACAACTCTTTTGGCTCAAACACAAGTTGAAAAAAACATTAAAATGTATTCCACAACGTGGGACAACATTGTCAATAAAAGACAAATTGACCTCATCAATGCTGCTAATTTTGATGCAAACATTACCATGCTTTCCAGTCCTGAAAACATTGTAGGAATTGAAAATTTTAAAGCTCATTACCAAAATTACTTAACCGGATTTTCAGACATTACCTTCACAATAGTTGAAATATTCGGACAAGGTGATAAGATTGTAAAACATTGGAATTTCAAAGGTAAACATACCGGTACTTTTTTTGGCCTTCCTCCTACCGGCAAATCTGTTGATATCGAAGGAGTTACAATTGCTAAAATGAAAAACGGAAAAATTGCTCTTGAAAAGGACTTCATGGACAGTATGCCATTTATGCAACAACTAGGGTTGATTTCCAATCCCGGGAATATAACTTCCATAGACAATCTGTACAAAGCTTTTGCAAAAGGTGATGTTCCAACTGTTCTTGCAGGAATGGACGCCAATGTAATTTGGAACGAAGCAGAAGGTAATAAATATGCTGACGGCAATCCCTACAAAGGCCCTGAAGCTATTTTAAATGGTGTTTTTGGTCGAATTTTAGCCGAACACGAGTATTTCAATTTAGATGAAATTCAATTACACGAAATGTCAAACAACCAAGTATTAGCAACCTTACGTTACAAAGCAAAACTTAAAAACGGTAACGAATACAATGCTCAAGTAGCTCATTTTTGGACACTGAAAGACGGAAAAGTAATTGCTTTTCAACAATATGTAGATACTAAAAAATTGAATGATGCACTTATAAAATAATTGTTCAACAAAAAACGAAACGTATGAAAATCCAAAATTTAACTTCTAAAATAAATCTACTGGCAGTAATTATTTTACTAACGCTAAGTTGTCAAAAAACCATTGAAGAGCCTAAAACAGAACCAATAACACCAACAAGAGAAACACCTGAATACTTTAGTCTCAGACCTGAAACAGAAAAAATGTTTGGCTATACCCATGCTGTTAAAATTGGCAGTAACATACTTATTTCCGGAGCTGTAAGCATGGATAACGATGGTAAACCAATTGCAAAAGGCGATTTACTGGAGCAAATGAAAAATTGTTATGTTGATTTAGATAAAGTACTGAAACATTATGGTTGCACGTTCGATGATGTGGTTGTTGAAAATGTATTTACAACCAACATGCCTGAATTTTTAAAACACACCGGGTATCGTAATCAAATATATACCAAACAATTTCCAACTGGTTCTTGGTTAGGCGTGAAAGAATTAGCACTACCGGAATTTATGATAGAAATAGAATTAGAAGTGCATAAACCCAATTAATTTTATAAAAAGAACAATGAAAAAAATACTCATCACAGGTTGCAGCAGCGGTTTCGGATTTCAAGCCGCAAAATATCTTGCAGAAAAAGGTCATCATGTTTATGCGACGATGCGAAATACAAATAGCTCAAATAAAGAGGCAGCAGAAAATTTAAAAAAATATGCAGCAGAAAAAAACTTAAAAATTGAGGTTATTGATTTAGATGTTACCTCCGATGAAAGTGTGAAAGCAGCCATGACTAAAATTCCAACGGTAGATGTTTTAATCAATAATGCCGGACGAGGATTTGGCGGGCCTTTAGAAGCATTTTCTTCTGCTGAATGTTTAGCACAATTGGATTTAAATATTGTTGGCAATATTCGGATGGCAAAAGCAGTTCTTCCGGGAATGCGTGCCAATAAATCAGGTCTAATCATTCAACTGAGTTCGATTGCCGGACGCTTAGCTGTGCCGGGTTTTGGGATTTATCATGCCAGTAAATGGGCCGTTGAAGGCTTAAGCGAATCTTTACGATATGAACTTGGACCGCTTGGAATTGATGTTGCCATAGTACAACCCGGTCCATTTGAAACCAGTTTTTTTCCAAATATAATTCCGGGTCATGACGACGAAGTAGCCAATGCTTATCCACATGTAAACGGATTTAGTGAAGGCTTTGGAAGTAATGTTCATTCTGCTTTTGCTGACGAAAACGCTCCAACTGACCCGATGATAGTTGTAAAAACATTTGAAAAACTCATCGATACACCTGCAGGAAAAAGACCATTACGAAATGTTGCCGGATTGGACTTTGGGGTTCTAGCCATCAATGAGGCCATGGAACCTTTTAGAATAAATGTCTTAGAAAGTTTTCAAATCACCGATTGGGATGGTGTAAAAGCTTAAAATAAATAGTAATTAACCAAAAAATTATATGCCAATGAATCAGCTTAATACCTACATAAACAAAAGCAAACTTTATTTAACCGAAAACACCGTCTTAAGGTATTTGAATTTTTCTGCATTGTATGTAGCTCAAGGAATCCCGGAAGGAATAACTTTTTTTGCCATACCGGCTTGGTTAGCCATGAATGGAAAAACGCCAATGGAAATTGGCAGTTTTGTTGCCGTAATTGGAATTCCTTGGAGTTTTAAAATCTTAATTGCTCCGATAATGGATCGTTATACCATTTTATCAATGGGTCGCAAAAGACCATGGATTATTTTAGGGCAATTGGGTTTAATTTTGAGTTTTTTAAGTTTTATTTTCATTAAAGACCCGGTGAATAATTTATCGGGATTAATGATTTGCGGATTTTTCATCAGCTTTTTTGGAGCTTTCCAAGATGTAGCCACAGATGGAATGGCGATTGATGTGGTTCCTGTTAATGAACAAGCAAGAGCCAACGGTATCATGTGGGGATCAAAAACAGTAGGAACAGCTTTGTCATTAATGATTGGAACAACTTTAATCAATACCGTTGGTTTTTCAACAGCAATTGCCTCTTTATCCATTGCAGTGGCACTGATTATATTAGTTCCCATATTCTTTAGGGAAAGACCCGGTGAAAAATTAATGCCGTGGACAAAAGGAGAAGCGTCTTCGGATTCAATAAAAAACCAATTGGATGATTGGAGTCATATTTTTAAGAATCTTATTAAGGTTGTTCCACTTTCTTCCAGTATTGTCATGGGCATTTCTGTTTTGATAATTGGATTGATGTTTGGCTTGATGGACACTATTTTACCCATCTTTACCATTCAGGAACTAGGTTGGACTAACACGACCTATTCAGAAATTTATGCTTCAAGCTCAATCATTGGTGGCTTTTTGGGACTATTTATTGGTGGAGCCCTTGTTGATTTTTTTGGAAAAAGAAGAATGGCTTCCATCTATCTCATTTTTCTAATCCTTTCTATTGGTAGCTTCGCAATATTACCTCAATTTTGGCATGAAGGCAGTTTGATTTACTTGTTTATCGTGACCTATTATGTTGGTTACACCTTTCTCAATATCGCTGTTTTTGCCATTTGCATGCAACTTTGTTGGAAAACGGTTGCTGCAACGCATTTTACTTTGTTTATGGCTTTGTGCAATATGGGTAGAGCTTGGGGTGCAGGGCTTTTGGGGCCAATGAAAGAAAAAATGGAATGGAGTCAAATGTATCTTTGTATTGCCCTTATTCCTTTAACAATGCTGATTCTCATTCAATTTATCAATTTTATCAAACACAAAAAAAGTATAGACGGATTCATTATGGAAGAAGAAAAATCAACTATTTTTACTGTAATCTCTTCAAAATAATTAATTAGAAAAATCTAAAACTAACTTGTATGAAAACGAACTTTATTTTACTTTTTATTGTAACCACACTTCTACTATCCTGTTCAGAAAAACAAAATGCATCAACGGAAAGCAAAAGCACTTCCTCCTATTTTGATTATTCCAATAGTGAAGACCAATTAACCGGTGGCATCAAAATGATTCCCATTAAAACCGCTAAAGGAACTTTTAACGTATATACTAAACGTGTGGGAAATAATCCAAAAATGCGTGTGCTTTTATTACACGGCGGTCCCGGTGGAACGCACGAAGCTTTTGCCGCCTTTGATGGTTATTTACCCAACGAAGAAATCGAATACATCTACTACGATCAATTGGATTCCTATTATAGTGACAAACCCAATGATTCAACGTTGTGGACCACCGAACGTTTTGTAGAAGAAGTAGAACAAGTTCGAATCGCTTTAAACCTCACGAAAGATAATTTCTATCTGCTCGGACATTCTTGGGGAGGAATTTTAGCTATGGAATATGCTTTAAAATATCAAGATAACCTGAAAGGCTTAATCATTTCTAACATGATGATGAGTGCTCCTGCTTATGGAAAATATGCCAACGAAGTGTTAGGTCCACAACTAAAACCTGAAATTCTAAAAGAAATTAAAGACTTAGAAGCCAAGAACGATTTTAATAATCCGAGATACAGTGAATTACTCATGAACCATTATTACACCGAACATATTTTACGCATGCCGCTTGAAAAATGGCCGGAACCCATTAACCGAATGTTCAAACATTTAAACCCTAATATTTATGTTTACATGCAGGGGCATAGTGAATTCGGCATGACCGGAAATGCCACTTTAAAAAATTGGGATGTAACTAGTCAACTCAAAACTATTAAAACACCAACCTTAGTCATCGCCGGAACTTATGATACCATGGACCCCAAACACATGGAATGGGTAGCCAATGAAGTACAAAACGGACGGTATTTACTGTGTGAAAAAGGAAGCCATTGTTCGCTTTATGATGACCAAAAAACCTATTTCACCGGTTTAATAAAATTTATAAAAGACATAAATAACGGAAGTTTTAAATAATTAGGTTAACCAATAAAACAGTCCATTTAGTAATATCCAAACCAAAAAAAACGTTACATGACACCCACTATTCCAACCCAAAACAACGAACGAGAAACTTTTATGGATGCCTTACGTGGTTTTGCCATTCTCGGTATTTTTATTGCCAATTTAGCCCATTTAAGTTTCTATAATGAAGGGGCTAAAATTGTAAGTCCATACATTGTAGAAGGTTGGGATCATTCCGTCCGGTTTTTGCATTACCTGTTTATCGAGGGGAAATTCTACTCAATTTTCAGCTTATTGTTCGGGTGGGGAATTGCACTTCAATTAAAACGTGGAGCTACAAAAGGAATTGATAGTCTATCAATTGTCAAAAGAAGACTCCTTTTTATGCTGTTATTAGGAGCATTACATTTACTGATTTGGACCGGTGATATTGTTTTCTTCTATGCCTTATTGGGCTTTATTGTTTTACCCTTACGTAAGTTTTCCAATAAAATTTTATTGATTACCGGGGTGCTACTTATCCTCTCTCCTATTTTACTGTATGGGTTAAAAATGACTTATCCCATACTCAATTATCCGGCTGAAAAGCTGTATGAAACCGGTGATCGCATCACTACTTTTTTCTTTGGTGAAATGACTCGGGAAAAATATATGAATTTAATGCACGAAGGTTCTTGGTATGACCAACTCAAAGTCAATCTAGCCGAATTTTTCTATCGCTACGGCTATTTGTTTTATGTGAGCCGGATTTCAAAAGTAGTGGGAATGTTTCTAATTGGTTTTGTTATCGGACGTTCTGATTTTTATAAAAACCTGCAACAACACAAGAAAACCGTATATACAATTATTGGCATTGGTTTAGTCGTTGGGCTTATTTTTAATTATTTTCTTGCTTCTTACATGTCATCACCAATAAGTGGAGAGTATTATAATTTAAAAGAAAGCGGTTGGTACCTCACTATTTTTTATGCATTAGGAGTTGTGCCCATGGCTTTAACGTATGTTGGATTGATGATGTTAGGTTTTCAAACCAAATTTGGAAATAGACTTTTACAAGTGGTAGCTCCCGTTGGAAAAATGGCTTTTACGAACTATTTGATGCATTCGCTCATTGGTAATTTTGTGTTTCTGGGAGCCGGATTAGACATGATGGGACAAGTGGGTCCGGTATTTTTCACGCTATTTGGTATCACTGTTTTTGTTTTTCAAATCATTTTCAGCACGCTTTGGCTCAATCATTTTCAATATGGCCCAGCCGAATGGGTTTGGCGTTCACTTACCTATAAAAAAAGACAACCCTTCTTAGTGACTTCTCAGAATTAATTCAAAACCTAACCAAAACAATAAACAACTGTATGAACCTAAAAAAATCACTTCTAATTACCATTTTGCTAAGCATTTTAGCCATTGGAGCTTGGGAAGTCTATTGGCGTTCCCAAGGTTATTTTCCGGATTTGGATGACGATAAATTCCTATGGGCAAGAACGCGAGCCAAAGTTGATAAGGCAACTTCCAATGAAGTGGTGCTCGTTGGTTCTTCAAGAGTACTCTTCGATATTCAAGTGCAACAGTGGGAAAAACAAACCGGTATAAAGCCCATTCAATTGGCAAATGCCGGTGCTAGTCCTCTTCCGGTTTTTCATGACATTGTGGAAAATTCAACTTTTAACGGTACAATAGTAGTGGGTGTTACACCCGGTTTATTTTTTTCTACTACATTTCCTCAAGCTCCGCCTTGGGAAAGAGCAGCCGCACGAGCCAAGTTTTACAAAGACAGAACCTATGCTCAACAATTAAACTATGCCCTGTCTATCCCTTTGCAAAACACATTTGCTTTCATCTCTAACGATGAAGAGGAATGGTATGATGACATCAATTTAAAAGCTTTACTAAGAACCATTCAATTACCTAAACGAACAGCAAAACCTGACATGCCACCTTTTTATCGATTTCAGGATATTGACATCGATCGAAATGTTCGCATGAAACAAAAAGTAGTTACAGATACTGCTTTTGCTAATTCGGTAAAAACCGTTTGGAAATTCTTTATGTCAGGTGATAGACCTCCTCCGGATAAAGAGGGAACAATGGCTTTCTTCCTCAAAGATCTTGAAAAATTCAAAGCTCGAGGGGGAAAAGTGATATTGGTGCGATTACCTTCTTCCGGTTTTTTTCATGATTTAGAAACGAACGGATTGCCTCGCAAAGACTTTTGGGATGTATTGGTTCAAAAAGCGAATGTCCCGGCTTATTACTATTCTGATTACAAAGAACTAAGCGGATTTAACACACCTGAATGGTCACATTTATCAGGACCTGATGCAACTGTTTTCACTGAGCGATTTGTGAATATATTACTCGAAGATAACGTAATTACAAAAACTAAAACCAACTAACATGCTATTCAATTCCTTAAGTTTCATGGTTTTTTTGGTTGTAGTAATAGCTCTTTATTATTCCAATCTATTAAGTTGGGGTAATAGAAAACGTATGCTATTATTTACCAGTTATGTGTTTTATGGATTATGGAATCCACCATTGGTAATTATTCTATGGTTATCAACAATTGTAGATTGGGTAGCCGCAAACAATCTGGCTGTAGAAGAAAACCAACGCAAACGAAATGGTTGGTTAGCCTTGAGTATGGTGGTAAACTTAGGTTTCCTGGGTTTCTTTAAATACGGTAATTTTTTATTGGAAAACTTCACTTATTTAATGAATACAATTGGCGTTGAATACCAAGCTCAACCCATGGACATCATTCTTCCGATGGGAATTTCGTTTTATACCTTTCAAACCATGTCGTATACCTTAGATGTTTATAACCGAAAAGCAAAACCGGCGAATACCTTTTTAGATTTTGCACTATACGTTACTTTCTTTCCGCAATTAGTCGCCGGACCTATTGTGAGAGCCGGTGAATTAATCGACCAATTTTATACTGAAAAAAAAGCGACAATTGACCAATTTATTTGGGGACTCTTTTTGTTCACTTTAGGACTCTTTCAAAAAGTAGTTTTGGCTGATTCCTTATTGTCTGATACCGCAGATACTGTTTTCAGTAGTAAAGAAGCCCTTAATTTTTGGGATGCATGGGCAGGAACGCTCGCCTTCTCCGGACAAATATTCTTTGACTTTGCGGGATATTCCACCTGTGCCATTGGAATCGCTATGATGTTGGGATTTATATTGCCCCATAACTTCTTATATCCTTATGGTGCGATTGGTTTTACTGATTTTTGGCGACGCTGGCACATTACACTTTCCACTTGGCTTCGGGATTATTTATACATCCCGTTAGGAGGAAATAGATTAGGAATGACCCGAATGTATGTGGCGTTAATGGTGACCATGCTTGTGGGTGGACTATGGCATGGAGCTGCATGGACCTTTGTGGTTTGGGGTGCTTTACATGGTTTTTATTTAGTCATGGAAAAACTGTTTAGACGAAAAGTTAATATCAAAACTACCCAATGGAATGGAATTTTCTTGGCCTTTTTAACCTTTACGTTAATCAATTTTACCTGGGTATTTTTCAGAGCAAGAGAATTCAGTACTGCACAAAATATGATTGAATCAATGCTTTTTCTACATCCAAACGGAATCTTAGTGTTAGAATATTTTGATTTATTGAAAGTATTTGTGCTAGTTGGACTGTTATTCCTGACGCATTTTTATATGCGACACCATACCGTAAAAATGGTTTCTGAATCGGTACCCAACTGGTTGTTTTCCTTCGTATGGGCTGTAATGATTTTTTTAATTGTGATTGCACAAGGTAGTGGCGAACAGTTTATTTATTTCCAATTTTAAAAAATGAAGTAATGAATTCACATCAATGAGACAAAATATAAAAAATAAGTCTTTAATCAATAAAAACAGAGATTACCTGATTAAATTATTTTGTCGTTTTGTAGTGGTCTTTACCTTAGTATTAATACTTATCAACGGTTTTCTTTTCTTTAAATTTTTAATTGAACTTGTTAAAAAAAAATCATTCGCAGCCAATCGAATCATATAAACCATTAAATTAGATAAAATATAAAATAAAACTAACCTTATGAAATTCAAAAATGTCCTCATTATATTCTTAGTCATTTATCTACAGCAAAATATTCATGCTCAGGAAAAAACCATTCTTGAACTAAAAGATTTATTTGACATAGAGTATATCTCCGAGCCACAAATATCACCGGATGGTTCGCAGATTGTGTTTGTCAGAAACTTCAAAGACATCATGACCGATCGTGATTATTCAAATCTTTGGATTAGCAATATAAACGGAACTCGCATCCGCCAACTAACTCATGGCAATCAACGGGACTATGCTCCTCGTTGGTCAAATGACGGCAAAATGCTTGCGTTTCTATCCAATCAGGATGATCAAAAAGTAAAACTTTACCTCTTCTACCTTGATACTCGGGAGATAGTAACATTAACAAATTCATCTTTTCCTCCAAGTGCTGTAGCATGGAGTCCTGATAATAGTCAATTAGCCTTTACTCAGTTTGTGCCGCAAACAAAAAAATCATTGCTAACTATTCCCTCCAAACCCGAAGGTGCTGAATGGAATGCTCCGCCAATTTACATTGACGAAATGAATTATAGAGCAGATGGTCCGGGATATCAGAAACCGGGTAAAACACAGTTATTTACTTTAGGCATAAATGGAGGAACGCCAAGACAACGAACATTTACGGCTAACAATCACGGAAGTCCAATTTGGGCAAAAGATGGTCAAAGCCTATTTTTCTCAGCTAATTTGCATGAAAAACATGAATTTGAACCTAAAAATTCAGAAATCTATACCTTAAATCTCAATAGTGGTGAAATCAAAGCTTTAACAACTCGCTTTGGACCGGATTCCGATTTTGCACTTTCTCCCGATGGCAAAAAAATAGCCTTTATTGGTAATGACGATACTTTCCAAGGTTATCAAGTCACCAATTTATATGTAATGAACGTGGATGGAACCGAAATTAAAAACCTCACATCAACACTTGATCGTGATGCCGAAAATCCACAATGGGAAGCAAATGGAAAAGGTATTTATTTTCAATACGATGAATTTGGTGATACAAAAGTAGGTCATGTTGCTCTTACGGGAAAAATAAGAACAGTTTTCGAGGGATTAGGCGGTTTAGACATCGGCAGACCCTACAACGCAGGCACATTCACTGTTTCTACTAACAACAGGTTTGCTTTTACTCAAGGAGGATCAGAACATCCTGCGGATTTGGCGATTTGGAACGGTGGTGAAATTAAACGTTTAACCAATGTAAATGAGGATTTATTCTCTTACCGAAAAATCGGTAAAACAGAAGAAATCTCATGGGAGTCATCTTTTGATAAAAAGCGAATGCAAGGTTGGATTGTAACTCCACCGAATTTTGACCCAACTAAAAAATATCCTTTGATTTTGGAAATTCATGGAGGGCCATTTGCTATGTACGGCCCTTCATTTACCTATGAAATCCAAGCCTATGCTGCCGCCGGATATGTAGTTCTTTATTGCAATCCTCGCGGAAGTACGGGTTATGGACAAGAATTTGGCAACTCAATACATCACGATTATCCAAATCATGATTATGATGACCTAATGTCTGGAGTTGATGCGGTAATAAGTAAAGGATACATTGACACAAACAATTTATTTGTGACAGGAGGTTCCGGAGGTGGCGTTTTAACCGCTTGGATTATCGGTAAAACAAATCGTTTCAAAGCCGCTGTTGTAGCCAAGCCTGTAATTAACTGGTACAGTTTTGTGTTGAATGCGGATATTCCCGCTTTCTTTACAAAATATTGGTTCGATAAAATGCCTTGGGAAGATGTAGAAAACTACCATAGAAGATCTCCTATTTCCTTAGTTGGAAATGTAAAAACACCCACGATGCTCCTTACCGGCGAGCAAGATTTCCGGACGCCCATCTCAGAATCTGAACAATATTATACTGCTCTGAAACTTCAGGGAGTCGAATCTGCGATGGTTCGAATTCCAAATGCCTCGCATGGATTAGTCAATCGTCCAAGTATGTTGCTTAGCAAAACATCGGCAATTTTAAGTTGGTTTAATTATTATAAAGACAAAAAATGATTTGATAACATACAAAAAAACTTCTTAAACAAGGCAAAATCATTAATTACAAAGAGAACATAAAACTCGATTTGAATAAAGATTGAGTTAGCCTCTCCCTCTATTCATAAAAAAGAGTTAATACGTAAAGTACCAATTGATTTTTAATGCTATTTTAGTAATCGATTTAAAAAAATTATTAATCAGCGAATCTGCGGCTAATTGAAAAGTAAACTATGTCTAAAATTTTTCTCATAATAATTATATTTTTTGGATTTCAACAAATCAACGCTCAGGAATTCACCCGCCGCGATTCATTACAAGGTAGTCTACGCCCGGAACGAACTTGTTTTGATGTACTTCGGTATGACTTGAATTTGACCATTGAACCGGAATATAAAACAGTCAAAGGTTACAATGACATTACCTTTAAAGTAATTGAAAAAACGCAAAAAATTCAATTGGATTTGTTTGAGAACATGGTTGTGGACAGTATCATTTTCAATGAAAAAAAACTGCCATACAAAAGAGAATTTGATGCCGTCTTCATCAATTTCCCTTCTATTTTACCCTTAAATACAGAACAAAAAGTTCGCTTTTATTACTCCGGGAATCCTTTAGTTGCCAAACGAGCCCCTTGGGATGGTGGTTTTGTATGGAAAAAAGATGCTAACGGAAATCCATTTGTTGGCGTAGCTGTTCAAGGAACCGGAGCAAGTCTTTGGTATCCCGTTAAAGACCATCAAACCGACGAACCTGATCGAGGTGCTTCCGTCAAAGTTGCAGTTCCAAATGGTTTAATGAACGTTTCTAACGGTAAATTTTTAGGCAATGAAAACCTCAATAATGGCTTTACCCGTTGGGATTGGGAAGTAAAAAATCCAATCAATAATTATAACATCGTCATCAACATTGGTGATTATGTCAACATCCATGAAAAATTAGACAATTTAGACTTAGATTATTATGTCTTAGCCGAAAATGAAGCCGTAGCTCGTAAGCATTTTGAAGAAGTTATGCCCATGATGGAATGCTTCCAACAAAAATTCGGAACCTATCCTTTTGTGAATGATGGCTACAAATTAGTTGAAACTCCTTATTTAGGTATGGAGCACCAAAGTGCTGTAGCTTATGGAAATAAGTATACAAAAGGTTATCTTGGAAGTGATATGACCGGCACCGGAATAGGGTTAGAATTTGATTACATTATTATTCACGAAACCGGTCATGAATGGTTTGGAAACAGCATCACCTCGAAAGACATTGCCGATATGTGGATTCATGAAAGTTTCACTACTTATTCGGAATGCGTGTATGTTGAATGCCAATTTGGCTACGAAAAAGCCATGGCCTACATCAATGGTCAGAAAAAATTAATTGCAAATCAAAAACCGGTCATTGGGCAATTCGGCGTAAATTATAAAACCGGCAATTCCGACATGTACTATAAAGGAGCCTTGATGCTCAATACCATTCGACACATCATCAACGATGACACAAAATGGTGGGCAATGCTGAAAAAATATGCAGAAACCTACCGCCATAAAATTATTGAAACAAAAGATGTCGTGGCTTTCTTTTCTAAAGAATCGGGTTTAAATTTATCGCCTGTATTTGACCAATACTTAAAATACAAAATGCAACCTGAATTAGAATTGAAGTTTAACGAGGAAACTATCGATTTCCGATGGAAAACAGATGTAGAAAATTTTAAAATGCCTTTTGAATATAAAATCGGTTCTAAATCAACACGATTGGAAGCTACAAATACTTGGCAATCAGCTCCAATAAAGTTAAAAAATCAAGCTGATTTCAGTTTAGAAGAAAACAAGTTTTTGTTTACTAGTAACGTCCTAAAATAATAAACCGCTGATTCCCTAAACTTAAATACTTTTTTAGGGAATCAGCGGCAATTTTATTAATACATAAATTTGCTCACCGTTTCTTTTCGAACAATTTTACCCGTAGCCGTTTCTTCAAAATGTTTCACAAAGTGAATTTCTTTAGGTTTTTCATATTTATCTAAAACTTCAAAAACACTATCCTCAATGGTTAAAGGCTCTCCTTCCACAATCAAAACTAATTTTTCTCCTAAAACGGGATCAGGTTGCCCTATCACAAAATAGCGTCTTGGGATTCGGGTGGCTAATTTTTCTTCTATTTGCTCCGGAATCAATTTGATACCACCACTGTTTACCACATTATCATAACGACCTAACCAAATAAATTCATTCTCAGAAACCATTTCAACAATATCATTGGTTTCTATAATTTCATTTGAAATGGAAGGAGCTTTAATTAATAGGCAATTGTTATCATCCTGAGAAAGCATTACATTCGGAAAAACAGTAAACGCTTCCTCACCTATTCGCTTAGCAGCAATGTGCGTAATGGTTTCAGTCATACCATACGTTTCGTAAATTTCTGATTTAACCTTCAGTAATTTTTCTTCTAATGGTTTCGTTATTTTGGCACCACCAATGATTATTTTTTTAATGTGATGCAATTTATTCAACGAATATTGAGCTTGCATTGGCACCATCGCGGCAAAATCATAATCATGGTCAATTCGCTCTAACGGATTTGAACTGGGAGCAACAAAATCAATTTCCAGCCCCAAAATAAAACCACGAATAAACATCATTTTTCCGGCTACATACTTAGCAGGCAAACAATGAAGAACTCTATCACCCGGTTGCAAATCAAAGAAATCGCCTGTCGCTAGGGCTGAACTAACCATCGCTTGCTTATCAACACGAATCAATTTAGGCGTGCCCGTAGAACCGGAGGTGTTTATTTCAAGATAACTTCTGTCATCAAACCAATCTAACAAAAAGTCGCCAACCGGTTTTTCAAAATCTTCACCTTCTTTTATAAAACTATAAGCAAAAGTGCATAAATCTTCTCTGTTTAAATGAAAACCATTCAGTTTAAACTTATTGTGCACATTGTGGTAAGTAATATCACTATTCATTTTCTTTTCCTTTTATATTAATTATTTCTTTTTCTGCTTCAAATTCATGAACGATTCCGGATAATTTTTCTTTCCAATTGGTCCATTCGTATTTTCTCCCAAAAATAAACAAAAGAATTGGGAAAATAACCAGTACCGGGAATAATACATCATAACTTGCAGAAGGTTCTGATACATCTTTAAAAATGGAATGCGTTTGAAAAGCAGTCCAATCTGCTGTTACTAAAAGGGCTCCCACAAGATTATTGGCAGCATGAAAACCTAAGGCCAATTCCATTCCCTCATCCATCAAGGTTATAATTCCTAAAAAAAATCCGGTCCCTATATAATAAACCATGATGATATAACCCAACTTTCCAACTTCCGGATTAGCAATATGCATTAATCCAAACAAGATAGACGTAATCAGTAAAGGAGCTAATTTACTTTTAGTCACCACACCAATCCCCTGCATCAAATAACCCCTAAACAAATATTCTTCAAAACTGGTCTGTAACGGAATCAGCACTATCGCAAGAATCAAAAAAACAAAAAACTTAGACGGATTAAAATTAAATACGAAATTTTCGGGAGCAGTATAATAAATCAACAAGGTTGAAATCACACAGAATAATCCCCAAATGGTAAAGGAAAACATAATTCTTTTCCAATCCACTTTTTTTCGGGAAGTCGTTAAACTTCGAATACTTTGCTGATGAACAAATTTTACCCAAAAAAGCAAGAAAAGACAAGCCACTGATAATGGGCCTATCAAAATCACAAAAGTCAAATTCACACCAAACTGATCAATAAACAGCTTTAAAGTGTCTTCCACATTCACGTCCTGAGTTGAAAAATAATTCACCACCATTAATCCTAAAAACAAAACAGGAATGGGTAAATAAAATAAAAAATTAAACCTTTTGGTGTTGATTTGTTCAATATACATAGGAATGCTTTTGTTTTCAAATATAGGACTTTTGTAAATGCACATGTTACATTTTTTTTAACAAAATTTGAATTTTGATGCTGTTACTTTGCAAAAAAATCAGAATGATTACCATTTTTCACAATCCAAGATGTGGCAAATCCAGAGAAGGCTTAGCCATCTTGGAACAATCAGGAAAACCTTTTCAAGTAATTAAATACCTTGATAAAAACCCTACTGAAGCAGAGTTAAAATCCATTATTGAAAAACTTCAACTGGCTCCAATCGATTTAGTCAGGCAAAAAGAATCCGTTTGGATAGAACAATTTAAAGGTAAAAATTTATCTGATAACGAAATCGTTCACGCCATGGTTTCAAATCCTATTTTAATGGAAAGACCAATTGTAATGAATGATTCCCAAGCAATTATTGGCAGACCTCCCCAAAAAATCATTGATTTTATTGCTTAAAACTTAGCAATCATTTAACAAATCTTTGGGATTTTTCGGATAAACCAATAAGTAATTTTGCAGTCTTAATGCAAGCACATAACCTTAAGTTCATGAAAAAATTAATTTCTCTTTTTACACTCCTTTTTATTTGCAGTACTTCACTCCTTCACAGTCAGGATAGACAAACTCCAAACAAAATAAAAGTTTCAGGAAAAGTGATTGACAAATCTACTTCACAACCCTTAGAATACGCCACCATTGTTTTTCAAAATACTAAAAAACCGGAAATGGTAACAGGCGGAATCACCAACAACAAAGGGGAATTTGACATCGAAATCAATGCCGGAATGTATGACATCAGAGTGGAATTTATTTCTTTCAAAACCGTAGAATTTAAACAACGTAATTTACAGTCAAACACTAATTTAGGAACTATCACTTTAGCCGATGATGCAACCCAATTAGACGGTGTTGAATTACGTGCCGAACGTTCAACCGTAGATATTAAACTCGACAAACGTGTGTACAATGTGGGCCAGGATATGATGGTAAAAGGCGGAACCGTGAGCGATGTCCTAGACAACGTTCCTTCCGTTTCTGTTGATGTTGACGGAACCGTGAGCTTAAGAGGGAATGAAAATGTTCGAATATTAATTGACGGCAGACCTTCCAATGCTATCAATATTAATGATGCTTTGAGGATGATTCCGGCAGATGCCATCGATAAAGTGGAAGTGGTGACTAATCCCTCCGCCCGTTATGATGCCGAAGGCGGTGGTGGAATCATCAACATCATTCTGAAAAAAGGTAAAAACCAAGGTTTAAACGGAACAATTACAGGAACAATTGGCGACCCTACCAACAGAGGCATAACCGGTAACATCAATTTTAAATCTGATAATTTCAATCTTTTCACTACGCAAGGTTTCAACTATCGTGAAAGTCCCGGGAATTCATTAACTAACACCGAATATTTTAACGAAGACGGAACTACCCGAAACTTCATCTATGAAACCCGTGATAATTCCCGAGATGGAAACAATTACAATGGTAACTTCGGTTTCGATTGGTATTTAGACAAAACGATTACTTGGACAAATACTTTTTCCTACCGTAAAAATTCGGGCGATAATCCGGAACATGTTGAATTTGATTTTTACGATGCCAATAAAGTATTTCAATACACAACAATTCGTCAATTAGAACAAACAAACGACGGTGAAAACATCGACTTCTCTTCTAATTTCGTCAAAAATTTCAAAAAAGAAGGACACAAATTAACCGTTGATGCTTCCTTTTCAGACAATGCCGACTTTGACTTTTCATTCATTGACGATGAAGAATTTGAAGACGTAAGAACTTTTAACGACCAAACATCAAAACGAACCATACTACAAACCGATTACGTTTTACCAATTGGTAAAAACGGACGCTTTGAAATTGGTTACAAAGGGGACTTTAACGAAAATTTGACTGACTTTACCCAAGAAGATTTCAACGAAAGCTCTAACACTTGGATTAAAAACGACAGCATTAGCAACATCTTTGAATACAAAGAAAAAGTAAACGCACTCTATACACAATACGGAAACAAACTAAATAAATTCTCCTATTTCTTCGGTTTGCGTTGGGAAGATTCTAACATTGACGTGAATCAATTCATCACAAACGATTTTACCAATAAACGCTATAATAACTTTTTTCCCAGTGCCGTTTTCTCTTACGAATTAACCGAAAGCACAAACACTTCATTAAGTTACAGCAGAAGAATTCAACGTCCAAGAGGTCGTTTCCTTAATCCTTTTCCAAACTATTCCAGTAACATCAACATCTTTCAGGGAAATCCTGATTTAGACCCGGCCATGACCCATGCCATTGATTTAGTATATCTTCAAAAATGGAAAAAATTAACCTTGAGTAGTTCAGCTTACTATAACTATACCGAAGATTCATTCCAATTCATTCGAAAAGAATCCGGTGCTTTTGTAGAAACCGAAGTTAGCGGTGAAACCGTTTTAACGCCAATCATCCTTACAACCCCGGTTAACTTAGCCATCCAATACCGCTTCGGATTTGAATTTAACTTGAATTACACCCCATTCAAATGGTGGAGATTAAACGGTAACTTCAACTTTTTCAGAAATGAAACCGATGGAGAATACATTTACACAAACTATTTAGGAAACCAAGTCGTTCAAAACTTAGATAATATTGCCATAAGCTGGACAACCAGAATCACTTCAAAAATAACCTTGCCCTACAAAATTGATTGGCAAACCAATGCTACCTATAACGCTCCGCAAACAACGGCTCAAGGAAAGTATCTAGGAGTTATTAGTGCAAACCTTGCTTTCAGTAAAGATATATTAAAAGACAAAGGAACCATTGCCTTAAACGTGAGCGACCTTTTCAATTCCAGAAAAAGAATCTCCGAAACTAATCTTCCGAGTTCGTTTGCCTACAGTGAAATGCAATGGAGAGAAAGACAAATCAACCTTTCCTTCACCTACCGTTTCAACAAACAGAAAAACGAGAAAGAAAGACAACAAAAAAGAGAAGGTGGTGATGAAGAATTCATGGGCAAACCATAAAAACAAAAAGGGACGCAATAGCGTCCCTTTTTGTTACAAAACATTTTAATATATTAAGATGCTTGTTCCTGATCTCTTTTTGCTTTTTTCTCTTTGATTAATTCCATAATAGCTCCGCCCAACCAATAGTGAACAAAACCTACCAAAAATATCATCAACCAAAAACCGATTGTTAAAACGGTAAGGAAGAGAATGAAGCCTAAATACTGTTGAAAATCAAACATTTTTCGGAATTTTTCTGATTCAGTGACAAATATAAATCAACATTATCATTTTATCAACATAAACCTAAAAAAATTTTAAAATAGAAATGTTAATAACTAAATTTGCATGACTATTTTTTCAATAGCTTTCACTGCAATACAAACCAATAATACACTGTATCATTCACAATTAATAAAAACACAACAATGAACTACCGCATCGAAAAAGACACCATGGGTGAAGTAAAAGTTCCTGCCGATAAATATTGGGGAGCTCAAACAGAACGTTCCAGAAACAACTTTAAAATCGGACCTTCTGCCTCTATGCCTAAAGAAATTATAGAAGGTTTTGCTTACCTCAAAAAAGCAGCCGCTTTTGCTAACCATGAACTAGGCGTGCTTCCAATCGAAAAACGCGATGCCATTGCTCAAGTTTGCGAAGAAATCCTTGCCGGAAAATTAGACGATCAATTCCCTTTAGTCATTTGGCAAACCGGTTCCGGTACGCAAAGCAACATGAACGTCAACGAAGTGGTTGCTAATCGGGCTCAAGTTTTAGCCGGATTTAAAATTGGCGAAGGCGAACCCGTTGTAAAAGCAAATGATGACGTCAATAAATCACAATCCTCAAACGATACTTTCCCAACCGGAATGCACATCGCTTGCTACAAAGCCGTGATGGAAAAAACAATTCCCGGCGTAACCTTGCTTCGCAACACCCTAAAAGCAAAATCGGAACAATACATGAACGTCGTGAAAATCGGTCGTACCCATTTAATGGATGCCACTCCCCTCACCTTAGGGCAGGAATTTTCCGGTTACGTATCACAATTAGACCACGGATTAAGAGCTTTAAACAACACCCTAGCCCATCTATCCGAATTAGCATTAGGCGGAACTGCCGTTGGAACCGGATTAAACACCCCTCCGAGATATGATGTAAAAGTAGCCGAGTACATTGCTAAATTCACCGGACTGCCTTTCATCACCGCCGAAAACAAATTTGAAGCCTTAGCCTCACACGATGCCATTGTAGAAACACACGGAGCATTAAAAATGCTTGCTGTTTCTTTAAATAAAATCTCCAACGACATCCGTATGATGGCCTCAGGTCCTCGTTCCGGAATTGGCGAAATCCTTATTCCCGAAAATGAACCGGGTTCTTCCATCATGCCCGGAAAAGTAAACCCAACCCAATGCGAAGCCTTAACCATGGTTTGTGCTCAAGTAATGGGTAACGACGTAACCATCACCGTAGGCGGAACACAAGGCCACTATGAACTGAATGTTTTCAAACCCGTTATGGCGGCAAACTTCCTGCAATCAGCCATCTTGTTAGGCGATGCCTGTGTATCTTTCGAAGAACATTGTGCCAGTGGCATCGAACCAAACTACACCCGTATCAAAGAATTGGTAGACAATTCCTTGATGCTTGTCACCGCATTAAACACCAAAATTGGTTACTATAAATCCGCAGAAATAGCTCAAACCGCTCACAAAAACGGAACAACTCTTAAAGACGAAGCCGTTCGATTAGGTTATGTAACACCGGAAGATTTTGATGCATGGGTAAAACCGGAAGACATGGTGGGTAGCCTAAAATAAGCATAAAAACAAATTAGAATAAATCAAAAACGCTTCCTAACCGAAGCGTTTTTTTTTAACTTTCAAACAAGCATCTTCATAGTTCAACACTTCTTAAAAAAAAACTTTTTTTCTAAGAATATTTGTATATTTTTGCACCGAACTTAAAAACATCAAAAAATGAAAAAATTATTATTATTACTTTCTTTCGTAGCGGTTTCGCTTACTTCTTGTTCTAACGATGACGATTCTTCATCTACAGTAGCAGTTAACGAAACTAACTTAATGAAAAAATGGTACTACGTAAGTTACGAAGTGGCCGGACAAACTATTCCTTATGACAATTTAGCGTGTGCAAGAGATTACACAGAATTCAAAGCGAATGGTGTATTAGAAGAGTATACTGTTTATAGCTGTGACCCAATTGATGCAGATACTGATGCTGGTACTTGGTCATTAAGTGGAAACACTATTTCAGGAACTATCTTCGGAGAAACTGTAACAGGAACTGTATCTAGCTTAACAGCTACTACATTACAAATCACTGACACGTTTGATTTCGACGAAGACGGAACTGACGATACAGTAAAAGTAAATTACTCTACTAACTAAGATAAGTAGTAAATCAATACCTAAAACGCTTCCTAACCGAAGCGTTTTTTTTTATCCCCAAACCTCTCAGCAACTCAGCCTCTCAGAAAAAAAATCTTTACTAAAAGAAAAATTTGTATATTTTTGCACCGAACTTAAAAACATCAAAAAATGAAAAAATTATTATTATTACTTTCTTTCGTAGCGGTTTCGCTTACTTCTTGTTCTAACGATGACGATTCTTCTTCATCAGTAGCAGTTAACGAAACTAACTTAATGAAAAAATGGTACTACGTAAGTTACGAAGTAGCCGGACAGACTATTCCTTACGACAATTTAGAGTGTGGAAGAGATTACATACAATTCAAAGCGAATGATGTAGTAGAAGACTATTATGTTAATAGCTGTGACCCATTAGATGCTGATACTGACTTAGGTACTTGGTCATTAAGTGGAAATACTGTTTCAGCTACTTTCTTTGGAACAACTGTAACAGGAACTGTATCTAGCTTAACAGCTACTACATTACAAATCACTGACACGTTTGATTTCGACGATGACGGAACTGACGAAACAGTAAAAATTAATTACTCTACTAACTAAGATAAGTAGTAAATCAATACCTAAAAACGCTTCCTAACCGAAGCGTTTTTTTATACCGAAACCTCCACTTGTTTAATCATGAAGAGCTCTTTTTTAAGTGACGAAAATATCCTAAAAATCAAAATCAATTTTTACAACTTAACTAATTTAAAAGTCTTGCCATTTTCTAATTTCAGAAAATAAGTTCCGGAAGCTAATTCCACTATGGAAATAGGTGATGTATTTAATTCAACCTCTTTTATTTTTTTTCCTAAAATAGTATAAATTGCTGCTTTAGAATTGGTTTTAGCCTCTTGAATATAAAAATAATCCCGAGTAGGATTCGGATAAACAAGAGTTGTTGGTTCAAAAAATGAGGTAGTATTCAAGTTCGAATAATCAATTTTTGCAAGAACGGGGTAAAATTTATATTGGTTTTCTTCCACATGCTGAATGTCGTCAAAATTCGAAGTGCCGCGAACAATTCCCGACAAAAATATATCCCCCGAATCATTCGTAGTAACGCCATCAAATCGATCTGTGTCCGCTCCGCCGGCAGTTTTAGCCATCAAAATAGTTCCGTTAGAATCATATTTCAATACCATTGCATCTTGATAAATGGTAGAGGTTGTAATGATATTGTTGCCCCAATTCACAGTGCCGGAGGTGCTACCGGCTAAATATATATTTCCTGAAACATCTAACGACAGAAAATTTCTTTCCCCTATAAACGCTCTTCCTCCATCGGGCACTTCTTTAACCCATTGAAAAAAACCTGCCGAATTTAGTTTGGCCAGAAAAAAATCATACCCATTGCCGGTTGGACCTTCTGCCGTAATAGAATCAAAAGTATAGGGTCCATGAAGAGTAGAAGAAAAATAGACTTCCTCTTGACTTTTTGCAATAACTTGTGGTTGTGAACAGGTTATGTCTTCAACATATTTCACCCATTGAAAAACTCCTGTTGGTGAATATTTAGCAACATAAGTACTATAGGAAAACGGAGCAGGAACAGTTACGTTTGCATATTTTGAATTTGAATTGGCACATGCCCCAGCAGTGTAAATATACCCTTCATCATCAACACTGACGGATGAAACGATATTCACATATTGTTGTTCAATTGTGAGCAGCACATTACCGTTTGTATCTAATTTCTTCACATAAGAATAATAGTAATTATCATAACAGATATAAATCGCATCAGCATTATCAATGGCGATTGATTTAAAATAATCCATGGACGAATCAAAACTAGTAATATCAATGTGCCAAACAAGTGTGCCGTTCGCATCAAATTTTAACAAGACCGGTTGCACTCCTTGATTGGAGGTAGACAGGGTTGTTTCGTCAATAGTGATAGATTGAATATAAGAAACAGCAAGGTAAGTATTTCCTGATGAATCACTTTGAATAGCATAAACTTGTCCTTTTCCGGTAAACGTTTTAGAAAACAATAATTCACCGGAAACTGAATATTTATTATAAAATAAATCACCAAAAATATCAGTATAATTATAAGAATTATTTGAAAAACCGGTCACATAAATGTTTCCGAAGGCATCACAAGTCGTCGTATAACCAATTAAAGACGGCGAAGAATTAAAATTAATCGGAGGTGTTTGAATCCATTCAAAAGACTGTGCAGAACTGACTAAGCTACACATAAACAACAGTAAAAACAGATTTTTTTTCATATAACTATCCTTTAAACAATTGGTTAAAGTAATAACTATATTTAAAAGTTTTGTTTTTTCTGATAATTATTTTTAACAGTCTAATAAAAAAACTTCAAAAAAATAACCAATAAACTCTCATTCGAAGAAAAGACTCATGATAAAAATAACATCTTTCATCTAAAACCACTTAACATGCTTTTGCAACATTAGTGATGTGACCGTTGGCTTTCTTTAAGCGGTATATTTGTTTGCACTAATTACTGTTTCTTTTTTACTAACTCTACTATTTTGCTGTACAATAAGTTTTCATTAATAAGTTTTGAAATATAATCACCCACAAACAAAAACCTGCTTCTCAAAATCATCCTCAAACCCTTCCCAACCGAAGCGTTTTTTTTTATCCCCAAACCACTCAGCAACTCAGCTTCTCAGCAACTCAAAAAAAACCGAAAAAACCTTTTCAATCTCACAAATCTTTCGTAATTTTAAGTGTGAAATAAACCCATAAATTAACAAATCATGAAAAAAATAATCACATTATTCGTTCTCGTAGCAATGTCATTATCATTTTCTTATTGTTCAGATGATGATAATGATTCTACAGCCGTTACCGAAGCCGGTATAGCCAAAAAATGGTATTATGTAAGTTATGAAGTAAACGGACAAACCATTCCTTATGAAAATTCAGATTGTGCAAGAGATTACATCAAATTCATATCCGGAGGAACTTTCGAAGAATACCTTGTCATGAGTTGTGACCCATTAGTTGCCGAAACCGTGAATGGCACTTGGTCATTAAGTGGAAACATCATTACCCTTACTTTTGAAGGTGATGACGCTACTTCAGCAACCATTTCTTCCTTAACCGAAACAACCATGCAAGCCACAGACCAATGGGACTTTGATGACAATGGCACCGAAGAAACCGTTAAAATCAACTTCTCCACCCAATAACCCTTAATCAAAAAACATAAAAAAAAACGCTTCCCAACCGAAGCGTTTTTTTTATCACTAAACCCCATCATCCCCACAAACCTCCCAATTTAACATCAGAACGTTTCCATTTCGCACCAGAACGTATTCATTTCAAACCAAAACGTATTCATTTCAAACTAAAACGTTTCCCTTTCGGATAATAACGTTTCTATTTCGCACCGGAGCGTTTCAATTTCGGACTAGAGCGTTTACATTTCGGTCTGGAGTGTGCTAATTTCTTTCAAGACATTCCCCTTCGCAAACAAAACAATACCCTTTGAACGTCCAAACGTTTCCTTTCATGTAAAAAACGAAACAATCAAAAATGTCATGCTGAGCCTGTCGAAGCAAAAAGAACTAAAAAAAATAATAAACGTAATCAATCCGTAAAAATCCAATTATCGCGAAGCGATATCCATAAAAAATCCGCGTAAATCCGTCTAATCCATTTAATCCGTGTTCAATCCTTCAAACCAAAAGAATCAAAAAATCAAAAAATCAAAAAAATCATCCCAACCCTCCCCAAGCAAAAAACAACACTTAAACGATAAAATCATACACTTAATCGATTTTATTGTAAGCATTTTACAGCAAATCTTACAAAAAACCCGCTTTTTGACCAGTTTTTTACCCTTTTTCTTGGCTGTAAGAAAAAAATGTCTTTAGATTTGTAATACACTAAGGATTAAACCACTGTAAAATAAATAGGGTAAAAACTTAAAAAAATAAAATTTATGAATGCAAAACAAGAAGACAAATTGTCAATGGAAATTGTAGTAGTAGATTTACTAAACAACACTGCTCCCGAAATCATGGCACAAATGCCACAAATCAATACCCTAAAAACAAACTTTAGCGATAACGTAGCCAAAATAAGAACATACCAAAACGGGCAATCCCTCAACAGAACGGGAAACCGAATGTCAAAAGACCAACTGCGAGAACAAATGACCCAAAAAGGATTTGAAATCGCTGCCCGAATCTGTGCATACGCCATCTCCATAGACAACGAAGTCCTTGAAATGGAAGTAACCTATGCCTATTCCGACATGAAAAAACTCCGTGACACCAGCATAGCCGACGCCTGCCTTAACATCCACGACATTGCCATTGCCAATCTCGCAAACCTCCTTGAATACGGTGTAACAAACGCCACAATTTCAGATTTAAAAGACAGCATCATCCTCTACAATGCCATGCTACCAAAAACCAGAGCAGCAATCATAACCCGAACAACCTGCACCGACAGAATAAAAGAACTATTCAAAGAAAACGACAAACTGCTCTACCGCATCGATAAATTAGTAACCATGCTAAAATTCAAAGAAGCAACCTTCCATGAAGCCTACTTCAAATCAAGAAAAATAATCGAAACAGGTCACCGAAAACTCCCCCTAAGAGGAAAAATAACCGACGAGCTCGGACAACCAATCGAACAAGTCACCATCACCATTGAAACACCAATAAACAAAACCACAAAATCAACGGAAATAGGCAATTACCAATTCAAAAAAATCCCCGGAGGCGTCTTCCCCGTAACCTTCAAACGCGACGGATACATCACCGAAAGAGTCTTTCTAGTCTTCACCCCAAACGCAAGACTCGATTTCAACATCACCCTCAAACGCTCAGACCAACAACAAAACTCAGCTTAAAACCCACAAAGAGCTTATTCTATTAACCCTCGAAGGGTTCCAAACCCTTCGAGGGTTATAATTGTTTGAAGTTGTTTAGAATTTCTACATCGGCGGCTATTAATAAGAATAAAAATAATATATATTCGCAGAGTGATTAAGTTCGCGGTTTTCCAAGAACGTCCACCACAAAAAAAGCAATCATTTATGATTGCTTTTTACTTTTATAATGTTTTTAGTATATGTAGTTGCTGGCAGTTATTAAAACATCCATTAAAATCCGTTTAATCCTTCAAACCAAAGGAATCAAGAAACTAAAAGAACTAAAAAAATTAATAAACCGAATAAAACCGTGAAAATCCCCTTATCGCGAAGCGATATCCTTAAAAAATCCTTTTAATCCCTTTAATCCATCTAATCCGTGTTCAATCCTTCAAA